>JBBKXQ010000185.1:0-14885 GCA_037969565.1 Acidimicrobiales bacterium | reverse complement strand
CGCCGAGATGCGGGTAGCCGAGCGGGTGTTGGCTTCGGTGAAGTTGAGGATCGGGCAACGGGCCAACCAGCTGGCCGCCGCCGGCACGGGGGCTGATGCGGGGGCCGTGTTGCTCGGTGTTGGTGATGTCTCGGCCGGGACCGCTCGGAAGGAAGCAGCCCGGGCCGACGTGGTCGACACCATGCCTTCGCTCGGGTCGGCGCTGTCTGACGGTCTGGTGGGTGCTGAGCATCTCGACGCCATCGCTCGCACGGCCCGTTCGTTGGATGAACCCACTCGGGAGGCGCTGGCAGGTTTGCAGGACGGCTTGGTGGAGGCCGCTGGGCGGATGCCGGTTGATACGTTCAACCGTCACCTTCGCCGCCAGGTTGATCGGATTCGTGACGATCACGGCCTGAGTCGGGCCCTCCAGCAACGAGCTCGCTCCGAGTTCAAATACTGGATCGACAAAGACGGCATAGGCCAGACCCACGCCAGCCTCGATGCCGAGCGCTACGCCGTGCTCACTGGCGCTATCGAGCGTGAAGTGTCCGCCCTGGCCAACAGAGCAAGCGATGACGGCACCCCCACCAAGAAGAACTCCGCTCTGGCCCTCGAAGCGCTGCTGGCCTTGGTGTCCCACGGCAATGGCCGTCAAGGCCGAGCCCATGTCACGCCGTTCCTCGGCCTAGCGGCCTCGTCACTTACCGCCTTTCGGCCCCGGGGGCCGAAACGCTTTCCCCGTGAACGTGATCCTCGTTCACGGGCCGGGTGAGAAAAAAGTCGACCGGTTCTGCTGCGACGCAGTAATCCGCAAGGTGGTAATCGACAAGCGGGGTGTCCCGATCGATGTCGGTCGAAGTGCCCGCACCGCTACCGACGGGCAATGGGCCGCCCTCAAAGCCATCTACTCCAGTTGCGGATGGGACGGGTGTGACCGGCCGGTCAGTTGGTGCCAAGCCCACCACATACGGGAATGGGATCCCCATCCAGGTGAAACCGGCGGACTGACCGACCTCGAGAACCTGGGCCGACCTGGGTGAGCAGACGCCACCGTCGGGTGATCGGGGTTGCGAAAAATGAGGAGTCTGGTTGGCTCGCGGCCGAGCAGCTGATGCCCGCCACCCCGATTGTCGACAATTCCACAGGGTCTGCGTAGGGTGTCGCCGTGGCGATTCACGAGCTGATCACCGGTCGCTTGAGGGCCGACATTCTGGACGGTGTTTTCGCTCCCGGCGCCCGGTTGGTCGAACTCCAGCTCACGGAACGGTACGGGGTCGGACGAGCCGCCGTCCGCTCTGCGCTCGTCGAGCTGGACTCCGAAGGACTCGTCGAACGGAGCGCAAATCGAGGGGCCACGGTTCGCCGAGTTCCGGTCGTGGAAGCCATTCAGCTCAATGAGGCCCGGCAGGCGCTCGAGAGCCTCATCGCGGCGTGCGCCGCCACCAACGCCACCGAAGCCGACCGCCATGAGCTGCTGGCCATCGGCACCAAGATGCGGCTCGCCGTGGAGGCCGAGAGCTTCAGCGACTATTCCGACCTGAACCGTCGCTTGCATCGGCGGCTCCGCGAGATGAGCGGCCACCCGATCGCCTCGGAACTGGTCGCCAATCTTCGGGCCCGTTCCTCACACCATCAATTCCGACTGGCTCTCCTGCCAGGAAGAGCAACTGAATCACTGCCGCAGCACGAACGGATCATCGCCGCAGTGGTGTCCGGAGATCCCGACGCGGCCCGCGGCGCCATGTGGGAGCACCTCGAGTCGGTCGTCGAGACGTTGCGTCATTGGCAAGATCTCGGTGTCGAGATCTAGCCGGTCCGAATTCGCCACCTTGACCGATCAGAAATGGAGCCGCAATGCCGTTGGACAAGCCTTACCTCGATGTTCCGGGCACCACCGTGTTCGACGCTGCGCAATCCCGAAAGGGCTACTGGCTGAACCAGTTCTGCATGTCGTTGATGAAACCCGACAATCGGGAACGGTTCAAACGCAACGAACGGGCATACCTCGACGAATGGGCGATGACCGAAGCTCAAAAACAGGCCGTGCTCGACCGTGACATGAATCAAATGATCAGCTTGGGCGGCAACATCTATTTCCTGGCCAAGATCGGGGCCACCGACGGAAAGAGTTTCCAACAGATGGCCGGCTCGATGACAGGCATGAGCGAGGACGACTACCGAGACATGATGATCAGCGGCGGCCGTTCGGTCGAAGGCAATCGGTATCAATCCGAGTGGGATGCCCGCGGTCCTGATGCCACGAATGAAACCGGGGTTCGCTGATGGCCCACGTCCATTCCGCCGTGTTCACCTCCCACGTGCCGGCAATTGGGGCGGCCATCGATCTCGGTAAGTCGGACGAGCCGTACTGGAAGCCGCTGTTCGAGGGTTACGAACACTCGAAGGCGTGGATGGCCGAAAACACGCCCGACGTGATCGTGCTGGTTTTCAACGACCACGCCACGTCGTTCAGCCTCGAGATGATTCCCACCTTCGCCATCGGCACCGCCGCCGACTACGCCGTGGCCGACGAGGGATGGGGGCCCCGACCGGTCCCACCGGTGGTCGGACATCCCGACCTCGCCTCCCACATTGCACAGTCGGTGATCCAGCAAGATTTCGATTTGACGATCGTCAACAAACTCGACGTCGATCATGGACTCACCGTGCCGCTGTCGCTCATGTTCGGCCAGCCCGACGCATGGCCCTGCCCGGTCATCCCGATCGCCGTCAACGTCGTTCACTATCCGGTTCCGTCAGGCCGACGGTGCCTTGATCTCGGCAAGGCAATCCGGGTGGCCCTCGAGTCATACGACGAACCGCTCAATGTCCAGATCTGGGGCACGGGTGGCATGAGCCACCAACTCCAGGGGCCCCGAGCCGGCCTGATCAACCGCGAATTCGACAACGCCTTCCTCGATGAACTGATCGCCGATCCGGTGAATCTGGCTGCGAAACCCCACATCGATTACGTCCGTGAGGCCGGGTCCGAAGGCATCGAACTGGTGATGTGGTTGATCGCTCGCGGGGCGATGGCCGATCTGGCCGGCGGACCGGCTCCCACGGTCGAACATCGCTTCTATCACGTGCCTGCGAGCAACACGGCCGTCGGGCATCTCATTCTCGAGGAGACTCCATGACCATTCGTATTGCCCTCGCCGGCGCTGGCGCCTTCGGTGTCAAACACCTCGACGGGCTTCGCAACATCGAAGGAGTGGAAGTCGTCTCACTGGTCGGCCGCGATCTCGAGAAGACCCAAAAAGTCGCTGACGACTATGGGATCGGGCACGTCACCACCGACCTCGCCGACTCCCTCGAACGGGCCGACGTCGACGCTGTGATCCTCTGCACCCCGACGCAGATGCACGCGGCTCAGGCCATCGCCTGCCTCGACGCCGGGAAACACGTCGAGATCGAGATTCCCCTCGCCGACAACGTGGCCGACGCTCGGCGCGTGGCCGACAAGCAAGCCGAAACCGGCCTGGTTGCCATGTGTGGACACACCCGCCGCTTCAACCCGAGCCATCAGTGGGTGCACGGAAAGGTCGCCGCCGGTGAATTCAACATCCAACAGATGGATGTGCAGACGTACTTCTTCCGCCGCACCAACACCAACGCCCTCGGTGAGGCCCGCAGCTGGACAGATCATCTTCTCTGGCACCACGCTGCGCACACCGTCGACTTGTTCCTGTATCAGACCGGCGGCACCATCGTGCAGGCCAACGCAGTCCAGGGGCCGGTTCATCCTGAGCTCGGCATCGCCATGGACATGTCGATTCAACTCGCGGTCGACACCGGCGCCATCTGTACGTTGTCCCTCTCGTTCAACAACGACGGACCCTTCGGCACCTTCTTTCGGTACATCGGCGACACCGGCACCTACGTCGCTCGCTACGACGCCTTGAGCACAGGCAACGATGAGGTCATCGATGTCTCCAATGTCGACGAGTCGATGAACGGCATCGAGCTGCAAGACCGCGAGTTCATCGCCGCCATTCGGGAAGGCCGGGAGCCCAACTCGAGCGTGCACAGCGTGCTCCCCTGTTACGAGGCGCTCGATCAGCTGGAACGGCAGCTCGATCGTCAGTCCCCTGCGCAGCGGTGAGCCACTCAGCATCATCGACGATCGGCCTAACCTGTCGGCGTGGCATCCCGCGATCTGGCCGACGAAGACGAACGCAATGTGGTCCTCACCGGCTTCATGGGTACCGGCAAATCCACCGTCGGCCGAATGCTCGCCGAGCGCCTGGCCTTCGAGTTCATCGACACCGACGCAATCATCGAAGACGAACACGGTGCGATACCGGAGATCTTTCGACAGCAAGGCGAGGAAGGTTTCCGTCGGATCGAGCGTGCGGTCGCGGCTGAGGTCGCCGATCGTCGGCGACGGGTGATTTCCACGGGTGGCCGAATGATGCTCGATCCCGTCAACGTGCGTTCACTCTCACGAAATGGGCGGGTGTTCTGCCTCGTTGCCAGCCCTGACGCGATCCTCGAGCGAGTCACATCCGGGCCACAGGCGACCGACCGCCCCTTGCTCGCCGGACCCGATCCCCGCCGACGGGTGCTCGAACTGCTCACGTCGCGGGAGGCCGAGTATCGACGCTTCGCCCAGTTGACCACCGAAGCCCGCTCACCTGAATCCGTGGCTGACGACCTCGTGACGTTGAGCCGAACTCGTCCCCGGCGGATCGAGATCACCGGCCCAGCCGGCAGCTACGACTATCTGATCGGCGCCGCAGTTTTGCCGTGCGTTCGGGAGCTCACCGAGATCAAGGGCCAGCTCGTCCTGATCACGAGTGGAGACACCTCGGAGCTGTTTCGGGCCAGCGTTCCGGCCGCCGACTTGACCATCGAGCTACCACCGGGACCAAGTCGCAACGACGAGATCGAGAGACAGCGCCTCGATGCGCTGTTGTTCGACGCAAAGATCGACTCGTCGGCAACCATCCTGTCTCTCGGCGACCACGAAATCGGCCACATCGCGGCTGCCGCCAGCTCCCGACTCGGCGCCGATTGGATGCACTGCCCAACCGACCTCGCCGCCATGATCGACTCCCCCATCAGCGGCACAGAACAAATCCCGAAAGCCGTCGTCGCCGACGTGGTCATGCTGCAGAACCTCGATCTCTCCCACGCAGCACCCGACGTTGCGGCCACGCTCCGGCATTCGCCGACCGTCAGCGCCAACCTGCTCGCCCAACTCGAAAGAAACGAGTGGCGCAAAGACGGCCACTCGCTCCCGGGGGCGCTGGGCGACCTCGAGTCCCTTGTTGCCCAGGCCGTCAGCGGCGACTGGTGACGAAAACCGGGATCTCCCGATCGGTCTTCTCCTGGTATTCGGCGTAGGGCGGATAGGCCGCCACGGCCCGCTCCCACCATCCTTGGCGCTCAGAGCCAGATACCACGCGCACCACTGCGGGATACGGCTCGGGTCCGTCCTGCATCATGATGTTCGGATCGGCGACGAGGTTGTGGTACCAACCCGGATGTTCGGGGGCGCCTCCTTTCGACGCCACCAGCGCGTATTCGCCGTCGTGCTCCACCTTCATCAGCGGAACCTTGCGGACCTTGCCGCTCCTGGATCCCTTGCAGCTGAACACGATGATCGGGAGTCCGGTGTCCCGGAGGGTGTTGGCTTCAGTGCCTCCCGAGGCTTCGTACCGTTCCACTTGATCCTTGACCCAGTCCCACTTGCTGGGCTCGTACTCACCGTCGATTGTCATGGTCGCACCGTAGGCGTTGGCGAGCTGGTGGCCAAAGAAGAACCAGGCGCACCCCGGTCGCCGACGCGGTTCAGGGCTGGAACCGGGAGCTGACCTCGGCGTGAGTGCGCAACATCTCTTCGAGTCGGGTCGAAACGAGTTGTCCCGACTCGACCACCGGCACGCCATTGACGATCGTGTGAAACGCACTGAATGGCCCGCAACGAAGCCAACCTTCGACCAGATCATGTCGAACGCCGGCGAATGATGGTCCCTCGAGCCGCCACACGGCCAGATCTGCCACTGATCCCGGCCGGATCAGCCCGAGTTCACCTTGCCGCCCCAGGCAGGCGGCGCCCCCGGTGGTGGCCATCGCCAACGCGTCGCGGGCGCTCATGGCACCGGCACCGTTGCGCAGTTTCCCGAGCAACATGGCTTGTCGGGCCTCGAGCCAAAGTGATCCGGCGTCGGCCGAAGATGAGCCGTCGACACCAAGGCCCACCGGGCAACCCGCCGCGAGTAGGTCGACGATGGGTGCGATTCCGGATGACAGGATCAGGTTGGAGCTGGGGCAATGGGCCACACCCACGCCGGCCGCACCCAGTCGGAGGATTTCGTTGGGTTCGGGCCGGACACAATGGGCCACCCAGCTGCGGTCGCTCATCCACCCCACCTCTTCGAACTGATCGATGCAGCGGCGGCCGAAGGTGGTCATCGAGAACTCGTCGTCCTGCTCGTTCTCGGCCAGGTGCGTATGCAGTCGCACGTTGAGCCTTTCGGCCAGCTCTGCGGTGGAGCGCATCAGCCCGGGACTGACGGTGAAAGGAGAACACGGAGCGAGTGCAATTCGGGTCATGGCACCGAAGGAGCGATCGTGGTGAGTGGCAACGAGTCGTTCGGATTCGGCGAGGATGTGTTGCTCGTCGCTCACGGCATGATCCGGGGGGAGTCCTCCATCTTTCTCCGAGAGGCTCATCGAACCGTGAGTCGGGTGGAAACGAAGACCGAGGTCTTGGGCGGCTTGAATCTCCGCCGCGATCAGGTCTCCTCCGCCGGCCGGATGCAGATAGAGGTGATCACTCGAGGTCGTGCACCCGCTGAGCGCCAATTCGGCCAGACCGACCCAGGCCGAAACATATGACGCCTCCTCGTCGAGCGCCGCGCTCCAGAGGGGATAGAGGCCCTCGAGCCAGCCGAACAAAGGCGCACTCGTCATCGGCGGATAGGCCCGCGTGAGGTTCTGGAACAGGTGGTGATGAGTGTTGATGAGCCCCGGCGTCACGAGCCCGCCATGGGCCGAGAGGGTTCGGGTGGCCGACGGAGGTTGGCCGCTTCCCACGGCCGCGATCAGGCCGTCACTCACGCCGATCCACGCGTCTCTGACTTCACCGAGTTCGGAATCCTGCGTGACCACGAGCCCCGCATCCCGGATGATGAGGTCGAGCGTCTCTGGGTTCACGGGCCGACGCTAGTCGACCAGGAACCGCCGGCGTGGGGTTGAGGGCCGAGCCCCCTGTTGCCATCCGAGGCGGCGGATGGATGGCAGCAGACGCGAGACTCGACCCCCGATATGACCACACCAACCCGTGGTGTGGGTCGGCGTGGTGCGATGTTGTTCCGCTCTGGCTCGCCCTTGCTCGCCCTTGTGCGGTTCTGTTGGGTAGAACGCCGGCGACCGGGCCATGGATACGGCCTCTGATCGGATTTGTTCCGATTTGGGTCGGGTCACCCACACTCCTTGGGCATGCTCGCTCACCGACCGGCCCCGTCTCAGTCGGAATCTTCCTTCTTGGTGGACAGTTTGTCGTCCTCGTCGTTGTCCTGGTTCTCCGTCACCGGTTGCTGCTCGTCGTCGGCATCATCAGCCGTCCCGGATTCGTCGGGTCCCTTGTCGGTCTTCTCCGACTTGTCGTCCTTGGCCTCACCCTTGGATTCACTCGTCGATGGGTCGCTTTCGGTCGTTGGGCTCGGTTTGGATTTGTCGCTCTTGATCGGACAGAGTTCTGATCCGACATTGGTCTCGGACGATGGCTGGGAGCGGAGATCGGGTCGAGTGGTGGTGTTGCTGCGCTGCTCGCGACCGAACTCGCAGTTGCGAACCTCGTCCGGATCCTTCTTGCCAGGGGGCTCGGCCTTTCCCGGATCCGCAGCGCTCCCTGAGCCTGGTGCGTTCGAGTCGGAATCGATCCGTGCGGAGGAGTCGATCGGTGCCGCCGATGCGGCGGTTGTAGAGGGGCCGGGAGGGGCCGCCAATGTCGTGCCCGGTGACTCCACGTCCGAGCCCGATTCCATGTGACCCATATGCGGCAGTCCAGGAACGTCGATGACTTCGGTGGCGTGGGCTCCCCCGACGGCCGCCGCCGCCATGGCTGCACCCAGCAGGATCTTGCCGCCGATCGTGCCAACGAATGCGCTAGAGGCGGCCACGACGCGGAGTCGACGTCGCGGGCCAGGGTTCGCTCGACCTGTCGAGTCCGTGAGATCGACGACGGGTGTAATGCCGGCCAGAAACGCAGACACCGCCGTCGAGGGAGCCACCTCGGACGTCTCGGCTGTCAACCGCCGGATCGCCATGACCGTCGACGACAGACCGCCCGAGGCGCCGAAGACGTCGCCTCCGTCGAGGAGTGCGTCGAGCTGAGCATCGCTCCATCCTGAATCGTCCATCTCACCTGCAGAAACGTCGGAATGGCTCATAGGGGTGCGGGTCCGTTCGTCATGTGGCGGTGAAGGGCCCGCAGCGCTCGTCGCTGCAGCGCTTTGATCGCTCCCGGTTCTTTGCCCATCACCTCAGCCGTCGCCTCGACGGTCAGATCGGACACGATCCGAAGGAGTAGCACGTCCCGCTGGTCGCTCGTGAGAATCGAAAGTTGGTCATGAAGCCATTCGTTTCCAAGCTGGTCGATGGCTTCGGCTTCGACGTTGCCGCCCACCCAGTCGTCGTGGCCACCGATTCCGGATTCGACGGGTCGTCGTTGCGCCCTTCGTCCGTCATCGATGAGTTGATTGCGGGCAATGGTGAACACCCAGCTTCGAAACTGGTCTTCGGTTCCGTTGAAGTGGCGGACGTTCTTGAAGACCTTCAAGAACACCTCGTTCACCGTCCCCTCGCCGTCGGTGGAGCCGCGGGCCAGGCAAAAGGCGTGAAGCGGACGGTTCAGCGCAACGAAGAACTCCTCGAAGGCGGACCGACACCCCTCTTTGGCCAAGGCGAGAACTGCGTCGAACGTCGGCTCGTACACCGACCCAGCGACCGATGAGCGAGCGTTGTGCTGCTCGGAGAGCTTGCGTCCGGCGAGGTCGGCGTCAGTTCGCGACCCAGCGTCAGTTCGCGACACGAACTTGGTTCGGGACGCAGCGCGACTGTGCTCGGGTGGACGTTCCACGGATCAAGCATCGGCACGAAACAACGAACTATTGATGTCTCCGGGCCGCAGGCCGTATGAGGCGCAGTGAAGGTACCGGCTCAGCACTTCAGCAGTAGCTCGAGAGCGGCCCCGTAGCCGTCGCTTCCGAAACCCGCTACGACCCCCAGGCAGACGGCCGTGATCATCGATGTATGACGAAACTCTTCCCGAGCGTGGACATTCGACAGATGGACTTCGACGACCGGGATGTCGATCGAAGCGATGGCGTCTCGCAGCGCGATGCTCGTGTGGCTGTAAGCGCCGGGGTTGAAGATCACGCCATCGGCCCACAATCGGGCTTCGTGCAGTGCATCGACCAGGTCGCCTTCGGAGTTCGATTGCACATCTCGGAGTTCGATTCCTCGGTCGGCAACCTGGTTGCGCAGCCCGGCGACAATGTCGTCGAGAGTGGCAGTGCCGTAGACCTCCGGCTCGCGCGTCCCGAGCAGATTCAGATTGGGACCGTTGAGCACGAGAATTGCCATGGTCGAGAGGCTAGACACCAAACCGAGATCGCAGCCACCGAGAATCCGTCGGTGGCTGCGATCATCGAGCTCGATCAACCGACAAGGGTCGGTCGTGTCCCAGGAGATACGGAAACTCCGGTCACGACCACGAGGAGCCCGACCACGAAGTCCCAGACCACCCGGCGATGATCTGCGAAACGTCGACGGCTCCGGTGCTGTCGGCCACCTTCACGTTGACGATTCGAGCGTCGGGAGCGACCCCCTGGAACTCGCCGGCCTCGAGTTCCTCCCATTTCCGGTCCACATCGTTGCCGGCGATGATTCCGGCCATGTGCGTGCCATGTCCGAACGTGTCGCGGCTGCGCAACGCTGGGATGGGCGAGTCGAAGGACAGGTCGGGCCCGTCGATGACCTTGCCGTTGCCGAGGCCGGTCACGGGAACCGTGCCGGTGTCGATCAGGGCAACATCGATGCCGGCCCCCGTGAAGCCCCTCGCCCAGGCCAGGTCTGCTCCGATCATGCGGCTCACGTTGTACATCGAACCGGTCGTGCCTTTGTCGGAGTAACCCGCGGTGGTGGCGCAGTCCAGGGAGACGGACGACTCGCTCGACGTTGTGGTCTTGCCGCCTTTGGCCGCCCCAGCGGGAAGCGCGGTCAGGGCCGAGGTGGCGACCACCGCGATTGCAACTGCGGTGCGGAGCGACGTCTTGAATCGCTGATTGCCTGGGTGCTTCATCGAGACCATGAGTCTTCCTTGACATGCTCGGTGGATCCGAGTGGTGTGTTGATGCACTACCGTCGTCACGGTTCCCATCCCGTCTTGATCGCCATGAGCTCCTTCACCCACGACGCGGATACTCGCCTTGGTAGGGCGGCGCTGGCCCGGCAACAATCGGTGCCCGATTCAGGCGTGATTGATCGCGGCGAGCACATCGAGGCGGGCCGCCCGTCGAGCGGGAAGGGCCGCGGCAAGCAGTCCACTGAAGGCGCACACGGCGACGAGTACGGAGATCCGACCTACTGGCACGGAAAGACTCGTGAGTAGGGCGTCCGGCAAGGCCGTCACGACACCCCAACCGAATACCAGACCGGCCCCTATTCCGAGCACGGAACCGAACAGGGAGACCTGCACGGCCTCCCATCGGATCATCCGGCGCGTTTGTCGCCGAGTCATTCCTACCGCTCGAAGCAAACCGAGCTCCCGAGTCCGCTCGAACACCGAGAGAGCCAACGTGTTGGCGATGCCGATCAAGGCGATGACGATGGCCAACACCAGTAGAGCATTGATGGCAACGAGCATCTGGTCGATTTCGGCTGCGATCGAGGCTTGGAGCTCGGCTTGGCTTTCGAAGGTCACTTGCGGGTACTTCTCCTGTAGCGACGCGATCGCCGTGAGCGCTTGCGTCGTCGTTGCGTCCTCACTGACGAGCGCTGCGGCCCACGTCTCGAACGCGATGCCGAAGCGATCGGTCCACCCTTCCGAGCTGATGAGGTAGTCCTCGTCGATGATGGCGTTCGAAGCAAAGATTGCGCTGACGGTCAGGGTGTCCGTCGCTCCTGTGGGGAACTCGACGTTGATCTGGTCGCCGACGGCGAGCCCCTGCTCGATCGCCTCATCGGCAAACACGGCAACGGTGTCGGGTCGGTTGGTCAGCGCTCCCGATGTCACGTCGAGGTCGAAGAGCTTGTCCGTCGCTTCGAGGTCGGAACCAATGACGCCACGAACCTCGTCGAGGATCTTGACCTCGTCGTATCGGTAGCCGGCCACGGCGTCGAAGGCGCTGGATGCGCCCAACTCGGTGATGACCGAGGGAGTGATCGGATTGTTCGAGCTACTGACGAAATCGGCTCGGACTGAACTCTCGAGCGTTTCCGAGATTCCTTGCTTGAGCGATTCACCGACGACCAGTGCCATGGTGACCAAGGCCAGACCGATCATCAACGACGCTGCCGTGCTGGCCGTCCGTCGTGGATTCCTGGTGGCGTTCCGGGTCGACAAGCGACCGGCGGTTCCAAGCGCTCGTAGTGGCAGCCCCAGAAGGGAGATGACGGGTCGAGCCGCAGTCGCCGCCATCAGGGTCAGACCGAGGAACACCAAGACGGCTCCGCCGGCGAGTGCGGCGAGTAGGAGTGGCGTCGAATCGATCGACCCGAAGAGGCCGGCGCCGCCGACCGCCAAGCCGACGCCCATCAGACCGGCGCCGGTGATGGTCCGACGTCGATCCGTCTGGCGAGGGGCGTCGACGCTGTCCTGGATGGCGGCGATCGGCGCGATCCGAGAAGCACGCCGAGCCGGTCCGAACGCTGACGCCATCGTGACCCCGACTCCGACGATCAGTGCGATGACGACTGTCCGCGGGGCCAGCGTGAGCGGCGAGTCCGGGAGGCCTGCGCCCAGCGCATCGAACAGGGCCGTGAGCCCGGCCGCAAGTCCGAGACCGCCGGCAATACCGAGCCCGGACGCAACGAGCCCGACGATGAAGGATTCGGCCATCGTCGACTTCCTCACCTGGGATCCGCTGGCACCGATGGCTCGGAGCAAGGCGAGTTCCTTCGTTCGCTGTCCGAAGACGATGGCAAAGGTATTGGCGATGATGAAGATCGAGACGAAGAGGGCGACAACGGCGAATCCCAGCAGGGCGTTGTTGATGATGTCGATCCCTTGATCGAAGTCGGCATTGACGTCATCGACGAGTGCCGTGCGATTCAAGGTTTCGGCGCCGGCGGGAAGCAGGGCTTGGATGGAAGCCTGGACGGCCGCAGGATCAGCGTCAGAATCGAACCTGACCAGCACTGTGTCGAATTGCCCCTCCACCTCGAAGAGTTGTCTGGCGGTTTCGAGAGGAAACTGCGTCAAAACGGCGCCGAGCGTGTCGTTGGCCTCGCCGAACCGAGTGATGCCGACCAAGGTGAGCTCGGCTCGGCCCGTTGGCGTGATCATTCCGTAGGAGTCGCCGATGACGAAACCGCCGTCGATGGCTGATGTCTCATCGATCGTGAACTCCAGACCGGCCACAGGAGCCCGACCATCCATCAGGGTGAAACTGCTGAGGGCTGGGTCATCAACCCAGGAAAAGCCGAACAGGGGCGGCCCTGCGGTGGTGACCGGTGTCCCGTCCGCCTTGATGGGCTGGATGTTGTCGCTGACCACCTGGCCGACGGCGTTCGAAACACCGTCCACGTTGCCGATGAGCTGCTCGACTGATGCGTCGAGGGGCTTGGGCGAACCGAAATCGGAAACGGGGCGCACCTCGAGGTCGGTGGTTCCCACAATTTCCTGGGAGAGCGAGCCGAAGCTCTGCCGGAGGCCGTCGGTGAGAACGAATGACGAAACGACGAAACTCACGCCGAGGACGATGGCGAAGGTGGTGAGGGCCAAACGAATCTTGTTGGCATTGAGGTTGCGGAGCGTGAGGCGGATCATCTCAAACACCGGTCCGCTTCATGTGCTCGAGAACCGAGTCGGCCGTTGGCGTCAGCAACTCGCCGACGATTCGGCCGTCTTCCAGGAAGACCGCCCGGTCGGCGTAGGCCGCTGCGGCTGGGTCGTGGGTGACCATCACGATGGTTTGACCCATGCGATCGACCGCGTCCCGCATGAACTGCAGAATCTCGTTTCCGGCTTTGGAGTCGAGGTTGCCCGTCGGCTCATCGGCGAAGATCACCGTTGGTCGGGTGACGAGTGCCCGGGCTACGGCAACCCGCTGCCGCTGACCACCGGAGAGCTGATCGGGTCGGTGGTTCAATCGGTCGGCAAGTCCAACTGTGGCGACGATCAAGTCGAGCCAGTCCTTCTCGGGCTGTTTGCCGGCCAGGGTCAGCGGCAGTGTGATGTTCTCGAGGGCGGTGAGGGTGGGAACGAGATTGAATCCTTGAAAGATGAAGCCGATCTCGTCTCGCCGAATCTGGGTTCGCCGCTTTTCGGAGAGTTGCGTGAGATTGGTCTCACCGATGAAGACGCTTCCTTCGGTGAGGTCGTCGAGTCCGGCAACGCTGTGCATGAGGGTCGACTTCCCCGAGCCCGACGGGCCCATGATGGCGGTGAATGCTCCCTGGGCGAAGTCGATGTCGACTCCGTCGAGAGCACGAACTTCGGTGTCACCCGTGCGGTAGCTCTTGACGACACCCCGAGCGCTGGCGGCACTGATCGTTCTCGGGATAGGCAGAGGTGCGGTTTCGATGAGGTCGAGAGGCATGGTCATTCCTTGTGGGATCGGGGTGCGCTGGTGTTGAATCAGCTCTTTCCCAGGGTCATCTCGATCGGCGGACGCGCCTATGCGGGATCACCCTGAACCTGATACCGGATGACCCTGGTCCGACCCTGAGGGGAACCCCCGGCTCGTTGGATGAGACCCGGAGCGAGTAAGAACCTGCTCTACGATCCGTCGGTGGCTGCCATCATCGAGACTCAGGGACTGAGGAAGGTCTATTCGCGGAGGAGGGGCGACGATGTCGTCGCGGTGGAGGGCCTCGATCTGACGCTGGGTTTTCCGGGAACGGTTCACGGATTTCTGGGTCCCAACGGGTCGGGCAAGACAACGACCATCCGTTGCTTGCTCGGCCTTGTGCGACCAACGTCGGGTGGGGCCCGGGTGTTCGGCATCGACGCCGTCACCGAGTTCTACAAGGCCGCTCCGAGGGTCGGGGCGATCGTCGAGAACCCGAAGATGTTCCCGAACTTCTCCGGTCGGCGAAATCTTTCGCTGTTGGCCGATCTGGCCGGCCTGCCGTATTCCGAGGTCGATCGAGTTCTGGAGATCGTCGGTCTCCGAGATCGCGAGGGCGACTCGTTCGATTCGTATTCGCTCGGGATGAAGCAGCGTTTGGCGATCGCCGGCGCACTCCTCAAGGATCCGGATCTCCTGATTCTCGACGAGCCGGCCAACGGACTCGACCCCGCAGGTATCGCCGACATGCGGTTGCTGATTCGAGACATCGCCACGCAGGACAAGGCGGTGCTCGTTTCGAGTCATCAGTTGGCCGAAATCGAACAGGTCTGCGACGAGGTCACGATCATCCACCGAGGTCGACTCATCGAAACCGGACCCCTCGATCACATCCGTTCCTTTGCCGGAGCTGACCAGGTTGTTGCCACGATCGAGAACCGTGATGCGGCCATCGCGATCTTGGCGTCAGCCAACATCGTGGCCCGTCCTCGGCCCGCACCCGGCGAACTGGTCGTGGAAATCGCCGCCGACCGCTCGAGCGAGGTCACCAAGGTTTTGGCGGCATCGGGTCACTACTTGTCGGGACTGCGATCGGAACGGGCCACCCTCGAGGCGGCGTTCCTGAATCTCACCGGTGCCGCTCCCCCACCCCCGGAC
>JBBKXQ010000184.1:0-5659 GCA_037969565.1 Acidimicrobiales bacterium | reverse complement strand
GAAGCGATGGTCACCATTCGGCGCCCCAGCTTGCTCCCCACTCGGCGCCCCGGTTTGCTCCCCATTCGGCTCCCGTTACTTTGATCATTTGATTCTCCCATTTTCGAGTTGCGGGCCGGCTGCTCGCTTCGTTCTGAGATTCACTATGAGGCATCGCTCGGGGGAGCGGATCCGTCAAATGACGTATTGGGCTCACGTACGTCATGACGTAGATTCCGGAGGGTCGGCGATCTCGCCGCCACTCCCCGGAAGGCTCGACGGTTCGACCACATGCCCGCTGAGATTCCCGCCGAACCGGGCCTGCCCGGAGCCAC
This sequence comes from Acidimicrobiales bacterium, assembly GCA_037969565.1. Classification (GTDB taxonomy): domain Bacteria; phylum Actinomycetota; class Acidimicrobiia; order Acidimicrobiales; family SZUA-35; genus SZUA-35. The sequence goes on along the minus strand of JBBKXQ010000184.1, from coordinate 5,345 downwards.
GACTCTTCGTCAAGCCCTCGGTCACGACTTCGCCCGCGCCTCCCTGCGGCAGTGGTTGTTGCTCGCGGCCGCGGTTGCGTGGTTGGTCTATGAGTGGGGGCCTGGGAACGAAACGGTCACTCCCTGGATTCTGGCCAACATCCTCGATGACAACCCGGGAAGCAACAGCATCTATCTCCTACCCATTGTCGGTTTCCTCTTCACCGCGGTTCAGCAGACCATGTCCGGTTTCACGGCACTCGCCGCCCTGTCCACCTTCACGAGTTCGGCCGAGGTGCTCTTCCATAGAGTCGCAGCGGGAGGCGTGGAGGGCCTGGGCCTGACGCGAGTGTGGAAGGACCGCAACATTCGAGAACGGGTGTTCATCGGGTTCATGCTGGGTTCCACGGCGGTTGCCGTCGGCGAGGTCGTCCTCGGCGGTTCGAAAGTGAACAAGGCAGCAGCCCGACGTGCAGTTGCGACGAGTGCGGTTTACACCGGCCTGGCCGTCGCTGTGATCGCGGCTGTCGTCGCCTTCCTCACGTGGCTCGGGCGTTCCTACGAGCGGACAGCGGGCGGCACCGAACAGGTCATCTCGCTACTGTCGTCCCCCTGGCCCTGGTTGGTGGTGGCGACCGTCGTCATGGTGCGTTGGGTGCTCGAGTTCCGGCGATCCGGCGACGTGTGAATCGAGCTGCCGAGGAACTGCTCGGGCCGTCGATGTGACCAGCAGATACACCCCGGCAATCACGAAGAGTCCGCCGGCCAATTCGAGGAAGCCCAGCACTTCGCCTCGAATGATCCAGCCGAAGAACACACCGAACACCGGGTTGAGATAGGCCGTGGCCGACGCCTGCGTGGGTGTCGCCCTGCGAACAACCGTTGCCATCAGCGCGAACGTCACCGCATTGGCCGGGATGGCGGCATAAGCCAAGGGTACGAACAGGCCGAGCGACCAATCCGTTCGAGCTGTCCCCTCGACGACCAGGGCAAAGGGCACCAGCACCACCGCCGACATGATGAGTTGCACACCGACCAGCATCACCGGCGTCACCCGGCTGAGGTCTTTCCATTTCATGAAGACGGTGCCGAACGCCCAAGCAAGGGCGGAGACGACAAGAGCGAGGATGCCCAGAGCCTGAGAGTCCCCTGACAACGACGAGGAGGCCAACACGACCGTTCCGCAGAAACCGACACCCATGCCGATCAAACCCAGCCGGTTGATCCGGGCTCCGATCAGCAGAACGCTCAGTGCGGCGGTGAAGAGCGGCATCGTGCTCGAAACCAGTGATGCCACCCCGGCCGGCACTCGGCTCACTCCGATGAGCAGCAGCCCACTCGACACGGTCGTGATACTGAACGACACCACGAAGATTCGGCCGAGATCATCGAGGCGGCGGGGAAGTTTCTCACCACGCAGAAGGGCGAAACCCAGGAGGAAGCTTCCGCCGACAACGGTTCTCATGCTGGCCATGAGGAGCGGCGTGGTGTGTTCGAGAGCGAACTTGAGTGCGGTGAAATTGCCGCCGATCAACAGCGCGACGACAAAGACGGTGACGAGGACGAGACGCGAACTCAAGTGCGCAGCCTCGCACCGCTTCCGTCCGAGCACCAACCCAGTTGGGCGAGCTGACAGGTGCTCGGCTTCAAGGGTCCCGAAGGTCGATCACGCCGGGTTCGTCCAGGGCGAGGCGGTGGTAGGCGGCGCCGGCTCCGGCCCGATTCGCAACGCCGAGCTTGGCCAGGATGTTGGAGACATGCGTGCTCACGGTACGAGAACTCACGTAGAGCTTCTCCCCGATCTGTTTGTTGGTGAGTCCCAGAGCGAGTTGGGCGAGCACCTCCATCTCCCGCTCGGTGAGGTGGTGGGGCAGCACCTTCTCGACGATCTTGGGGCGGTCTTCGACGTGAAGCCCGATGTGCGCCCCCGCCGCGATCTGGTCGACTCGAGCGGCGATCCAGTCCATCCCCTCGACTGTGGCCAGACCTCGGAGTGTCTCGAGATCCGCTTCGAATCGGGTTTCGAGCTCGGCCGGCCGCCGACTGGTTGCTTGGAGTTGTTCGATGACCATGAGTCGGACGAGCGCCTCTTCGTATCGCCAGCCACAGCTGCGGAGCTGTTCAGCGCAGGCCACGGCTCGTTCCAGGTCGAGCGGTCCTTCGATCGATCCGAGCTCCAGTCGCATCAACGAAACCATCGCCAGGTTCGCAGGGCCGTCGTGGTCGAAGCGGTCGATCGACTGCTGCAGATCAGCGAGTAGTGACGGCGCGTCAGCGCGCCCCCGGTTGGCGAGGGCTTTGACGATCCTCACCTTCTCGAGCATCGACTCGCGGGTGAAACTGACGTTGTCGTTTCCCTCCTGAAGGCTCAGCGCACGATCGATCAAGTCGAGCGCCTGATCGAGTGCACCTGAGTGGCGAGCGAGTTCGGCCCGGAGTCGGGCGTGCAGACCAGTTTCCTGAGCCGACTGGTAGCTCTCGGCCAAGGAGGCCGACCGCTCGAGGTGGACCTCGGCCTGATCCAGCTCTCGTAGCCAGATGGCGTTGAGCGCGGCTGTCTGGTGCACCATCATCTCGCGAAGGCCTTGCGAGGGTTGTTTGATCAGCAGATCCAGCAATGGCTTGGCTTCGAGGAATCGGCCGGCCTCGACGTAGCCCAAGGCGAGGTCGTGGCGCATTTCTTCGGTGATTCTGGGACCGCAACGCTCGGCCGCAAACTGGAGGCCCTCGATCTGCGATCTGATCGATTCGTCGGTCCGTCCGTCTTGCACGGTGAAGATCTGCATTTCCACCCGGTACGAGGCAGCCACCTGGCTCGGATATCCGGCGGCGAGGGCCCGGCTGCGCGCTTCTCTCGCGATCGCCACGCCTCCGGCCGACGTTTGCAGCGCTCCGGTGGCCAACGCCTGCACGGTCATGGCGCCGATGAGAATGGGTTCGGGGCCATATCGCGTTGCCATTTCGACAGCCAGATCGGCTGCGACCAGCGCCGGTCCGGCCAGTCCATCGGTGATGGCTTGCCGGGCAATGATGTAGTGCACCTCCGCCGCCTCGGGAGATTCCTCATCTCCGAGAATCTGCTTGGCCTGGCCGAGAAAGTTGATGGCCTCGGCAGTTCGGGCCTGTCGAAACAATGTCGCCGACGCCGTGGCGAGGATCAATGCCTTGCGTCCGCCGGGGAGTTCTCGAGCCCAGCCGTCGAGTGCCTCGCTCAACAGCGTCACGGCCTCCGCTCCACGATTGGACAGAATCAGCCAATCGGCGGCCCGTAAGAAGAGCGTGTCCCGTCGTAGTCCCGAGAGTTCTTCGGGTTCCGCCACCTCCTCCCAGGCCGAGATCGCCTGCAATGCGAGTTCGGCCGCGGTCTCGAACGCCGAGACCCGAGCGGACGCTTCCGCGGCCTGTATCGCGGTGGGCAACGTCTGCTCGGCGACGCCGGCGCGGTGCCAGTGGAGAGCGAGGCTGGCGAGACCGCTGGGCGTGTTGCCACGCTTCGGATCGCTCGAGATCGCTTCGGCCGCAAGGCGATGAAGCTCTTGGGCCTCGAAGGGCAGCACATCCTGGAGAATGGCATCACGCAGCAGGGCGTGACGGAACTTGTACTCGGTCCCGCTGGCGACCACGAGGGCGGCGTCGAAGAGCGAGCGCAGGACAGGTCCGACTGCAACGCCCTCCGCCATACGCTCGAGCATTCGGTGGCCCGCAGTTCCTCCGGCCACGGCCAGGGCCCGAAGCACGGAACGCTCATCGTCACTCCGTTGTTCGACCCGACTCGTCAGGAACTCGGTGAGCGACTCGGGAAGCGCATCGACTCCATTACGGTGCGCGGTCAGCAGCTCGTGAGCGAAGTAGGCATTCCCGCCCGTTCGCTGCAGGAGGTTGTCGAGGAAGTCATCGCTCGGAGCCTCGTCGAGAATGTGGAGGGCTTGCGCACCGAGTTCTTCGTGGGTCAGCCCCTCCAAATCGATGCCGTGGACATTGGGGAATCGGCGGCGTTCAGCCATCCACGTGCGCAGCGGGTGACCTCGATCGAGGGCCCCCGTCCTGGCGGTAGCGACGAGCAGAACACGGGCGCTTCGCAAGTTGTGGCCGAGGGCGGTGAGAAGATCGCGAGTGGCGGGGTCTGCCCAATGGATGTCCTCGACGAGGACGATGAAGGGGCGACGGCGGGACGCTTCGGTGAGAACTGAGGAGATCACGCCGAACAGGCGGTCGACGTCGGCAACCGAAGATGTGACCAGTTCGGTGTCACTTCGGAACTCTGGCAGGAGCGTGGCGAGGTCTGCCCGGAACAGGTCGACGGTCGCGTCGAGATGTTCGAGATTGTCGACGAGGAGTGACCGAAGAATGTGCTCGATCGGACCGAATGGCACTGGGCGATCGGCGTACTCGATGCAATGGCCGACGTGTATGCCCCACCCTTCGCCGGCCAATTGGCGCATGAACGACGTGGTGAGGCTGCTCTTTCCGATTCCGGCGTCGCCCGTGATGAGAACCTTTTGTGCTCCCTGCTCGACGGAAAGATCGGCGTATCCGCGCAGCAGGGCCAACTCGTCGGATCGACCGACGAGGCGCGCTTGATCTCGTTCTCCCGTTTTTGAGCCTTGGGATGGCACGGGACCATTGTGGCCTGCCGAAACCCGCTTGACGAAAGGCAATCCACCCAGGGTGGTCGGAACGACGCTTCCGGAAGACCGTTGGTTTGGCAGTTTTTTCTAAGGGGTGGTGCCGGTGGCGTCGATGTTTTCGGCGCTTTCGCTGAAGGCGACGAGGATGGTGGCTCGGGGGGTGCCGCTGCTGAGAAGGTTGGTCCAGTAGTCGATGCCCGCTGCTTCGCCGGAGCGGCCCAGCACGTTGTTGTAGAGCTTGTTCACGAATTCGAGGTTGGTGGGTGCGGCACCGAACACGGTTTGTGATTCGGGTGAGGCGAGGAACGACGTAGCCAACGATTGCAGGGTGGTGCCTTGGTTGTGGAGGCTGGTCCAGTAGTCGAAGCCGGCGTGGTCGGGTATGCGGCCGAAGCCTGCTCGGTAGAGGCGCAGCACTTTCGATTGGGTGGAGGTGAGGGGGTAGGTGGTGCGGGTGTTGGTGATGTTTTCTCGCGAGTCAGCAAAGGCCGCCAGCACGTTGGCTGGTGGGATGCCGGTGGTGAGGAGGCTGACCCAGTAGTCGACGCCGGCTTGTTCGCCGGGGCGGCCCAGCACGTTGTCGTAGAGGCACCGACCACGGTCAGTCCGGCCCAGACTTCGACGGGACAGCGGCAATCGAGTACGTCTGCACTCCCGGCATTCGTGGTGTCGACTGTCTCGCCGACCACACAGCCAGACCCGAGAACGGCGTCCGCTCCACCGACGACGGTAGTGAAG
>JBBKXQ010000183.1:0-41065 GCA_037969565.1 Acidimicrobiales bacterium | reverse complement strand
ATCCACTCGACCGGCAGACCGTTCGCCGGATCGAAGCGAGACCCTTCGTTGACCGCCACAAGCAACTGCGAGCGGAGTCGATCGCCCTCGGCCTTCGACTTGAACGATCGGCTGAAGTCTCGACCGTCGATGCGCCACTTCAGGCGCCACCGCCGGGGTTACTTGGCGGAGAGAGGGGGATTCGAACCCCCGGTGACCGTGAAGCCACAACGGTTTTCAAGACCGACGCAATCGTCCGCTCTGCCATCTCTCCGTCGGCGATGCTAGCGGTCCCGCCGCCGAGCCTGGCAAGCTGCGTCCGATCGCAAAGAGGACCGTCTCGATGTCGGCTCGCCGCGGCGAAAGTGAATCGAAACACACCCGCACTACCAATCTTGGTAGTAGCCACCCCGCCGCTTTGACCATGTAGGCCATTCGACCTACCTTCATCTGCTCACGCATGCGTGTGTGAGGAAGGAGGCCATCATGGCTGGAACATCCTGGAGCTGAATCTCCAAATCTCGAGTAATGAGTGAGGCGAGTCCACCACCCCGTGCCAACGAGGCCGATCGGCTCGCCTCATTCGCGTCCGAACGCCTTGGCTCTCGATCAGCGGGAGACCGCGATCAGTCGGGATTCGAGTGGGCCCCCTGGCCCCTGACGACCGAATCCACGTCAGGAGCAAAAGAGCCGTCGCCCTCGCGGTGAAGCAGGATCCCGGCCGCGACACAGGACCCGGCGCAGATCACCATGGCTCCACCGGCGGCCGATCGTGAACCGAAGAGATCGCTGGCCAGCCCACCCAATACCGAACCAAGGCTTGTTGCGATGAAGACCAGCGCCTGCAACACGGCGAAGGTTCCTGCTCGTATGCCCGCCGGGATGCGGCGTCCGATGGCGATGTTGGCGGCCGTCGAGAACGTGAACACCACGCCGACGAGGGCATACCCGGTTGCAATCACGGCGAGGTTGGAGCCGAGAGTGAGAAGGACACCGGCCGGAATCGAGCCGAGGAGGGCGAGCCGAAGTCCGCGAATCAACACCGCTTTGTCATCGCCGTTGGTGCTGAGAAAAACGACCGCCAACAGTGTGGCAGCCGGCACCAGCGCAGCCAGAAGGCCGATACCCAAGCCGCTGAAACCAGCAACCTCGGACCCGTACACAGCCACCTGGCTTTCGATCGCCATGGCCGAACCGACCGTCACGAATGTGGCGGCCACTGCAACCAGAGCGAGCCGGTCGCCCACGAGGAACTGCCAGGCCTGGGCCAGGTTCGGCTTGGTCCCGGACCGTTCAGCCCGAGAACTCGCCCGGATCCGGCTCATCAGCCACGCCGACAGGAGGAACGTCACCCCATTCAGAGCCAGCGCACCACTTGCGCCGAGAGCGGCAACCAGCAGGCCACCAACGGCGAAGCCAGCGAGCTGCGAACCCTGATTGATGGCGTGGGACGTCTGGATGGCGACGGCGTAATCGTCGTCAGGGACGATGTCGATGATCAGCGCCGAACGGTTCGCCTCGAACACCGGGTCGATCGTGGCGGCAATGACGACGAGGCCGAGCAGCACCGGAATCGGCAAGTCGAGGCTGCCGATCAGCAAGAACACCAGGCCCCGCGTCAGATCACAGATCACCAGCAGGCGACGGCGGTCCAAGCGATCACCCTGCACCGCCAACCATTGGCCAGGACCAAGCCACGGCAGAACCAGCAACGCCGCGACCAAACCCACCGCCGTCGGGCTGTCGGTCCGCTCGAAGATCAGGAGGGCCAGCGCCAATCGAGCCGACCAGTCACCTACCTGCGAGGCAGTCGACGCTCCCACCAAGAATCGGAAGTCGGTGTTGGGAAGGAGCCTCACGGGTCGACAGTATGGCGACCTTGCTCCGAGTCGACGCAATTGTCCACCCGATCAGCCGCTCAACCCATGAGGCCGGCCGCACGATCCCGATCTAGAGTCGCCCGATGTTCGCAGCCGTAGCCGATACCCCGTACAACATCGTCCTCGTTCTTCACATCGTTGCGGTGATCGCAGCGCTCGCTCCGGCCTTTGCCCATCCGTTCCTCGGGGCCCAATCGAAGCGGCTGGACAAGACCGGGCAGCAGCTGATGCTGGGGTTCCTGGCCTCGAACAGCCAGCGGATCTACGCCCCCGCGCTGATCGTGGCCGGATTACTCGGATTTGGCCTGTCCGGCATGTCGGATGGTGTCTTCGAGATGAGTCAGGGCTGGTTGATCGGTGCCGTCATCGTGTGGCTGGCCATGAACGGAGTGCTCCACGCCGTGCTCATCCCCGCCGAGAAGGCGATGGCATCGGGTATCGAGTCAGCCGAAGCCAGGGTGACCGCCGGGGGCGGAATCATCTCGATTCTCGCCATCGTGATGCTGGTGCTCATGGTGTTCAAGCCCGGGCTGTAGGGCCGAAGGCGCCGAGCCGACGAACCTCACTCGAGCGGATCGCGCGAGCGCGAGATCGCCAGATACCAGGCACCGACAACGAACGACAGCAGCAGGGCCGGCGTGATCCACCAATCGCCGACTCCCTCCGGCCGGTCACTCACCGCCGCAACTTCTTCGGTGTCGGATTCGGTGAATGCGAGCTCAGTCGAACCCGGGTCGGTGTCGCTGCGTGACAACCGACTGACCTCACCCAGAGGCGAGGCCAAGGTAGGCCGAACCGAAACGACCAGGAGAAGTACGGCAGCGACTGCAACCACGACAAACACAAGGGGGAGACGTCCTGGGTTCGTCGGGTCGAGTCGCTGCCACCGCATACCACTACAGACGCATCATCCAGTCGGCCGGTTTACCTCGACCATCGATTGATCCTCGATCACTGATCCGCCCCAAGGTGGTGACCGCCCGCACTACGTTGAGACCATGTTGTCGTCGCCCGCACGCGATCGAGCCCTCGCGTGATCGAGCCTGCAACGGACGACATCGAGCGGTTTCCCTTCGCCACCATCTCGCTACTCGGCCTCGTCACCATTGCCGCCTACGGCACGTGGTACTACTCCTTCGGCGTGCTGCTCGACCCCCTCCTGGCCGACACCGGCTGGCCCGAGCGTTGGGTCACCGGCACATTCGCCCTCTCAGCCGCACTCGGAGGTATTGCAGCACCCGTCGCCGGTCGACTGCTCGACAAGTTCCGCTCCCGACGACTCTTCGTCGCGGCTGCAATCATCAGCACGATCGGGCTCGGCACCGCCTCGTACGCCACATCGCTGGCAGTCTTCGTGGTCGCCGCAGTGATCGGTGGAGCCAGCCTCACTGCCTTCGGTTTCTACCACGTGACGCAGACAACCGCCGTCCGTGCCGCCCCAGCAACACCATCCAAAGCCATCGCCCTCCTCACGATCTACGGCGCATTCTCCAGCACCATCTACCTCCCTCTGGCCGCGGCGCTCGTGAGCCGAACCGACTGGCGAGTCACCCTCCGGGTTCTGGTGCTGATCACCGCCGCCGTTCTGTTGATCGCCGCCGTATCGGTTCGCGAGATTGCACCGCGCCAACGGACCCACGTCGGCGTCAGCTTCCGCCGCTCCCTCCAACGACCCGAAGTGCGGCGATACGCCCTGGCCACAACCGGCATCGGCGTAGCCGTGGGTGTGATCCTCGTCTACCAGGTCCCGCTCATGATCGAGGCCGGCCTACCGCTCGGCACGGCCGCCGCCCTGGCCGGCGCGCGTGGCGCAGCTCAGTTGGGTGGACGCTTGCCCCTCCATCTCCTGGTCAAACGTTTTGGGGCACGGGGCAGTCTTCAACTCGCTTTTGGTGCCATTGCCATCGGTCTCCTGCTCCTTGCGGGCTCGGGATACATCCCGATCGCCGTGGGATTCGTGGTCGTCGCCGGCTTCGGCATCGGCGCCACGTCGCCCCTACAGGGTGTCTACGCCAGCGAACTCTTCGCACCAGATCGCCTGGGTGAGTCGATGGGCATGATCGGCATGATCTTCGGGCTGTCGGGAGCCGCGGGTCCAGCCCTGGTCGGCATCATTGCCGACCTCACCGGATCGCGATGGTGGGGCATTCTGATCGGAGCCATCGGCGCCCTGTCGGCCACCCTCCTCATGGCCTCACCAAGAACCGATTCGGGGCGTGGCTCGCAACCGGTCTGATACGAAACGCAGGGTGTGTCAGACCGTGTGTCAGACCGTGTGCCGGACGTGTGCCGAACGACACGGCGGCTGTGTGATCCAGATCACAGACATATGCTCGTAAATGGCGGATTCTGACAACCGATTCACACGGTTGATCCGGGCGGCGGACGACCAGAATCACGAAAACCATCGCAGTGCACGAACCGTGGAGGGACTCGAGTTCGTGCGCTGGGATGGTTTTGTGTTTGGGCCAGAGGTTCGCACAACCGGTTGGCTTCAAGGGGTGTCAGGGGGTGGTCGTCACCACTGGGTGGCGATGTACTGCGTCTCGCAGAACTCGTAAATGCCCTCGCTGGCACCTTCGCGGCCGATTCCACTCTGCTTCATGCCACCGAACGGTGCCGCCGGGTCGCTCATGGCGCCGCGATTCAAGCCAACCATGCCGCTCTCGAGTCGCTCGCTCACGCTGAGGCCCCGCCCGATGTCCCGGGTGTACACGTAGGCGGCCAATCCCATTTCGGTGTCATTCGCCTGGTCGATCATGGCGTCGGTGTCGGTGAAGGGGATGACCGGCGCCACCGGACCAAAGATCTCTTCGCGGGTGATCGGCGACCCAGGCGCCACATTTCCGAGCACGGTCGGCTCGTAGAAAAAACCAGGGCCATCCACCCGGTGGCCGCCGACCGCGGCGGTTGCTCCCGCGCCAATCGCAGCCTGAACCAGCCCATCGATGGTCTCGACGGCGCCGGGATTGATCATCGGGCCACAGCTGACACCCTCGTCGAATCCGCTCCCGACCTTGACGGCGCCCATGGCCGCCGACAACTTCGCCGTGAACTCGTCGGCAATGCCGGCTTGGGCGAAGAAACGGTTGGCCGCGGTGCACGTTTCGGCGGAGTGGCGCATTTTCGCCGTCATCGCTCCTTCGACGGCCGCATCGAGATCAGCATCGTCGAACACGATGAACGGAGCGTTCCCACCGAGTTCCATCACAACCTTCAGCACCCGATCGGCAGCCCGGCGCAATAGCACTCGGCCCACCTCCGTCGAGCCGGTGAAACTCACCATCCGGACCGCTTTGTGATCGACGGCGGCGTCGAACCACGAACCCGAATCCTTGGTGGGCACCACGTTGACCACGCCGGCAGGAACCCCGGCCTCCTGCAAGAGTTCGGCCACCCGCAGCGCGGTGAGTGGCGTTTCCTTCGGTGGTTTGATGACGACGGCATTTCCGGCCGCGAGGGCGGGCGCCAGTTTGCGAGTGATCATCGCCGCCGGGAAGTTCCAGGGCGTGACGATGACGACAACGCCGACCGGCGGATGCCTGACGATGATCTTGTTGGCCCCGCCGGGAGCCGTGCCGATCGAACCCCGGACCCGTACCGCCTCTTCGGAGTTCCAACGGAAGAACTCAGCGGCGTAGGTCACCTCGCCCCTCGAATCAGCCAGCGGCTTCCCGTGTTCACGGGTGATGAGCTCGGCCAACTCTTCGGTGTGTTCCACCAGGGTCTGCCAGCAGTTGCGCAACACCTCGGCCCGCTCGCGGGGGGCCCGGGCAGCCCACACCCTCTGGGCAACGGCGGCCGCATCACAGGCGGCGATGGCGTCGGCCGGCGTGCCGGCCGAAATCTTGGTGATCTCATCACCCGTGGCAGGATCGAGCACGGCGATGCGTTCGCCGTCGGCACCGTCTTGCCACTTGCCGTTGATCAGGAGTTGGGTCTGCATGCTGAGGCCTTTCACGTCCATGCCACGATTGCTCTCGCCCATCGCAACATTGCTGCGGGACGCAGAGCCTACGTCCCGCCCTTTCATTGGTAACAACGATGGGGCAAACCGTCCTCGGCTCTCGATCGGTGAGCGTGGGCAACTCGATCAAGAGTGGGGGATGCGGTTTCCGTAGACTCAGCGGATGTCGACTCTGCATCTCGAGAAACATCCGTCGTTCGCCGGCCGCCCCGGCCCGCTTCTGATCGTGGTGGCCGACGGTGTGGGCGTGGCGCCCGCCGATCCCAGCAATGCCGTCACCGAGGCCGCCACACCCACACTCGACCAGATCGAACACACCGAGCTCGCCACCGAACTCCTGGCCCACGGACCTGCCGTGGGGCTGCCGTCCGAAGACGACATGGGCAACAGTGAGGTCGGCCACAACGCCTTGGGGGCAGGCCGGATCTTCGCCCAAGGGGCCAAGCTCGTCAACAAGGCCCTGGTCAGCGGCCAGATCTTCGAAACCGAAGTCTGGAAAACCGCCGTGGAGCACGGGCGCCAGGGAACGCTGCACTTCCTCGGACTCCACTCCGATGGGAATGTCCATTCCCACACCGATCACCTCTACCAGCTGCTGAAGCAAGCGGCGGCGGAGGGCGTCACCAGCGTTGCGGTGCACATCCTTCACGACGGGCGCGACGTCGCCGCTCGCTCCGCCCTGGATTACATCGCAGCCACCGAAGCCGTGTTGGCCGAGATCAACGAGAACGTCGAGGGTGCGAACTACCGCATCGCCTCGGGCGGCGGGCGCATGAAGATCACGATGGACCGTTACGGCGCCGATTGGCCGATGGTCGAACGCGGCTATCACTGCCACACCCACGGCGTCGGCCGCCCTTTCCGGTCGGCCGCCGAAGCCGTGCAAACGATGTACGACGAGGCCGACGAGACTGGGAAGAACACGGGCGACCAGTACCTCGGCGAGTTCGTGGTCGTCGACGACGGGGCACCGGTCGGCACCATGGCGGATGGGGATGCAATCGTGCTCTTCAACTTCCGGGGCGATCGATCCATCGAGATCTCCCGGGCCTACGAAGAAGCGGACTTCGACGAGTTCGACCGGGGCTCCAATCCCGATGTCTTCTTCTGCGGCATGCTCCAGTACGACGGCGATGCCCTCATCCCGAAGAAGTACCTCGTCGAACCGCCGGCCATCGATCGCACGATGGGCGAGTTCCTCTGCGCCGCGGGCATCAAGAGTTTCGCCATCAGCGAAACCCAGAAGTTCGGCCACGTCACCTACTTCTGGAATGGCAATCGCTCGGGTTACATCGACGAAGACCTCGAAACCTATGTGGAGATCCCGTCGGACAACGTCGAATTCAACACCACGCCGGGAATGAAACTGAAGGAGATCACCGCCGAAACGATCGACCTGTTGCGAAGCGGTGAATACCGATTCGGCCGGCTCAACTTTCCCAACGGCGACATGGTCGGCCACACCGGAGACCTTCCGGCGACCATCGAGGCCATGCAGATCTTGGACGACTGCGTTCGCCAACTCGTCGACGTCATCGACGATCTCGACGGTGTCCTGATCTTCACTGCCGATCACGGCAACGCCGACATCATGTACACCGACAAGGACGGCGTTCGCTCCCCGAAGACCTCGCACACACTCAGTCCCGTGCCGTTCGCCATTCACGACCCGAACTACGACGGCGAGTACCACCTCACTCCCCCACCCAACGCCGGCCTGGCCAACGTGGCAGCCACCGTTTTCAACCTTCTGGGCTACGAAGCTCCGCCCGACTACCTGCCATCGCTCATCAGATTCTGAGCTCGGGGTCGGGTCAGTTGGGGTCGCTCAGTGCTCGCAGGAGATGCGGCGGCCGGTGACGCGGGCCTCTTCAGCTGCGAGCGCGGCCACGTGGCTGGGCACGGCGCTGGCCAGCGTCGAGCTGGACCGGTGCTCGGGATTGGTGACGACCTGAACGAAATCGGCCATCAGGCCGCTGTCGCCGCCACCATGGCCGCTCTGGCCCGATGAGGGCTCGAGCCGTTCGACCTGGCCCGATCCGTGCTGCGACCACTCGATGTGGGGATCAGAACCGAATCGGGCCCGGACCGAGCCGAGCGTGCCGTCGATGTGCGTGATCCGGGTCTCTTCATGATGGTGACCGGAGATCGCGAGTGTGATCGTGGCTCCTGATCTCATGTCGAACGTTGCCACCTGGTGATCGGGAACGTCATTCCCGCAGGCGTAAACGCATCGACCGTAGGGGCCCGACTGGAGGGCAGCCCGACGTTCTTCCGTGGTGCTGCCGGCGGCGATCGTGTTGGCGGGCCACTGATCCCGATCGTGGAGATACAGGTTCCTCGCGTCGTAAAGGCAGTCGACCCGGCATCCATCGGTGCAACGACTCGGGGCTTCGGTCGGCCGGTTGGCGGCGTTGAAATGACTGAGTTCGCCTGTGGAGGTGACGGACTCGAACGCATCGTCGAAGAGCCAGAGAAACAGATCGAGGTCGTGGCAGCACTTGGCGAGGATGAAGGGGGACGAGTTGGCCGCCACACCCCAGTTTCCCCGCACGAAGGAGTGAGCGAAGTGGTTGAACCAGAGGTTCTCTTGATGGGTCACCTGAATGATCCGACCGAGTGCACCACTCTGCGTCAGTTCTCGCAGGGCTCGATAGAACGCGGTGTAACGGAGCACGTGACCGACCACGACCGGCGACGCTCCAGGCCGGGAGGCGAGTTCGGCCAATTCCAGTACTTCGTCGCGGGTCGGGGCCAGCGGTTTCTCGAGCAGCATCGGGAGCCCGGCATCCATCACCAGCTCCGCCACGGCGGTGTGCACCCGATCGGGCGTGGCGTTGACGGCCGCATCGGTGACGTCGAACAGCGGCGACGATGCGAAGTCGTCCCACGACGCGAATTGGGCCTCGAGGCCCAACTGGTGGCGGTTGGCAAGCCGGTGGCGCCACTCGAGACGGGGCTCGATCACCGCCACCACGCTCATTTCCGTCGGCTTCTCCCTGGCGTACTCGGCGTAGATCGAACCCCTACTGCCCGCTCCGATGATCACCGTTCGCATGACCAACTCAGGTCGTCTTGACGACATAGACGTTGCACGGAGCGTGGTGAACCACGTCGGTGGCAACGCCGCCCAACACTCGACGAAGGCCTTGCGTGTTCTTGTTGCCGACGACGATCACCGAGGCGCCAAGGCGCTCGGCCTCGGCCACCAGCACCTTGGCCGGGGTTCCGCCGACGGCCGCCGACGTGACTTCGCCTGGCAACTCAGCGGTGAGCTCGTGCAGATGAACAGAAGCGGCCTTTGCAATCGCGAGGTTTCGGTCGGCCAATTGATCGTCGAGATGGTCGAGGGTCCACACGTTGGCCACGTCGGCATGCGTTGCTTTCTCGTCGACGACCCAGACCACATGCAGCGGTCGGGCCAGCCCGGTGGCCAAGGCGGCAGCCTCCTGGACCGCCGTCCGTGCAGTTGGCGAGCCGTCATAACCCACGATCACTGAACTCATCAGGCCATGCTCTCACCAACGCCGACCGCTTGCCCACCGAACGAGGGAACGGCACACGTGACCCGGGTCCGATCAGCCCTCGTCGTTGATCCAGGGCTCGACTCTGATACCGAGGCCATCGGCAATTCGGTTGGCATAGGCGTAGTAGGCCGTGACCTCCACGATGTCGAGGACGTCTCGGTCGGAGAACCCGGCCGATCGAAGATCAGCGACGTCGTCGCCCGTCATCTCGGCCGGAGTGATGGTGAGCTTGGTGGCGTACCCGAGCATGGCCTGGCGGGCCGACGAGAGCGGTGCCGTTCGCCAGTCGGCTTCGATGGCGGCCAGCAACACATCGTCCTTCAGGAGCCGACGCAGTCCGCGCCGATGGTGGACCACTCAATAATGACAGTGGTTCTCGAGGCTGACGACGAGGGCGATCAGTTCGCGTTCGACCTTGCGCAGCGACGCCGAACCGCTCATCGCCGACCCGTAGACGGCGGTGTGAGCAGCCATCCCCTTCGGGTTCAGCGAGTGCACGGCGAGGATGTGATCGACCTTCCGGTGCTCGCGGTCAACCACCTCGTCGTAGAGGTCGGCGAGCCCGCCGGAGGTCCATTCGTCGTCGGGTACGACGTCGATCCACGCCGCTTGGTCCGGCTCTCTCGGTTCAGCCATGGCTGCAGTCTGACACGATCCGCCTCAACCGAGAACGGTCATCGTCGAGTCGGGGTCGATGGTTCTCCGACGAGAGAACGTGGCCATCCCGACTTCGTTGCCGGTGTACCTACCGACCACCGTCAACGGATGGCGGTCGTGGTCGTGCCCTGCTTGCACGGCAATGATCAACTCGGCCATGCAGTGAGCGGCGCTGGCGGCGTTCTTGAACTGGTTTCCGCTGGTGCCGATCGCCATGTAGAAACCGTCGAGGCTGCTCCGGTCGTAGATCGGTATCCAATCATCGGCGACGTCGTAGGCCGAAACGACACCCCGCTTGTTGTGTGGCATCCCGAGATCGCGAACTCGACGGGCCGTCCTCAACACCCCCAGTTCGAAATCGTCGGCGGTGAGGGTTTCGCCGACAGCATCGGGGTCGTCGACCCATTCCATCTCGTCGCATTCCGGCTCGGCGCTGCCGATGAGCACGTTGTTGCCTCGCTCGGGCCGGAAGTACACACCAACGTCGAGGTCGCCGATCATCACCCCGTCGGTCTCGAAGTCAACCCCCTTGGGGGCAGGCACGACGTAGACCTCACGGCGTAACGCACGCGTGTTGATGTTCATGTCGCCGAGCACTCCGGCCATGGCGTTGATCTGCGACGAGTGGGGCCCACCAACATTCACGACGACCGGCGCACTGAATGACGCTCCATCGTCGAGGCTCACTCCCGTGACCCGCCCGCCGGCCTGGTTGATCGACGTGACCGTACGGCCGTGCAGGAACCGGGCCCCCTTGGCGATGGCTGCATCCTTGAGATTCTGGGCTGCCAGCTGAGGATCGGTGACATACCCCGCAACCGTCATCTCGAGCGCCGTGTCGAACGTCTCGGTCGGCTCACCCCAAAACGAAGCATCGAGGTCGGTGAGGGGTGCCGGTGGACCGAAGCGGCGGAAGTCGATCTGTGGATACCGCTCGGTGAGGGCGGCTCCGGCGAGCACCTCGTGATCGATCGCAAAACGCTGCATCAGCCCGACCACGCGCTCAAAGTGTTTGCGGTCGATCTCGAACATCAGCATCGGATGCCGGACCAGTTCGATCAGTGGCCCCGGCTTGTCGAGTTCGAGATACTCGGGCCAGTTCTTCCAGTAGTGATAGCCCTCCCAGGCGAGGGCCACGCCGGCTGCGGTCGAGTAGTTGAAGCGCACGACCGCGCTCGAGCTACTCGTCGATCCATAACCCGCCGCCGGCAGTTTGTCGATGCTGAGCGTTCGCAGGCCGCGCCGACTCAGTTCGAACGCCACAGCGCAACCGATCACCCCGGCACCGATCACGATCGCGTCGTAGGAGCGCTCGGTCGACCCGCCGGATTCGGTCATGCCCGTGCTAATGGCCGAGGTACGCCGTGCGAAGCTCTTCGTTGGCGAGCAGCGCCTCGGCGGTGTCGTCGAGAACGACCTTGCCGGTTTGCAGCACCCAGCCCCGGTCGGCGATCGAGAGTGCCATGTTGGCGTTCTGCTCGACCATGAAGATGGCAACCCCTTCGGAGTGGATCTGTTGGATCAACTCGAAGTTGGTTTGAACGAGCGCAGGGGCGAGGCCCATCGATGGTTCGTCCATGAGCAACACCCGTGGCCGGGACATGAGGGCCCGGCCCATGGCCACCATCTGCTGCTCGCCTCCGGACAGCGTGCCGGCCTTCTGCGAGAGGCGCTCCTTGACCCGAGGGAACATCCCGTAGATGCGCTCGAGGTCGTCGTTGATACCGGCCCGATCATTGCGGAGGTACGCACCGAGTTCGAGGTTTTCCTTGACGGTGAGTCGTTTGAACAGTCGCCGGTTCTCCGGAACCATCGTGACGCCGCGTTCCACGCGGTAACTCGTTGGCTTGCTGTTGACCACTTCACCGTCGAGAACGACCTCACCCGTGGTGGGTGTGACCATTCCGAGCAGGGTTTTGAGTGTGGTGGACTTTCCCGACGCATTACCGCCCAACAGGCAAACGAGTTCACCGGGATAGATGGCCAGGTTCACGTCTTTGAGGATATGGACGGCACCGTAATGAGTGTTGATGCCCCGGAACTCGAGCAGCGGTGTGCGGGAATCGATCGGCATGGCGGCCTCGGCCGTCGAGGTGGACACTTCGGTCATCGGCCTGCTCCCTCGACGGGTCGACCGAGGTAGGCCTCGATCACCTGCGGGTTGGTGGATACCTCTTCGTAGCTGCCTTGTGCGATTGGCTCGCCGTGGTCGAGCACCACCACACGATCGGAGACGTCTCGAACCACGCCCATGTCGTGTTCGATCATGACGACAGTGAAGCCCCACTCACTGCGGAGCTTGCCGATCAGTTCGGTGAGCTCCACGGATTCCTTGGGATTCATACCGGCGACGGGTTCGTCGAGCAGAATCAGCTTCGGCTTGGTGGCCATCGCCCGAGCGATCTCGAGCCGTCGGCGGTTGGCGTAAGAAAGCACCGCCGCCGGTTGCTCGAGGCGATAACCCACGAGACGGGAGCCGAAGAAGCCCAAGACCTTCTCGCCGTGAGCCCGGATGGCCTCTTCCTCCGCCTTGAAGGCCTTGGTTTGAAACAGCGCGCCGAAGGGACCTTGCTTCGTCCGGCAGTGCTGGGCAACCATCACGTTCTCGAGGATGGTCATGTTGGCGAAGAGTCGGACATTCTGGAACGTGCGGGCGATACCCAAAGCTGTGACTTGGTTCGGGTCGAGCCCGACGATCGACTCACCCTCGAAGATGATGTCGCCCGATGACGGGGTGACCATGCCACTGATCATGTTGAAGAATGTGGTTTTCCCGGCCCCGTTCGGACCGATCACGCTGACGATCTCACCCTCGTCGACATGGAAGTCGAGGTTGTTCAACGCGTTCAGACCACCGAAGGTGACGCTGAGGTTCTGGATGTCGAGAAGGCGGGTCATGCCGGGGCCACCTCTCCCCCGTCGGGAAGACTGTCGGTGGCGTCGTCGTCATCGTCGGAACCATCATCGACATGGCCCTTGAGCCAGGCGTCTTGGAGGAACTCGTCTTGATGAAGTTCTCGGGCTCGCCTCACGTTGGGTATCAGCCCTTCCGGTCGTTTCAGCATCATCCAAACGAGCAGAGCACCGTAGATGAGGAGTTTGTACTCGGAGAATTCTTGGAGGAGTCCAGGCTGTCTGGGACCACCGAGCACACCGATCAACACCACCGCCCCGGCGATCACGCCGGCGATGTTGCCGATACCGCCAACGATCACGACCACCAGGATGATGATCGAGATGAGAATCAAGAAACTCGTCGGGAAGACCGAACCCACCTTGGCAGCAAAGATCGCTCCACCGAACGAAGCCAGAATTGCTCCGACCACGAAGGCCATGAGCTTGAGATTCACGGTGTTGATGCCCATCGCCTCGGCCACACTTTCGTCCTCCCGGATGGCCATCCAGGCCCGACCGAGGCGGCTCTTTTCGAGTCGCCAGGACACGTAGATCGCCAAAAGTGAGAACACCAGCACGAGGTAGAACACCGAGCGGGGATCGGTGCCTTTCACCTGGAACAAACCGAAGTCGGCCGGTGGGATGTTGGTGATGCCCTGCGCTCCGCCGAACACTCCGGACAACCAATCGGACAGCAACAGAAGCCGAATGATCTCGCCGAAACCGAGGGTGACGATGGCGAGATAATCACCACGCATGCGGATCACCGGGGCGCCGATGAACAAGCCGACGAGGGCGGCCACGAGAACGGTGATGAGGAGGGCCACGATCCACGGCAACTCGGGTGCGAAGCCCGGCGAGTTGGGTGACGTGAGAATCGCCGTGGTGTAGCCGCCGACGGCGAAGAATGCGACGTAACCAAGATCGAGGATGCCGGCTACACCGACGACGATGTTGAGGCCGAGCGCCAGCAAGAGGAAGATGCCGACGTTGGCCAGCAGTTCGTTGGTGATCTTGCCGGTGAAGAGCGGGAGAATCACGAGGAGGGCGGCACCGCCGACGATGAGCCCGGTGTTGACCTTTTTGCGTTCGGCTCCTTCGAGGGAGGCAACGTGGGCCTTCGCATCCTTGATCCGACCCTTGCCGTAGATGGCCGCAACGGTGGCCACCACCGCGATCACGATCGTGCTCACATCGGTGAGACCGCCCCGCAGGCCATAGACGAAGTCGGTGACCGGGGACAAGCCGAACCCCTTGAGGAGGTCGACGATGATGCCTTCGAAGATCGAGACGAACAGCAGCGTGCCGACGACGATGCTGATGACTCGACGAACCTCGGATGACACGACGTGGAACGAAGCACCGAACAGACCGAGCAAGGCCCCGAGAACGATCCAGGCCACGATGCCGAAGCCGTTTCCGTTGTTGAAACCGAGGAGGTTCAACAGTTGCGGGCTCCAGTTCACGAGTGGATCCCGGAGATCGAAGTTCTGGATCAACACGATGAGAAGCGACAGACCAGCACCATTCAAGGCGCCGACGATGGCGCCGGCCATCAGTTCCCGGGCGCCCTTGGCCCGAGCAACCATGCCCTCGAGAATGGTTTCACTGCTCATGCCATAGCCGGCCATGATCGGCAACCAGATCAAAGCCAGGTAACCCAAGCTGAAACGTCCCTCGATGATCGGTCGAGGATCCAGCCCGACGAGCATCCCCGACAGGGCGATGAAGATGAGGGTGATGGCCCCGATCGCTCCGAACTTTACGAGCTTCGCCCAGTTCTGATCGAGCATGCTGCCATCGCTGACGGCACCGCCCTGTGCATCGAGGTGTTCTGCGTTGGCTGCTGTGGCGGTCATGCTCGGTCCTCCGACGAAAGTCTTTCACCGAACAGCCCGGTCGGTTTCACCAACAGGACGAGAATGAGGAGGAGGAACACGACGGCATCCCGAAGCTGGGAAACACCACCGACGCCCAACGGCTCGAGGATGACCAGCGGAGCAACCGCTTCCACACCACCGAGCGACACGCCTCCGGCCATGGCCCCACCGAGGTTGCCGATACCACCGACCACGGCCGCAGTGAACGCCTTGATGCCCGGAAGGAATCCGGTGGTTGCGATGACACTGCGGAACAGGATCCCCCAGAGAATTCCGGCAACACCAGCCATGGCGCCACCCACGGCGAACGTCGTGACGATCGTGCGGTTGACGTTGATACCCATGAGTGCGGCAATCTCTTTGTCTTCGGCCACGGCTCGCATGGCCTTGCCGGTTTTGGTGCGCTCGACGAAGTACCAGAGACCGGCCATGGAAATGGCGGCCACGAGAAGAACGAGAATCTTCGTTCCTTCGATCTCGAAGGTGAGGAAGCGGTATTGCTTCGACAAGCCCTCGGGGAGAGCGGGATAGCTCTTCGCTCCTGGACCGAACAGAACGATCACCACGTTCTGGATGAAGAACGAGACGCCGATGGAGGTGATCAGGGGAATGAGCCGGGGTGAACCCCGTAGCGGTCGATAGGCCACGGCCTCCATCAACACGGCCGTCAGGGTCGAGACGACGATCGCCAGCAGAACCACGAACAGCAGTGAGAGAACGAAATAGTCCTGCCACAGACCGGCGTCAGCGAGCTTGTTGGAGGCGATGAAACCGGTGAAAGCGCCGACCATGAACACTTCACCATGAGCGAAATTGATGAAGCCCAACACGCCGTAGACCATCGAGTAGCCCAGGGCGATCAATCCGTACATGGCCCCCTGCGAGAGCCCCGCAATGAGCAGGCCCTTGAATTGCGGGGCCGTGAGCCCGGTGGCATCGGGGTTGGCCCAACGGGCGAAGGGATTCTGGGAATCGATCTGCTGGGCGACGAAGGCCAAGGATCCAACGACGATCAAGCCGATCAACATGACCCGAATCAACGTGAGAAAACGGTCGACGTGAGTCGTGCCCTTCCCACTTTTTCTGATGGCGCTCGTCACGAAATTCTCTCCAAGGCTCTACCCCAGAGGGCTGATTGTTGCTTGACCATTTCTCTCCCCAAAGCTTCTACGGCGACCGGGCGATGATGGTGCCAGTCGTCACATCGACCGAGACCATAGCAAGAGCTGCGCCCCGCCGGTCTTGTACGAATCTTCGACCCAACGCGGGACATCAGTCATCCTGACAAAAGTTCGGCCCCGTCCACCAGGTGGACGGGGCCGACAACAGATTCTTCGCTCGACGGACGAACCGTCGGACGACAATTACGGAGCGAACTCGAAGACCACGTTTGCCTTGCTGGCTTCGATGTCGGACGGATCGGTGTTCTCGATGATCGTGATCTTCTGCGAACCGCAGTCGCCGAAGTCGTCACAGCTGATCGTGCCGATGATGCCGGAGTAGCCCGAAACGCTGTTCAGGTATTCACGGACTCCGGCCCGGTCGATGAGGAGTGTGTCTCCGTCGAGGGTGGAGGAGGCCTTGATGGCTTCGAGCAACAAGGTGGTTGCGTCATAGGCGTGACCCCAGAACGGAGCTGAAGGCGGTTCGCCGTAGGCGGATTCATAGGCGGCGAGGATGTCCTCGGCCGTCTTGCCGGTGCTCTCATTGGTGTTGGTGCCGAAACGAGTATCGGGACCGGAGAACCGCATTCCTGCAGCCTGCGGCAACGAAAGGAAACCGTCGACCAAGAGGCCGTCAGCAGCCAGCAGCACCGTGTTCTCGAGCCCGGGGACTCCCGAAGCCTGGTCGGCGATGAAGTCGCCGGCGGGCTGGAAGATCGGGAAGAAGAGCGCTTCCGGGGTTCCGGCCGCGATCTCGGTGAGTACCGGAACCATGTCGGTGTCTTCCTTGTTCACACCGGTGAAACCAGTGATGGTTCCACCGAGCTTCTCGAAGGCATCCGCAAAGGCCTGTGCCAGACCCTGGGTATAGGCGTCACCATCGTGGATGGCTGCGGCCGTGGTCAATCCGAGTTCGCTGTAGACGAATTCGGCCATGGCAGCGCCCTGGAACAGATCGTTGTGAGCGGTGCGGTAGTAGCCCTCGTTGTAGTTCTCGCCTGCGTTGCCTGCGAGATCAGAGGTGAGCGCTGGTGAGGTGTTCGATGGCGAGAACAACACCAAGCCAGCAGCGGAGATGAGCGGAGCCGCTGAAGTAGCAGCGCCCGAGCAGGAGGTGCCGATGACGCCAACGACCTGGAGGTCGGCAACGATCGTCTGGGCTGCGGCTTGACCACCATCGGCGGAACACAGGTCGTCGAGACCGGCGCCCATCGAAACGTCGAAGCCTTCGATCTGTCCGAAGTCGGCGATCGCCAACTCGACGGCTCGCTGGTTCGGAACGCCCAAGAAGGCGACGTCACCAGTGATGGCGTTGAGCGAGCGGATCTGGACGGCTTCGCCCGAGCCCACGGCAACCGTGGTTTCGTCGCTGACGGCTTCGTCACTGCTGCCGCAGGCGGCAGCGACGAGGGCGAAAGCGAAAAGCAGCCCTAGGAGAGACCGGAGTCTCGTTGGATTCGTCATAGAGATTTCCCCTTTTGGTGAGGCCCTGCTTAAAGAGCCACAACGGCACCCTGGGTTCCCAGGCGCGGGCAAACGTTAGCGGATATTTTGCAAACCCCTTGGTCGTTGCCAACCCAGGGGTTGTTACGTCATACGGACGAAACCTGGTTGTCACGACCATGATCTGATGATCACTTCCGAATTCGACCCCGCACCCGACCCGTCACGAGACGTTGATCGCGACGACATCGTGCTTCGTCGACCCGTGGCGTGGCTTCCGATCGCGCTCGTGTGCGCGGTGGTAATCGCCGGCGTGTTGTTCCTTCGACCCGGTGCATCACTCGACGGACAGCCGGAACCGGATTCGACGACAGAGCCGACGCTTCCGGTTCCGAGCACGATCATCACCGCCCCAGCTCGAGACCCGAGCCTGCGTGGAGTTCTCCAGGACGGGCGCGCTTTCCGTGTGACCGAAGATTCACCCGGCGTGCTCTGTCTTGATTTCGGCGACAGTGATTTCGGCGACACAGGTTCCAGTGACACAGGTTCCAGTGACACAGCGGATCTCGAGTCAAGCGAACAGATCTGTCACACAGAGAACCTCGACGCCTCCGGGGCTCGGGTGATCGACGGCCACCTCATCTTCGGCTACCTCGCCCCGGGTGCGGTGTCAGCCGGCGTGCGTTATCGGAGTGGGGTGGAGAGCCGGGACGGAACGCTGGTCCAAACGAGAGCTCGCTTCTTCGCCGTGCCCATCCTGGCCGCCGACCCCTACCGGTTGCAGTACCTCGACGGTCAGGGCAACGCCATTCGTGAAGATCCGCTGCTCCCGCTGACGGGCGATCCTTCGCAATCCCCAGCGGATGCGGACCGTGATGGCATCGTGGCCGAGTTGGCTGCTGTTCCCTTCAACCGCCGAGTGGAAATCAGCCAGGAACTGACGACCGCAGCCGAAGGCCCGTATGTGATTTCCAGGCCGAGGCCCCTTCGCGAATCGAACGACTGCCTGATCGGCAACCCCGATGGCCGGTTCGGCTTGGATGTGATCTGTGACCTGAACTACTTCGAGGTGCTCCTCCTCGACGAAACGGGTACGAGGATCGCGCGGGCGTATCCCTTTCCCGGTCTGATCCCCACCGAATTGTTCATCGCAGACGCCGCCGTCTATGTGATCGGGCAGGGTGCGCCGATCATCGAAGTGGACGGGCTGGCCAACGGCCCGGCCATCAGCGGCACCGGCCCCTGGTACGGGAATCAACCAAGCGGATTCTTGGCCAGGATCGACCGAATCACCGGCGATCACCTCGTGCGACTGTTCCCCGAGCCCGGCAGCGACGGATCAGGTGACGATCTGTATCCATGGTGGACGATTGGGGACCAACTGAATGTGAGCGCCGGCAGCGATTTCGAAGGTGTGGCGACGACGAGCAGCGGTGACATCTCGATCAGTCTTCAAACCCAAGTGCTGCTCTTCGATCCGGTGACCCTCGATCAGCGCCCTGGCCACCCCTGACATCCAGGGGTCGCTGGTTGGTATCAGTCGGCGAGCGCTTCGAGATAGCGCTCGGCATCGAGGGCAGCCTGGCAACCCGATCCCGCAGCCGTCACCGCTTGGCGGTAATAGTCGTCTTGCACATCACCGGAGGCAAACACCCCCGGGACGTTGGTGATCGTGGTGCCGGGCTTGGTGATGAGGTAGCCATTGTCTTTCATGTCGAGCTGACCGGCGAATAGGCTGGTGTTCGGCTTGTGACCGATCGCAACGAAGATGCCCGTGACCTTCATCTCCGCCTCTTCACCGGTGACGTTGTCGACGACCGCGAGATGGCTCACCGTCTGGTCACCGTGCACCTCTTGGACGCTGGTGTTCCACACGATTTCGATCTTGGGATTCGCCAGAACCCGATCTTGCATGATCTTGGAGCCTCGCAGCTCATCACGGCGCACGATCAGCTGCACCTTGGAGGCGAACTTGGTGAGGAAGTTGGCTTCTTCGAGCGCCGAGTCGCCGCCCCCGACCACGGCGATCTCCTGGTCGCGGAAGAAGAAGCCGTCGCACGTTGCACAGGTGCTGACGCCGTGGCCCATCAGACGCGTTTCCCCGGGGATCCCCAGCATCAAGGATTGGGCGCCGGTGGAAACGATCACGGTTTGGCTGAGGTAGGTGGGCTCGGCCTCGGGATCGCCGATCCAGATCTTGAACGGCTGCTCGCTGAAGTCGACCTTGGACACCTTGTTGGTTTCGATGGCTGCTCCGAACCGGGCGGCCTGCGATCGCATGTTCATCATCAGCTCGGGGCCCATGATTCCCTCGGGAAAGCCGGGAAAGTTCTCGACGTCGGTGGTGAGCATGAGCTGACCACCAGGCTGATCGCTGTTCGACGAGGGCTCGCCCTCGATCACGATCGGGCTCAGATTGGCGCGGGCGGAATAGATCGCAGCCGTGAGACCAGCCGGGCCGGAACCGATGATGACGACCTCGTGCACGGTGGCATCGGACATTTTGAAAACTCCTCTTCGAGATTGAGCGGCCAACCTATCGGCTCGGACACAGCCGATCAGCCGACCAGAAAGGACGAAACCCTGATCGGGTGGGCTTTCTTCCGAACTCGAACCATCAGGATCGGAACGGTCAGTGATCGGGTTCTACTTGCGCCCGGCCGACTTGTTCTTCGGTCGTGGTTTCCCCGACCGCTTGGGTTTGTCAGCGGTCCGCTTCTTGGCCGAATTACTCTTCGTCTTGCCTGCGCCACTCTTCCCCTTGGCTTTGCCGCCGGCCATCGACTTTCGTCGAGCCCCCGCCGTTCTGCTTGCGCCCCCGGTGTCGGGCTGCCCGCTCGGGGTCATGGAAGGGTTGGACCCGTCGGAGTCGGAATCCATGGGTTGATCGGCCCCCTCCACGCGAGTACTTCGAGCAACCCCCCGCTCCGAACGACCCCGACTGGGTCGACGCTTCGGTCCGGACGACGAACTGACCCGCCATTCTCGCTCGTCCGGCGCGCCAGCTTCGGGGGACACCGCAGGCGGTTTCGAGACGGATCGACCCACGTTCGACGACACCTTCTCGGCCTGGTCCTCCCACTGCTCACGGCTCACGGGTTTCTCGGCCCGCGCCTGAGGCTTTCGCGGCCCTTTCCCATTCACCGTCTTCCGTGATCGAACGTCCATGGTGACGTGATCGGCACGGCCGGACAGTTGCGGCGCGTTCTCCAACTCCATCGCCGGCAGACCGACGTCTTGCATCATGCGTGCGGCCGCTCTGGCCTGATCGCGGTTGACGAACGAAACGACAACACCGTCGGCACCGGCCCGAGCGGTCCGACCCGAACGATGGACATAGTCCTTGGCATCGGCGGGCGGGTCGTAATGGACGACACAGGCCACCCCATCGACGTGAATACCACGAGCCGCCACGTCGGTTGCAACCATGGCCTGCGACATCCCGGTGGTGAACGAATGGAGGGCGGCATCACGCTGACTCTGGGACCGAGCGCCGTGAATCCAGGCCGCTTTCACCCCGGCCATCTTCAGTTGGCGAGCAACACGATCGACACCATGCCGGGTCCGGCAGAACACGATCGTTGGTCCGACCTCGGCAATCAGATCGGCGGCAATGGCGAGCTTCTCGTCGGCCTTCGTTGCGATGAAGCGATGCTTCACCAACGAGAGATCCGGCTCGGTGACCCCGACTTCATGGGTGACGGGATCGTTCTGATAGTTGTCGATGAGCACTTGCACGTCGCGGTCGAGTGTTGCCGAGAACAAAACGGTCTGTCGGGTCGGTGAGGTGAGGTCGAGGAGCTCGCGCACCGCCGGAAGAAATCCCATGTCGGCCATACGATCGGCCTCATCGACCACAACCTGATCGACGTCACCAAGCGACAGCTCGCCCTGCTCGAGTAGATCGATCAGACGCCCTGGGCAGGCGACGATGAGGTCGGCTCCGGCCTGGAGACCGTCCAGTTGGGCGCTGAAACCAACGCCTCCATACACCGAGATCACCGTGCGGTTCCGAGCCGTTGCCAGTGGTTCGAGTTCTCGCCGGATCTGCTCGGCCAGCTCGCGAGTGGGCGAGAGAATCAGGCCCCGAGGGCGTCGGGGCTGAGCCTTCCCCAAGTGGGCGACCAAGGGGATGCCGAACGCCAGTGTCTTGCCGGAGCCGGTGGGAGCCCGTCCGAGCACATCACGCCCGGCGAGGGCATCGGGAATGGACGCAATCTGCACATCGAAGGGTGTTGTGATTCCGCCCCGTTCGAGTACGG
Source organism: Acidimicrobiales bacterium (assembly GCA_037969565.1). Taxonomy (GTDB): domain Bacteria; phylum Actinomycetota; class Acidimicrobiia; order Acidimicrobiales; family SZUA-35; genus SZUA-35. The sequence goes on along the minus strand of JBBKXQ010000183.1, from coordinate 19,412 downwards.
CAATGAGGTCGGCGGGGACACCGAGGTCGGCAAAGCTGGTGGACATGGAAACTCCGATCGGCCCGAAGGCAGCCCAAGCCCCCGAAAATTGGGCACGAGCAGAGCTTGGACGGTAACGGATCGGACCGAAAACGAGCTCAGGGCCTGCCGTGGATACGCATCGGGGGAACGGATGTCGGGGGTTGCTTGCGAGGCGGCAGGTCGGCAAGGAGTCGGGCTGTGATGTCGGCGATCTCGCCGACCGCTCGCTCGAACACCGCTGATGTGTTCGCAGTCGGCTGACGAATGCCGCTGACCTTCCGAACGTATTGACGAGCGGAGGCCTCGATCTCTTCCGGCGACGCCGCCGGTTCCAGCCCCCGAAGAATGGTGATGTTGCGACACATGGTGATCAGCTTGACATCGATGGCACGTCGAACGCCGGCGGACGGACGAATGACGATCCCACAGCAATCACCGCCGGAATCCAGAACAGCACCAACAGCGCCGGTCGATAACCATTCAGACGTTCGTCGAGCACGGCCAGCGCGATCGGTCCGAGCGCGGAACCGGCAACGTTGATCAGCGTCAACGACCCCTGAATCGATCCGATGTGCGACGTGCCGAACCAGTCGGGAAGCAGCGTGGCCGCAATGGTTCGTACCGCTCCCCCGGTTGCGCCCAGAAGGAAGGCGTAGAGCACCACGACACCGCCTGGCACAACGAAGGCACCGAGTAGATGAACGATCGCGAGCAAGACCATTGATGCCGCGGGCAGAAATCTCGAGCCGACGCGGTCGGCGATTCCGCCAACGATGAATCCGGCGATGATGCCGCCGGCGATTTGTGGCAGGAACATGGCCGCTGCTGCGCCTCGGCTCAACCCGGCCTCGCCGAGCAGGTCGATCTGATGGAAGTTCAACGCCGTTGACAACATCGCCGTGGTCGCCGACATCGCGGCCAACGCCCAGAATCCAGACGTGCGAAGGGCAGCCCCCCGGTCGAGTGAGGGCCGGACGAGCCGGTCGCCGACCACGTGGTCGTCCGGCGCCACCTTGGGGACCGAGCGGAGGCCGAACCAGCCGAGCGGCACGACCGACAAGGCCACGATGGCCGCCGCCACCAGCCACGTCTCTCGCCAACCGACCGCCGAGATCACCGAATTCAAACCGAGTGGCACCAGCGCCATCAGCGCACCGGACACCATTGCGAAGATGGCGATGGCGAGACCGCGAGACTTCGTGAAACGCAACTGCACGGTGACCGTGCTGATCATCGACAGGGAACCCTGTCCGAGCATTCGGATGCCGGTGAAGCCAACGGCGAGCCAGACGAACCCCGTCACGAGCGACATGTTCACCAAGGCGCCGGCGAACAGAACGCCGACGATCACCTGGGCCATTCGCACCCCGTTCCGGTCGACGAACCGTCCCACGAAGGGCATGGCAAGCGACCCGATCAACGTGCCGATCAAGTAGGCCGTACCGATCTGCGAGCGGCTGATTCCCAGCTCGTCACGCATCGGATCGATGAAGACCGAAACACCGATGGTTTGGCCAGGTCCCGTGAGCACGGCGGTGACCGTGGCGATCGCGAGCACCACCCGATGACGAATCAGGGGATGTTGATCCCGCTCGGGAAGTGGCGCCTCAGTTGGTTGGGTGACGGAGATCGCGATGCGGTCCCGACCGACGGCACTCAGAACGGAACCGTGTCGTGATACTCCCAACCACTGCTGCTGATCAGCAGACGATGGAGTTGCCCATCGGGCACCGGGACGGACAAATCGGGATAGGCGTGGTCGCCATCCCAGGCCAGGGTGAGTGGTTCAGCGGCGATCGGGCGGGTGCAGAAGCGCCGGGGTTCGGAGCTTGCCGCCCAAGCCATCGCCGCTGCGACATCGGCGTGGGCCGAGAGTTGGGTGATCGTGAGCCAGGTGGGTGGTGCCAGTTCGACGGCACCGGCACGGTGTTGGTGCAACGCGGCCTGCGGGGTGAGCCAGGCATGTTCTTTGATCTCGCCATCGTCGATGATCACCGCCCCCGACGGTGCGGGAGCGGCGAAGAACCACGTCGAGAACCGTCGGATCGGACCCTTGTGGGTCATTGCCGGACTCGAAGGCGGCTCCCAATAGGACCAGCTCGTCATTTGATCCGCTGAGACCACGAGGCCGGCCTCCTCGAGGGTCTCCCGCACGGCCGCCCGTCGTGCCGACCCGAGCTCGTCGGCCGGATCAATTTCCTCCGCGTCGACTCGGCCTCCAGGGAAGACCCACATGCCGCCGAACGCAATTTTGGAGTTGCGCCGCAACATGAGAACTTCGATACCGGCGCCCGATTCGGGGCTGTTCTGCTCGGTGGAGTTTGCGTCGCGAAGCAACAAGACCGTGGCTGCGGCGACCAGTGGAATTTCCTCGACGCTGGAAGCAGATGTCATGGAATGGCACCCTAGAACCGTCGAGGGTCGTAGCGTTACTTCGATGAACAACCGGCTTCTGGAAGTCGCCGCCGCAGTCAGCTTCGGCCTCCTGCTGGGTGTCGCCGGCTACGCGATCTGGCGCAACAACGATGCCCCGGAGAGCCGCGTCGTCAGCACCGTGAGCACCCTTGTTCCCACTGGTCCCATCGATCCGGCTCCCCTCGTTGCGGCCTACGAGCGCAGCCGGTCGGCGAGCTATGCGCTGGATGGCGAGCTCGAGCGAGAGCGAGACGGTGCCTCGGTCACCACACCGGTCCGCCAGACCCGCGATGGCAACCAGGCGCTGGACGAGGTCGGGGCCGTTGCGATTGTCACCGATGGAGCCACGTTGCGTCGGTGCGAGTTGGTGGCCGGCCAGGTGCTCTGCACCGATCCAGAACCCGCTCGATCCCTCGCCCGAGAAGTTGCCGATTTCGAGCAGCAGATCAGTGCCGACGCCTCTCTCTACCGCGTTTACGAACCCGCTCTCGACGACGTCCGCGCACTCCTCCCGGCAACGATTTCGACCGCCGACATCGACTGCTGGAGGGTCATCGCCAGTCGTTCCGGAGCCCAGGGCCTCTACGGCGACGACGCAACCGTGTGCTTCGATCGGGCCACCGGTGCACTGGTGTTCCGAGACATGCAAATCGGATCGACCACCGAGAGGTTCCGAGTACTCAGGCTTCGCTCGGAGGTCACGCCCGCCGATCTCGAACCGACGGGCGGATGAACTCGCTCAGATTCCCAGGAAGAGTTGGTACACCGGATTCGAGGTTTCCTCCCAGTAGCGATAGCCGAGGGACACCAAGAAATCGTCGAACACGAGGCTGTCGTGAGCCGGCACTTGCATACCAACCAACACCCTCGCCACGTCAGCGCCGTGATTCCGATAATGGAACAGCGAGATGTTCCAGTCCGGGCTCATCGCGGCGAGAAAGCGCATGAGCGCTCCGGGCCGCTCCGGAAACTCGAAGCGGTACAAGACCTCATCGAGGGCCAAGGCGGACTTGCCACCGACGAGGTGGCGGATGTGGGCCTTTGCCAACTCGTCGCCCGTCAAGTCGATGACCGGGAAGCCCTCAGCTTTGAATTCACCGGCGATGTCGACGGCCTGGTGCGGCGAATTCGAGCTGATCCCGACAAAGACATGGGCCTCGAGTTCGTCGCTGATTCGATAGTTGAACTCGGTGACGTTCCGTTCACCGACCACTTCGCAGAAACGACGGAAGCTCCCCGGCTTCTCGGGAATGGTGACGGCAAACACGGCCTCTCGCTGCTCGCCGATCTCGGCCCGTTCCGAAACGAAACGGAGCCGATCGAAGTTGATGTTTGCACCGCAGGCGACCGCAGCGAGCGTTTGTCCTTTGATCCCCATCTGATCCACGTATTTCTTCAGACCGGCGATCGCCAGCGCTCCCGCTGGCTCGAGCAGTGCTCGCGTATCTGTGAACACATCTTTGATGGCTGCACACGTCTCGTCGGTGTCGACGATCACGATGTCATCGACGTATTCACGCACGAGGCGAAAGGTCTCCTCACCAACGAGTTTCACCGCCGTGCCATCGGAGAACAGCCCAACGTCGGACAGGACAACTCGCTCCCCCGCCTCGATCGACTGAGCCATCGCCGTCGACTCGTTGTGCTGCACGCCGATGATCTTGATCTCGGGGCGGACCTGCTTGACGTAGGCCGCAATTCCGGCGATGAGCCCACCACCGCCAATGGCCACGAAGATGGCGTGGATGGGCTGGCCGTACTGCCGAAGAATCTCCATGCCGATGGTGCCCTGACCGGCGATGACATCGGGATCGTCGAACGGGTGAACGAAGGTGAGCCGACGTTCCATCATGAGCTCTTGGGCGTGGGCGAACGCATCGCTGTAGGACTCTCCATGAAGCACGATCTCCGCTCCCCGAGCTCTGACCGCATCGACCTTCACCGACGGCGCAGTTTCCGGCATCACGATCACCGCGTGACAGCCGAGCTCATTGGCCGCGAGTGCGACTCCCTGGGCATGGTTGCCGGCGGACGACGCGATCACGCCGCGGTCTCGCTGGGCGCTGGAGAGGCGCACCATCTTGTTGTACGCCCCGCGAATCTTGAATGAGAACACCTCCTGCAGATCTTCTCGCTTCAGCAGCACTGAGTTGCCGAGCCGGCGTGACAGGTCGGGGGCGAACTCCAGCGGCGTCTCGATCGCCACGTCGTAGACGCGAGCATTGAGAATTCGGCGGAGGTAATCGATGTCGCTCATCACGGACAGTCTGCCGGTTCAGAGGACGGCCGGATTCGATCGGTGCCGGACCGAATGAGGCGGGCGAGCGGGAAGGGCGAGCGAGAGCCGCTTTCGTCCAGTACCAGAAGGTACCGGTGCGATGCGTGTGGAGGGAGTGCGACCCTCGCTCATTTGCCCCGTGAGCCGGGGTGGGCGATGACCACCGGCGTTGATCTACCATCGGCGATTCTGACATGGAACTTGAGTCCATATTCTGGGATCCCGTTGCAAAGATTCCCGCCCGTTTTGCCCGTGGCGATCGGTTCGTTCTGATCAGCCTTATCGTCGCCTTGGCTCCACCCCTCGATCCGACGGCAAGAACTGGTCTTCATGTTTCTCGGCAACGATCTTCTCCCGTTCCTCACGCTGGCCATCGGCGCCGCGTTGGCCGTGGGTAATGGCCTGGCCCTCGTTCGACCCCGGGCCCACACCGCTGACGGCGAGTTGGAGAAACCACCCTTGGGACGGAGTCTGATTCAGATCGCCATCGGTACCATCGCCTCCCTCTGGGCAATCGCCACGCTCCTGTCCTGAAGCGGCTTGCCCTGAAGCGACTGTCCTGAAGCGGCTGTCCCAATACGCACCCGGGGCAGGCAGTCTTACTTACTCAAGATGATGGGCTCCGCTTCCGATGATGAGGGAAGTCGGCAACGTGCCTGGCTGACATTCCCGAACGGACTCGCTGTCTCGAGGGTGGTGGAGACTCATGAATCTGACCGACAACCCAATCAAGACCAAGGGTCGTTCCGGTCAACGTCAACGAACCCGAACGATTCCGGTGGCTCATCCCGAGCCGGCATCTCGGGCCGTCGATCGCAGCCGATCGCAACAGACGAGCCTTGCCTTTCAGGTGATACTGGCCATCGCCGCCTGCATGGCCCTCATCGGTGTGGTGGCTGAAACCGGGAGCGGGACGTCGCCTGATGACGCTCCCCCGGTTGTGTTCGTCCAAACCGACTGAACCAGCGCCGCTCGGTCCCCTCCGGCCCACGAAGTGCCGGTCCAACCAGAAGTGCGGGACTCAGAAGTCTCCCGCTCCGGCCGGCGGGTTTCGCGTGCTCATGTTTTCGAATCTGGTGAAGTGTCCGAGGAAGGCCAGCTTCACGGTTGCGGTCGGACCGTTTCGATGCTTCGCGATGATGACTTCGGCGACGCCTTTGTGTTCTGACTCGGTGTTGTAGATCTCGTCGCGGTAGAGGAACATCACGACGTCGGCGTCTTGCTCCAAGGCACCGGACTCGCGGAGATCGGAGAGCATCGGGCGTTTGTCCTGGCGCTGCTCCAATCCACGGTTGAGCTGAGCCAGCGCCACGACGGGGCACTCCAGTTCACGAGCCAGGATCTTCAGGTTTCGGGAGATCTCGGCGACCTCGACCTGACGACTCTCGGCACCACTTCGGCCGGTCATGAGCTGGATGTAGTCGACGACGATCATGGCGAGATCGCCGGTCTTGCTCTTCAGACGACGGGCCTTGGCCCGAATCTCCATCACGGTGGTGTGCGGGTTGTCGTCGATGTAGATCGGCGACTCGGCGAGCCGTCCAACGGAGTGACTGATCCGATTCCAGTCGGCTTCGTCGAGGCGTCCGGTCTTCATCTTGCCGGCATCGACACGGGCATCAGCGCTGAGAATTCGCTGCGACAGCTCGAGTTGGCTCATTTCCAAGGAGAAGATGAGCACCGGTCGCTGGGAATGAATGGCCGCGTTCGCCGCCATTCCCAGGGCAAACGCAGTTTTTCCCATGGCGGGGCGAGCGCCCAACACGTAGAACGCGTTTGGCTGGAGTCCGGAGGTGAGCTGGTCGAGATCGTTGTAGCCGGTGAGCGTGCCGGTGATCGTGTCGCCCTGTTCGTAGAGCATCTCGAGCCGGTCGAGGTTGGCCGACAGCAGATCCTTGATCTCCGCGGTGGTGTTCGCCACCCGTCGCTGCGCGACGTCGAAGATCCTCGTCTCGGCGTCGTCAACCGCCTTGATCACATCTTCGGGAACGCTGTACGCAATCTCGGCGATCTCGTTGCTCACCGTGATCAGCCGACGCAGGATGGCATGCTCCTCCACGATCCGGGCGTAGTGAGCGGCGTTGCCAACGGCCGGAGTTTCTGCCTGCAGGTCGATGAGCACTCCCGGGCCGCCAACCGCGTCGAGCAAACCGGCACGGGTCAATTCCTCGGCAACGGTGATCGCATCGACGGGCTCTCCGGCGCCATAGAGGCTGATCACCGCGTCGAAGACGTGGCTGTGAGCCGGCTTGTAGAAATTGTCGACCTGCAGGACTTCGATCACATCGGCGATCGCTTCTCGACTGAGAAGCATGGCGCCGAGCACCGCCTCTTCGGCCCGGAGATTGTGGGGCGGCATCCGGTTGAGTCGGGGCGATGTGTCGCCCCGACCACTGCGCCCATTCCCGCCGTTCGCGACCGAGCCCCAATCGCCCGTTTGCCGGGGCCCAGCGCCGGCGAAGGGTCGGGTCGGAGGGGCATCACCGTCAAAGGATCCCCGCCCGAAGGAGGCGACACCGGCCGGAGCGAGGTCGGCGGGATGGGGCGCATCGCTCTCGGGTTGGGGACCGCTCACGGCTTCGCGGAGGTCGACCTCGAGATCGTCGGACGACTCATAGGCCGGCACGGGCTCCTCGAAAGGAAACACGTCGGGTTCTGTCGGAGGCGACGTTGACGGCTCGGCGGCGGCTCCGGATTCCGAGTTGGCTGGCTCCGCCTCATCTGCGGGCGGGGCGTCATTTGGCATCGGAACATCCTCGTTGGTCTGCCATGTGGATCGCTAGGGCAACAACACGGTGAAAGCTGTGGATCACGCCCGGTTTCCTGTGGATGAAGCTGTGGACTACTCGATCGGGTCGGGTCCGGTTGGGCGCGACCGGGCACACCCAATCGGGCTGTTGAATCAGAAGAACGAGAGAAGAATCGAGATTGGTGTGAGGGGCGAGTCGCCCCTCACACCGAATACTCGAGATCAGGCCGAAACGACCTCGACCGAAACGGGGAACTGCACATCATCGTGCGGCTTGACCGTCACGGTGTGCGTGCCGACGGTTTTGATTCCATCGGCCAGATCGAGCATCTTGCGCTCGAGTTCCACGCCAGTTTGTTCCTTGACCGCCTCGACCACGTCAGCGGTTGAAATAGAGCCAAAGAGTTTGCCTTCGCCACTGGCTCGGGCCGTGATCATGATCGTTGCCGTGACCAGTGCTTTGGCCACCTCTTCGGCCGCCTCCCGGTCTTTGGCGTTCTTGAGTGACCACGACTTGCGCATCGTCTCGGCCTGAGCCTCGACGCCGTTGTTGGCCCGCTTGGCCACGCCTTTCGGGATCAGATAGTTACGGGCGTAACCGTCGGAGACATCAACGACGTCGCCCCGATTTCCCAATTGTGGAACCTGTTCGTGAAGAACGACCTTCATCAGTCCTCGCCTCCAACACTCACGACGTCGGATTCGACGGCTTCGATCTCGACGGCATCGACGGCGTCCGACGAGGTCTCGTCGGTGGGACGATCCTCGCGGGGACCACGGGGGCCTCGGTCGCCACGGTCGGGGCGGTCGTTACGACCGCGCCGTTGGGTGGTGACCATGCTTGCGTACGGGAGGAGGCCCATTTCGCGAGCGTTCTTGATGGCCCGAGCAATCACCCGTTGCTGTTGGCTGTCGTTACCCGACACCCGACGACCCCGGATCTTGGCCCGATCGGACAGGAACCGACGCAGGAGGTCGACGTCCTTGTAATCGATGAAATCGATCTTGTCGGTGTTCAGGGGACTGATCTTCTTCTTGCCCCGGCGACCGTTGTCTTTGGGTTTTGCGCGCCGTGTGCTTCGTGCTTTTGCCATTAGAAGGGCTCCTCATCGGGTTGGTAGGCGGGCGGCTGTTGCTGGCCGCCACCGGACGCACCGAATGAACGGCCGCCCGAGGAATCTCCGCCACCGGTGGGCGCGGAGCCCTCGGGACGTTCATTGCGTTGCGGGGAGGCGGTTGCCCACTTGAGGCTGATGGCGACATCGTCGGCGACGATCTCGACCTTGGACCGCTTGTCACCGTTTTCGGTTTCCCAGCTGCGTTGATCGAGCCGACCGCTGACCGTGACCCGTGTGCCACGACCAACTGATTCAGCCGCGTTTTCTGCCAGCTGGCCCCAGCAGGTGACGTCGATCCACGACGTTGCCTCTTCCCACTCCTGCGTTTGGCGATTCTGCCAACGTCGGCTGACGGCGACGCCGAAACTGGCGACGGCCTGACCGCTCGGTGTGAATCGCAACTCCGGCTCACGTCCGGCGTTGCCGGTGATCGTGACGTTGTTGTCTTGTGCCATGGTTGGTTCCTTCGCTTAAGCGGTGGCCGCCGCGAGCCCACGTCGGTGGGCCTCGGTGATCGGCAGCCGCATGAACTTGTGGCGGATCACGTTGTCCGCGAGTCGAAGCGTGCGCTCGGCTTCTTCGAGAATGTTCGGTGCGAGGAACTCGAGCACGACGTAGAAGCCGTCCATCTTGTGATCGATTTCGAACGCGAAGCGACGGATGCCCCACTTGTCGATCTTCTCGAGTGATCCACCAATGTCTTTGGCAATGGCCTCGAGACGGTTGATGGTTTGCTGCACGTCGGACTCTTCGGTCTCGGACGTGAAAATGATCATCAATTCATAGGCGCGCATTTGCGTGCGGTACCTCCCTGTGGACCCGGATCACCGGGGCCCCCGACGGTCAGGGGCAGGGTCGTGCCCTGGGAGAAGTCACTCGACGAGCGAAACCCCAGGTATGACCCGGAAAGACTAACGGCGCCGACGCTGGTTCCGACTTGGCCGGTTGGTGCTTGGCTCATGGACGAACCCTACGCAGGAGGTGTGACAGCTTCGGTTTTGCTTGTCTTCGGGGTGCGACAGTAGGAACTGCACGTGGGAAGCCTGACCGTTTTGGATCTGTTCGAGAACTCGTCGTCATCGATTCATCTCGATGACGACGTCACAACGGCTCGGCAATTGGCCGAGGACGGCAGACGAATCGCAACCGGTTTCGCTCAGCTCGGACTATCTGCGGGCGACCGCATTGCCGTATGGGCGCCGAACGGCCTGGCCTACCTGCGGTGCCTGGCCGCGGCCGCCGCCGGACGTTTCGTGCTCGTGTCGATCAACACACGATTCGGGTTCGATGAGGCCGCGTCGATCATCAGTCGCTCCGGGGCCGGCGCCGTCGTCACCGACCGCAGCGACGAACTGATCGGTCACGACATCGGAGGGTCGGCCTCACCGATTCGAGTGATCCCCCTCGATTCGATCGCCCCCGCGTCTTTCGAGGTGGCAGCGTTCGAGGTGGCAGCGTTCGAGGTGGCAGCGTTCGAGGTGGCAGCGTTCGAAGTGGCACCGTTCGGGACCGCAACGCCCGGGACCGCGGCCCGACCCCAGCCCGATGATCCGTTCATCGTGTTCACCACCTCGGGCACCACCAGCAAGCCGAAGCTGGTTCTTCATCACCAGAAGTCGATCGCAATCCACGCCTACGACATCCCGGGCCGATTCTCCTACGACGAGGCGAGCCGGGTGCTCGTTGCCCTTCCGTTGTGCGGCGTGTTCGGGCTCGATGGGCTCGTCGGTGGGCTGGCCGCCAACAGCGAGATCTGGCTCCCGACTCGTTTCGACGCGGAGGCCACTGCGTCACTCATCGAGCGCGAGCGAATCACGGCGATGAACGGTTCCGATGACATGTTCCATCGCCTACTGCTGACCGATCACGATCTCTCGTCGATCGAGACCGCCGGCTACGGACGATTCAACTCCTCGCTCGATTACATCGTGGCCCGAGCCGACGAGGTGGGTCTGCGGCTGACGGGAATCTATGGCATGAGCGAAGTCCAGGCGCTGTTGGCCCTTCGAAACCCCGCGGAGCCCGTGGAGCTCCGCCAACGTGCCGGCGGGGATTTCGCCTCGGCAAAAGCGGCGGCCCGCATCATCGATCCGGAAACGCTCGACGAGTTGCCACTCGGTGCCGACGGCGAGCTGGTGCTGAGGGGTCCGAGCCTTTTCGCCGGCTACCTCAGTGAGGGAGGATCCTCTATCGACGCCGACCTCACCGATCAAGCACACGTCACCGATTCCGAGGGTCGGCGCTGGTTCCGGACCGGCGACCTCGCACACATGGAACCCGATGGCACGTTCACCTATCTCACCCGGATTGGTGACGTCCTTCGTCTGAGTGGCTTCTTGGTGAGTCCGGCCGAGATCGAGGAAGTGATCATGGGGTGCGAGGGCATCGAGGCCGCCCAAGTCGTTGCCCTCCCCCGTCCCGAGGGAGTGCGGCCGGTTGCTTTCGTCATCACGGCCGGCACCGCCAATCCTCCACCCCAGGATCCCGCAATCGAAGAGGGGGCGATCGAGCGGGCCGTGATCGAACACTGTCAGGGCGAACTCGCGAAGTTCAAAGTGCCGATTCGGGTGTTCACCGTCGACGAGTTCCCGAGTACGCCGAGCGCCAACGGAACCAAGATCCAACGAACGAAACTGCGAGACATGGCGGCCCGAGCTCTACGGTCCGAGCCATGATCTGCGAAAGCTGCGGCGCCACCGACGAAACGACCACCGAGGTTCGGCGGATCTACGTCACGCCCGAAGCATGGGACGCCGAGGCAGCGGTATCAGTGGATCGGGACACCGAACGTTGGTGCGATGTCTGTGTTCTGCACTATCCGCATCAAACGGTGGAATCCCCGGGCGAGTCGGCCTGACCCTCGAGTCGGGAACTCAGCCCGAGGCGGCCGGGACGACCGATTCGGGGGGAATCGAGGACGGGGCCGTCGATGGCGCCGTGGTTGGGACGGTGGTCGGTGTTGCGGTCACCGAGGGAGTCGTCGTGCTCGGAACCGTGGTGGACCCGACGACGGTGGTCGTGGACTCACCCGCGCTGGCCGAGGTGGTGGAGTCGTCGATGAGGGTGGTGGTGCTGTCCGACGGCACTGTCTCGGGCGGCTCGCAGGGTTCGGTGGTTGCCGTCGGCACGGTGTCGACCAGCGTCCCGTCGGCTCCATCTCCGACAACAACCGTTTCCGGCGGGCCGAGGTCGGCACACGGCGGAAGTGTGGTCGTCGAGAGTTCGGGATTCAGCTGAATCCCCGGGAAACTCCCGACCGCGGGGAAACCCGCACATTCCGGCGTGAGTTCCGGGTCGCCGATTTGCCTGGCCTTGGTCATGAACTTCGCCCACATGTCGGCCGGAAAGTCTCCGCCGTGGATCTCATCAACGCCGAGGATGTTCTGCATTGATCGGACCGGCTGGCCCGGAGCACCGACGAAACCCATCCACACCGCTGCCGTGAGGTCGCAGGTGTATCCGACGAACCAGGCATCCTTGGCGTCCGAGGTCGTGCCGGTCTTGCCCGCCGCCGGCACGTTTCCGAGAATCTCGGAAACCCCCCGGGCTGTGCCCGACTTGACCACCTGCTCCATGGCGAACGTGACCTGATTGGCGATCGAGGCGTCAAGCACGGGCTCGCCTTCGCGGCCTTCGTTCCTGGCGCAGACTCCATTGACCGGATACCAACAAATGACTGTGCCATCGGCCTGCTCGATCCGTTCGATCAGGATCGGTTCGTACTTGATTCCCTGGTTCTCGAACGAGCTGTAGGCGGCGGCCATGTCGAGCACCGACACCTCACCCGAGCCGAGCACGAGGGCGTTCACGGGCTCGAGCTGAGCACTGATGCCGAGCCGATTGGCCAATTCGACCACGGACGAGGGGCCGACCTCCACCATCAGCTGGGCGTACACGACGTTGGACGACACACGGAGCGCATCGATGAGGTCTCGGTAGCCGTCGGAACTTCCGCCCCCACGAACCGTCCAGGTGCCGCCGTTGTCGGCGCCCGGGATCTCGATGACCGTCGGGGCGGAGAAGAACGACTTGGCCGAGAAATTCTGCTCGAGGGCCTCGGCCAAGACGAACGGCTTGAAGGCCGAACCCGGCTGGCGACCCGAGCCACCACCGTCACGGCCGAGCGCGAGGTTCACCTGCGACGTCCCGAAGTCACGACCGGCCATCATTGCTCGAACGAAGCCACGCTCATCGACGGCAACGATCGAGGCTGCCGGTGCATCCCCTTCGCCCAATCCTTCTTCGACCACCGTGTTGTAGGCCGCCGTCTGCAGGCGCTGATCGAGCGTGGTGTAGATACGCAGGCCATTCGTGTACGCCGCCCCTTCGGGCAAACCCTCGATCCCGGTGAGCTGTTGACGAACCGCCTCGACGAAATACTCGGTGCCGATGCCCTTCACCGGTCCGAGACCCTCTCGCCTCGGAGCAGCGAGCACGTTGCCGAACCCGCTGCGGTCTGCCTCGTCGGCCTGACCCTGGGTGATGAGTTCGTCCTCCACCATCAATCGGAGGGTCGTGGACCGTCGCCGTGTTGCCTCTTCTGGTGCTCCGACCGGGTCAGCGGTGGAAGGCGCCCGCAGCAGACCGGCCAGGAGCGCGGCATCAGCGAGGTCGAGCTCTTCGACGTCCTTGCCGAAGTACGCCTGGGCTGCGGATTGAAGTCCGTAGGCGCCCCGTCCGAAGTAGACGATGTTCAGGTAGCGGGTGAGGATTTCTTCCTTCTCCAGCTCCCGTTCGAGCTTGATCGCCAGGGTCGCTTCTTTGAGTTTCCGGGTGATCGACCGTTCATTGCTCAGCAGTTCGATCTTCACCAACTGTTGCGTGATCGTCGAGGCACCTTGGGTGACCCCTTCATTGCGGAGGTCGCGGTAGAGGGCACGGGCGATGCCGTAGGGATCGACGCCACGGTGGGTGAAGAAATCACCGTCTTCGGTGGCCACGACGGCATCGATCATCACTCGCGGGATCTGCTCGTAGCTGACGATGACGCGGTCCTCACCGGCGCTGAATTGTGCCGTTGCATTGTCGGCGTTACAGCCCGCCACGACTTCGGCCGTGCAGAGGTAGGAGGTCTGCGAATACGAGCTGAGATCGTTGAGGGGCTCCAGCTTCTCCTGGCTGAGCACGGCTACCGCGGCAATGACGGTGCCGAGACCGAACAGCGCAAGCAGGAACAGGAATCGACGAAACCGCCAAAGCGGATTTCGGCGACGGTTTCGGGGGGTGCCCGGACCGGAAAGGAGGCTGAATCGGGAGGGAGTTGCCATGGAGGGGATGCGCACCGAGCGGACGCCGCGCAGCGCAACAGGCTACGGCCTGTCATCAGCGGAAGCTGGTCATGCCCCTCGGATCATTGACTCGCTGCGAGTTGACCGCCACTGACCTCGAATGATTCACGTAAATGGTTCCACCAGCATTGGCGGCACACCTCGACGAGATAACACGTGGAGGGTTTACCCCGACGGCGCAGCTTCTGTAGTTCGGCCCGGTCGGCGACGCATCGACCGTTCTTCGGGAGGCCGGGTCCGAAGGCGAACGTAACGGCAACGAGGTCGTCACTCTGGCAAATCGGACAAGGCTCATCGATCTGGGCAAAGTGGTGGTGAGCGACACGCCGAAGCTCGGGTTGCGCGTCACAGACCTCATGGGGCATTCGTTTGCCGTCTTCGACGGACGCGACGACCCGTTGTTTCGCCAAGCGGTAGCTCACCACTCCGCCATCTGTGTTTTCTTTCGACCAGCGGGCCACGGCAGGAGGCTACCCAATGAGACGCGTGGCGACCTGACGCAACAGAATCAAGGCTGCGGGTTCTGCGTCGCTGCCCACCATTGACCGAGGGCATCGATTGCCTCCTCCTTCGTGAGCGGACCACGCTGAATCCAGAGTTCGTGGAGGTGTCTGACCGCATCGCCGACGACCCGGCCAGGAGCAATACCGAGAAGTTCCATGATCTGATCGCCCTCGATCGGTGGGGCGAAATCGGCGAGGTCTTCTCGTTCCCGCAGTCGCCGTAGCGATTCGCGAGCAACAGTGGCCCGCTCCCCCGCGGCCTCGTCGATGATCAGGAGCAACTCGAACAGTTCATCGACACGGTCGGCGCCCAGACGATGCGCGGCGCGGCGCCAACTCGAATCCAAGGCTTTCGAATCTCCCGACTGCAGCTGTGTCTGCATCGAACGGGTGGCATGGATGAGATCCACGGTGTGGCGCTGGTCGAGTGACGAGTATCGCAAGTGCTTCAGCAGTTGGCCGGCCTCGTGACTTCCGAGCGGCCAGAGCAACGCGGCCCGTCGCACCGGCAGCGACGCGGGGACAGCGGCCAACTCGAGGGCCTCGGTCTCCCGACCGGCCAGACCAGGGACGAGTGTGGACAGGATGCCGGACATGGCGAGAAACTCGAGGCCGCGTCGGGGCGAGGGCAGGCTGAGCAGGCGCTCGAGTTCGTCGTGAATTCGCTCAGCCGACACGATGTCGAGACGATCGAGCATGGCCATGGCGGCGTCGAGCAGCGCCGGATCGACGGCCAGGTCGAACCGAGGGATGAATCGTGCGGCCCGGAGCATCCGCAGCGGATCGTCACCAAAGGCGATCTCCGGATCGAGTGGCGTGCGAAGCCAGCGATCTCGGAGGTCGGCTTGTCCTCCGTACGGATCGTGCAACTGTCCATCCTCGACGTCGATGGCCATTGCGTTGATCGTGAAATCGCGTCGGGACAAATCGGTGGCGAGATCGTCGCCGAAACTCACGACGGGTTTGCGGGACTCCGGGTCGTACACCTCGGCTCGATGGGTGGTGATCTCCAACGCTCGTCCGCCGACGTCGGCGCCGATGGTGCCAAACCGTTCGCCCTGGGTCCACAGCGCCTTCGACGACGGCTCGAGCGCCTCGCGAATGTCGGCTGGCCGGGCCGCCGTGGTGAGATCGATGTCGTTGATCTGATGGCTTTCACCGACTTCGTCACCGGCGAGCAGGAGATCGCGCACGACCCCCCCGACCAGGTAGAGCCGGTGACCTTTGGCTGCGAGGCGGTCGGCGATCGGTCGCACCAGTCGTCGGATCGCGTCGAGTTCAGCCGAAGCCGAGTCAGCAGCCATCATGGTGATCAATAGTCTCCGGGACCACCGTCGAGATGAATCCGTCGAATCGCCTCGACCACCTCGACCCCGGGACCACCCGCCGTCGGTTTCTCCGGTCGATATCGCTCGGAGGCCGATGCCGCCAGCACCGATCCACCACAATCGGCGAGGGCCTCGAGGTCGTAACCACCTTCGAGGAAGAGCAGACGCCTTCCCGCCGGCACCAACGGCAAGAGTTCCGCAACCAGATCGGCGTAGTCGGCCGACGTCAGGTCGAGTTCGGTGAGTGGGTCTCGCCGGTGTCCGTCGAATCCGGCCGACACCAGAATCCACGTCGGAGCAAATCGGGAGACAACCGGGATCACGACTCGGTCGAACGCGGCTCGGTAAGCCTCGCCGGTGGATCCGGACGGAAGGGGGACGTTGACGTTGAAGCCGCGGCCTTCGCCGGTGCCGATCTCGTCGGCTTTGCCCGTGTAGGGATACCACGGGTATTGGTGAAGGCTCACGAACAACACGGTGGGATCGTCGTAGAAGATTTCTTGCGTTCCGTTTCCGTGGTGGGCGTCGATGTCGACGATCGCCACTCGTTCACCCCGGTCGGCGAGGAAACGAGCAGCCACCGCCACGTTGTTGATCAGGCAGAAGCCCATCTGTTTCATGGGCAACGCGTGATGGCCGGGCGGCCGAACGACCGACCAGCCGACCTCGGCTTCGCCCCGGTCCAACGCGGCGATGAGATCGAGTCCGGCGCCCGCCGCTTTGAATGCGGCATTGGCCGAATCGGCGGAAACCCTGGTATCGGGGTCGATGGCGAGGGGACCGTGGGCGCAGCGGAAGACGAGTTCATCGAGGACTTGGCCCGGATGGACACGTTCGAGCGCGCTTCGGTCGGCGTCCGTCGCTTCGATCCAGCGCACCGCATCGGCGAGACCGGCGCTCTCGATGCCTCGCTTGAACGCCGTGAGCCGCTCGGCTCGTTCGGGGTGACCAGGACCGGGATCATGCAGCCAACAGAGGTCGTGGGTGGCTACGAGGACCGACATTCCGATCACCGTATCGCCCGTGACCCGACCACATCCAGCCGAGTGCCCACACGCCGGTGGTCTGAGCGGGCATAGTCTCTTTCAGTGGACCAAGCCTCGATCTCCACGACTGGCACCGGCCTCCGACGATCTCGGGCGAACCAGTCGGGCACGCCGCATCTCCGTGTCGTCCCCTGGCAGGGCGATCGTCACGTTGCGCTCGTCGGGCCCAGCCGCAACGGTCAGCACCCCACCGTCATCGACCTGCTCCAATGCGTTCGCAAACTCGACGAGTGTGGTGTGGGACGAGCCGTCACTCCCGCGCTCGATCGTTACGACAGCCAACCGTTCCTCGATGCGGGCTTCCACCTTCTCGAGAACCTCCACCTACTTTCGCGGCCACTTCTCGACGAACCGCCGCCGGTTTCGCGCAAACTCGCAATCGGAAGGCCATGGCACCGTGCTGCCGTGCTGAAAATCGATGCTCGGGCCTTCGACCCGTTCTGGCAGTTTGATGAAACGTCACTCCGCGAGGCACGGTCGGCAACTCCCGCCAGCCGGTTCCGCGTCGCCACCGACGGACGCAACCCCATCGGTTATGCCGTCACCGGTCGAGCCGGCAGTCGCGGGTATCTGCAACGACTCGCTGTCGACCCCGACCGGCACGGACAGGGCATCGGTTCCGATCTCGTCAACGATGCGCTGCACTGGCTCTACCGGCATGGCGCCACCATGGTCATGGTCAACACTCAAGAACGGAATCAGCGGGCGCTGTCGCTCTACGAACACCTCGGATTCAAGCCGGACCCAACCGGCCTCGTCGTCCTCGAACGTCGCCGGCCAACATGAAGCAGCCTCGACACCGCACCAGTGGGCGACTGCTCCTCGCCGCTCTGGCCTTGGCCATTCCGATGCTCATCTCGTCGAGTCTCACAACCGAACGTGCATCGGCGGCCGCTCAGTCGACAGCGACCATGACCCTCACCTCCCAGTCGTCTTATGTCCCTGCCGAGGGCACGTTCGAACTCGCGTTCTCCTGGTCGGGCGAACTCACCGCCGACCTCACCGTCGGCGGCACGATTTTCGCTCCGATCACGTCCGAACTGGGAGTCCAAGAATCACCGGTCGATCTCTTCGCGCAGATCAAGGCGGTGCCGCTCACACAAGTTCCTCGCAACGAAGCAGGCAACTACGTGTTGTCGATCCCACTGCGAAGTGTTGCCGATGGAGACCCCACGAGAACCCTGATCCTGCAAGAGGGCGTGTTCCCCGTGAACCTCGACATCCGGAATTCCGAGGGGGCCACCCTTGCATCGCTCCGGACCAACATGATCCGGTTGCCAACCGAAACTGCGGAGGGTGAGCTGATTTCGGTGGCGGTGCTCCTCGAGGTTGCATCGGCTGAAGGCCTGACGATCGATCGCACGTCGGTGCTGCTGTCACGGCACCCGCTGCTCCCCATCGCCGTGCAACTCGGTGATGGTGTGCTCACCCAGCTGGAGAACTCCCCCGAGTTGGCCGACCAGTTCCGCACCAGCCTTGGCGACCGCCCGGTGATCGCCGCTCCGGCGCTCAACCTCGACCCATCGGCGCTGGCCAGTATCGACCGCGGCGATTTCTATGGTCTCACGCGCGATCAGACGTTCGAAAGGCTGCGCTCACTCGGCCTCACTCCCTCCCTCGACACCGTCCCACTCGACGTCAACCTCACTTCGAGTGGGATTGACCTGCTCCGAAGTCTCGGTGCCACGATCGTCGTCGACACCGGGTCGCGTTCACGATCGACCGGATTCATGACTGGCTCCACCGGACCGATCACCTTGATCCAAGTCGCCGATGACTTGACGACGAGTCTTCGAGGTCGAACCCGAGTCGTTGAACGCGCTCATCGGCTCCTCGCCACCCTAGCCATTCGCAGCCAAACGGATCTCTCACCGGTCGTCATCGGCGGCAACGGGCTTCGTGATGTCCCGGTCGAGGCCATCGAGATCATCCTCACCGCTCTTGATGGAACCGGCCCCATCAACAACGTCGGACTCGCCCGGGTCTCGAACGAAGCCGCATTTCCGATTCGACCCGACGAGCAGCCGTCACAGGATCTGTCCGACGCCGCAGCGCCGATCACCGAATTCCTGAAGCTTCTCGACACCTACCGCCTCTTCTTCGTGTCCGGCAATCGTCCCCCGTCCCGATTCGACGCCCGCCTGCTCGAAGCGGTCAGTCCCGATCTGAACCAATCCGATCGACTTCGTGCGATCGTCCAACTACGCGAGAGTCTCGAAGGCGAGCTGAGTGGTATCGAGCTTCCTGACGGTCAATCGGTCACGTTGGCCGCCCAGCGAGCGAAAATCCCCATCACGGTCGACAACCAGTCCGACGGGATTCGGGAGGTCCTCCTCACCTTCGAAAGCGACAAGATCCGGGTGGATCAGAACCGCACCATCGTGGAACTACCGCCGGGTGTGTCGACCATTTCCATCGATTTGGAAGCACTTTCCCTCGGGCAGTCGCCCCTTGAAATCACGATCTTCACTCCGGACGAATCGGCCCAGCTCGCCACCACTCGGTTCGGCGTCCGGTCCACAGCAGTCCCCGGACTGGGAATGCTCCTCTCGGCCGCCGCACTGGTCTTCCTACTCGGATGGTGGATCGTCACGACGACCCGGGAGCGGGCCGTTCGCAAACACCCCGCCGTCGTTGGTCATGGAAGCTCATGACCAATTCAGATC
>JBBKXQ010000182.1:0-6976 GCA_037969565.1 Acidimicrobiales bacterium | reverse complement strand
GCCACAGTGCCAGCCGGAGCCACAGTGCCAGCCGGAGCCGAAGTGCCAGCCGGAACCGAGGTGCCAGCCGGAGCCGTCGCCAGGTTGACCAGCGAACCGTCGACGAAGACGGAAATCGGCCAGAGCTCGAAGCGGGAGCCCGCTGCGCGCAGGCGGCCGACCACAAACTCCGGAGTCGGACCGGCGGCGAGCCGCTCGAGTTGGCTGATGGCCATTGCGTTGGCCGCCCGATACGGGAGGACGATGTCGACTGGTTGCGCAGCCGCCGTGACCGGCCAGATCAGTCGCTGCTCGATCTCGTCGAATCGTGCAGCCTCGGCTCCCTCCAACGCAAGCACACGCCACTCTTGTTGCAGCCGTCCGAGGAGCCTGCTCGGGGTTGCGGGCCGAGCTCCGGTCCAAGCCAGATCAACCAACTGCGACGCTTGCACCGGGAGACCAAGGCTGGCCTGCGTTTCAGCACTCGTCGACAGTCGTCGCTCCGTGCTGGCCTTGGCTCCGGCCAAGGTGACCTGGCGGCCGGCCAATGAGTGGACACCGGCGGCGCCGGTCCATCCGATGGTCTCGGGCAATTGACGGCCAGCAACGATGATGGGTTTCGACACGGTGAAGGTTCTGCCGTCGCCGTCGATGAGCACCGCCGTGGACCCGGCGAATCGATTGTCGCCCCAGGCGTAGCTGCCGAGGCACATGGCCTGAAGGTGGCCGATCGAATCGAATCGGGCCCGGGCCGAGCCGACCACACCTTCGGGCAGGGCGCGGTCCTCGCCGAGAAGGCTCTGGACCACACCGGCCACCACGTTGATCTCGGCCAGCTGTTCCAACAGACGGCCCGTATCGGCGTCGGGTGATTGATCGGCCAACGCCTGGAGCTGGTCCGATGCCCGCTCGGCCAGCAGGGCCAATCGGTAGAGCTTCACGCCGCGAGCCGACGCCGCCAGCGAGTCCAGATGCTCGCGGTCGGCGTCTCCGAGGTGCAGCAAGCCGACGGCGATGAGGTCGGAGCAGACACCCTGAGCCCGAGCCACGACCCGTCGTCGCTCGGCGACGAGTTCGGTCGGTTTGATGGCAGCGCCCTCGTGAGGAATGAGTTCGCGTCCCTCGACCGCCCACAGGGCGAGAACGGCGAGCGCCACGGTGCGACGGTCATTCCGGCCCGACGGCTTCACGATGGCGTCGTCGAGTGTGGGGCCGAGAAAACGGACGGCGCCGTAGGGAGTCGGAAGCTGGACACTCAGGTTGGCCGTCTCGTCGACCACGACCTCGGTTGGGTCGATCGAGGCGATGCGGTCGCGGGCCCAAGCCCCGTCGGTCTTCTTGGCCCACGACAGCAACTGCTGATCAGTGAGTGCCAGGAGTGCGGCCCTGATCGACGTCGCTGGTTCCGCCGCTGGTTCCGCCGGCGGGCCAGCCGAAGAGGGTGAGTCTCGGAGGTGGATGATCCCGGCGATCAGGTGCTGGCAGATCCCGGCCGTGGCACAGGCACACCTGCCCTGGGTGAGGGGTTCGGCGGCGGGAAAGGTCACGCTCCAGTCGGCGGCCACGATGTCGACCGACTCGGCACCGACCGTCACCTCGATGTCGTCTTGCAGCAGCTTGCGGGCTCGCCGAACGAGCCCCCGGTTGGCGAGGTGTTCGAGGGCATCATCGTCGAAGCGAGCGGCGTCCGCCCTCACCTCCTCCGGCGCCACTGCATCACCGTTCACTGCATGACCCCGGCCGCCCACTGAGCGAACGACTTCGGCGTCATCGCCGCCACCGGCATGCCGGCGCCGACCACTCGCTCGGCCATATGGTGATCGAAGGCGGGGCCGGCGCCGTCGTCGAGGGCGGCCAGTCCCATGAGGGTCACACCCGATTCGGCCAGACGCCCGATGGAGCTGAGCAGGCGGTCGGCCGAACCACCCTCGTAAAAATCAGTGATGAGGGCCATGATCGTGCGGGATGGATTGGTGACCAGTTGTTCGCAGTAGGTGGTGGCCTGACCGATGTCGGTTCCGCCGCCCAGCTGCACCGACATCAGCGTCTCCACCGGATCGTCGGCGAAGTCGGACAGGTCGACCACGGCAGTGTCGAACACGACGAGTCGAACGGTGACGCCGGGCAGACCGGAGAGGATGCCGGCGAGGATGGCACTGTGGATGACCGATCCGACCATCGACCCCGACTGGTCGACACACAGGATGATCTCCCACGGGTAGCGAACTCGGGTGCGGCGGTGGAAGGTGACGTTCTCGATCAGCAGCCGTTGCCGCTCCGGATCCCAGGTGCCGAGGTTTGTCTCGATGGTGCGGATGGCGTCGATCGCTCCGGTCGGCCGCCGGGTGCGGCTCTGCCGATCCACCCGGCCGGTCAACACCGCTTGGATTTCCGAGCGGAGCCGTTCCATCAGCTCCTCGACCACCTGGGCGATCACCCTGCGAACCGCCTTCAGCGCCTCGCCGTGGATGCCTGACTTGAGGGTAAGCAACAGGCGCAGGGTGTCGAGATCGGGCTGAATGCGTTCGAGAGCCTCGGGGTCGGTGAGCACTTCGCTGATACCGAAGCGTTCGACGGCCTCGGCTGTCAGTTCCTGGCAGACCTCCTCGGGGAAGAGCTCACGGATGGAGTCGAGCCAGTCGACGACGTGGGGGGCTGAATCCTCCAGTCCGGCCGACTTCTCGCCCCCTTCGGCTCGCAGGCCCCGGTCGGCGTAGAGACGGTCGTAAAGGAAACCGAGGGCCTGATCCATCTCGACGCCGACGCCCTCCGGCGGTGGCAGCCGGCGTTCGGAATAGCGGCCGAGAACGAGACGCCAACGCTGTTCGAGGTCGCTCATGGAGCCGCCACCGTTTCGTGAAGCCAGTGGCCGAGACCGTCGGCCTCGAGCTGCTCGCGACCGGCAGCCGACAAGTTGGAATGGCGGAGAACATCAGCCTCGTTCACGCCAGACACCCGGACGTTGGGCCGGATGCCAGTGTCGCGTTGGAGTAGTTCGGCCAGGCGGTCGGTCTGCTGCGGGGTGAGGGCGGCGAAGGCCGAGCGCAGGCCGGGAACCTGCCGCAGAAAGTCCCGCTCGTCATAACCGCCGAGTGCTTCGGAGAGAACCGTGACCAGCGCGTCGATTTCCCACAGCGAGTTGCGGGCCACCTCGACGAGGCCGGTGAGGAAGGCAGCTCCCACGCCCTCCTGGGCCGACGGATCGATGTGGCCCCGAACGAGGGCCACCAACTCGTCGTCGGAGGTGCGGCCACCCCGCCACTCCAACCCGCCGATCGCCCCTCGCAGCATTCCCGGCTCCACCCGCTCCCGCTGATCGGCCAGCATCGACCAGAACAGTTCATGGTCGAGCCCGTCCCAAGCACTGGTGGTGAGCACGCGGTGGAGCTGACCGAGGTCGGTGACCAGTGCCCGCCGCTCTTCGGCCGGGGCGACGTGGACCAGCCCTCCGAGATTGCAGGCCCGCACGTAGAGCTGCTCGGCCACGGCGGGGAGCGCCCCGAGGGCATCGCCGCCCAACGGCTCACGCGCCGTCCACAACAGTTCGGCTTCGGTCAGTGCCGCAACGACGGCGTGCAGGCCTGGGTCGACGGCAACTCGGGCCCGCAACTCGTCGAGGGCCATCGACACCACGCCGTGCACGCCCCGCTGCGCCGCCTTCATCACGATGCCCATGAGCTGTTCGGAGTTGGGCTGGGCCTCCAGCATCGAGCGCAGTTCGGCCAGGGTCTTGGCGCCGACGGCCTCATCGATGGAGGCACCCCAAATAGCGGCTTCGGTGAGCGTGGCATCCGTCGAGCCACTCAGCTGGATGGCCCACTGCTCGCGGATCACGTCCCTGCCGGCGACTCGGGAGAAGCGCAGCGGCGTGGTGCAGCGTCCGTACATCACACCGACGGCGACCAGTCCGTGCAAGAAACGCGAGCGCTGTCGATCGCGTTCGTTGCGGTACACGTCGAGGTTGATCTGCCGGGGCTCGCTGGTGTCGAACGGCAGGCCCAGCGCCTGCACCCTCACATCGAAATCCTTGGCCAGCGGCACCCTCGGAGTGCCGGGAGGAACGGCGCCGAGGTCGAATCCGGTCATCAGCTCGGCCGCCATTCGGCGCACGGGATTACGAGCAGAGTCCTCCCCCTTGGTGAAGCAGCTGACCATCGCATCCACCACATCGCAGCGGGTGGCCACGGGTCGGCGACGGAGGCGAGCCAGCTGCTCGCAGGCTACGAACGCATCCACGATCGAGGGCAGGCTGGGTTGTCCGTCGCCCGACTCGGCCCGCAGCCGACGACCGACCGAGCCGATGATGTCGCGCCCGCTGCGGCCGCCGTCGCTCGGCTCGCCGGGCTCGGAGGACTCCTCCCACACCATTTGGTACCACTTCGGACTCGGCATGCCCGAGGCATAACCCGACAGCGAATCGAGTCGGTCGAAGCTGTAGCGGAGCAAGCCATGCCCGGACTCCACCAGCTCCAGCGGGGGAAGCGTCGCCGGCCCTTCGTCGGCGACGTCGGGCAGCGCTGGTGCAGCAAGTGTTTCACCGCCGAGGGCGCGGTGTACGAATTCGGGCAACACGACGGTGTGATAGGCGCCGGTGACCACCACGACCGGGGCCGTCGAACCGGCGGCATCCCGCCGGGTCATGGTGACGGCGATCAGGTTGGCCATCGCCGCTTCCCGGGCCAGCGTGCCGTCGGCGGTCAAGCTCTCCATCGACACGCCGGTTCGGGCCAACGTGCCATAGGTCAGCACGGCGGCCACGGTCTCGTGCCGCGAGCCGGTGCCGGCACCGCTTTCGACCATCTGATCCCAGAGCTCGTTGTGGTCGCGGCAGCCCAAGCTGGCGGCGGCTTCGGTGAGGGCATGGCTGAAGGCGTACATGTGCTCGTCGGTGTGGCCCGCGATGGAGGGGCCGCTGAACCGGGCGAACTCGGTGTAGTCGAGATCGATGAAGCCCAACTCGGCACCGGCCGCCCGCCCAGCCCGGAGGGCCACGAGTTCGGGCGAATAATCACAGAAGGGGAAGTAGGCACCGGCCCGAATCGGGTCGAGTGGTTCCCCCGTCTCAACCGCCTTCGCTGGCTCCGCCTTCTTTTCGTTTGAGACCACGGGCCGGAAGGAGGCGTGGGAATAGATGGCCAGGGGCATTCGGGCCTGCGTGTGGAGCAGTAGGTCGATCTGATCGTTGAACGACGGAGGACCCTCGACGAGTACGGCGAACGGGCCGAGTTCCTCGATCAGGGCGGCCAGATGAGCGCTACAGGCCGGGCTGTGGTGCCGGATGGGCACGTAGACGATGGGAGGCTCGAGCAATTCGATCGCCCTGGCCCGGAAGGCTGCAGCGTCGAGCGAAGCGGGCCGCAGATGTGCCTCGTCGGGGCTGGGCTGGTGCGACGTCGGGTCGGTCACCCGCTCAACCCAGTTCGCGGCGTACGGCCCAGAGGTCTTTCCACGGCCCGCGACGTTTCTTCACGACGACGTCGAGATAGTGGCGGAGTTTCGCTTCGTCGTCGGGATTGTCCTTGAGCACGGTGCCGATGAGTTGGCGTCCGATCTGGTGACCGTTCGTGACGCCGTCGCCGAGGTAGGCCGCTTCGAGGCAGGCCGCATAGTTGATGGCTACGGCCTCGGCGGTGGACATCACGGCACTCGGTCGATCGATCACCACCCCTTCCCTGCTGGCGCCGGTCCGTAACTCGTTGAACACGGTGACCAGCAGCTCGACCACGTCGGGCGGGGTGGCGATGTCGACGCCGGCTTCGGCCAGCAGACGCTCGGTCTGGGCCACGATCAGTTCCCGTTCGAGGTTGGAGTCGGCGATGGGGCGGACGGTCTCGAAGTTGAAACGCCGTTTGAGGGCCGACGACATCTCGTGCACGCCACGGTCGCGGAGGTTGGCCGTGGCCACCACGTTGAAACCGCGTCGGGCGCCGACGAACCCTTGCTCGCCGAGCTGGGCGATGGTCATGTGCTTGTCGGAAAGCACAGAGATCAGCGAGTCCTGCACCTCGGCCTGCATTCGCGTGATCTCCTCGATCCGCACCAGCTTGCCCTGCCGCATCCCGGTGAGGATCGGGCCGGGCACGATGGCCTCTTCGGATGGGCCGTTGGCGATGAGCATGGCGTAGTTCCAGCTGTGGAGCAGCTGATCCTCGGTGGATCCGGCCGTGCCTTGGGCCGTGAGGGTGGAGTTACCGCTGATGGCCGCAGCGAAGAGTTCGGAGAGCATCGACTTGGCGGTGCCGGGTTCCCCGACGAGAAGGAGGCCGCGGTTGCCCATGAGGGTGACGAGGCAGCGGTCGACGAGGGGGTCGTCGCCGAAGAACTTGCGGGCAATGCCGAGCTTGGGGTCGCCGATGACGAAGGAACGCACGGCCCGGGGGCTGAGGCCCCAGCCGTCGGGCCGGGCCCCGGTGTCAGCGGCCCGGATGGTGTCGAGTTCGGCGGCGAAGCGGACTTCGGCCGGCTGTTGGACGTCGCTCATCAGCCGACCTTCTTGGCGTAGTCGGGATCGAATCCGGTGCCGGCGGCGGCGATGGCCTGGGCTTCGGCGTAGAGCTCGGAGAGGAGGATGGGGTGGATCTCGTTCAGGTCTTTGGCGTTCTGCTTGCTTTCGTAGTCGTTGGCGGCGACGACGTAGAGCGGGCCGAGGGCGGCGAGTGTGTCTGCGTCGGTGCCGTAGGAGGCCGGCGGGAGTCCGCCGTGGAGATCGATGACGGCTTTCAAGTCGGCAGCCAGGAAGTGCTTCACGATGGTGTTGGCGTAGCCCGAGTCTTCACCCGGACCGTTCTGCCAGCCGTGGCGGCCGAGCTGGCCTCGGAGGGTGCGGGTCGGGATCATGTGGCCCTCGAAATCGGAGATCGACTCCTGACCCTTGGCGATCGTGGGGCTGGGGCGACCGAACTGGCCGAAGAGTGAGGTGACCTCGTAGTCGGTGAGGTGTTGCTGCCAAGTCGCCACTTGTTCGACTGGGAGCAGTCGCTCGTGAGCGATGCTGACC
>JBBKXQ010000181.1:0-10425 GCA_037969565.1 Acidimicrobiales bacterium | reverse complement strand
ATCGCCCATGTGAGCCGGCCCGCCCGTCGAGTTTCGATCGACGAACTGTGGCCCGCCTGGCCCTCCTTTTCGGTTTCTTTGCCCTACCAGCGATCCTTGTCGGCGTCGATCGGGCCAGTGGCAACTCCCCCACCGACGTTTCCTCGACGGGCGGAGAATCAGTCGCTGTAGCCGGCGCCGAGAAAGTGCCGGAGTCCGACCGGTCGTTCACCGGTTCGAGAACATTGGATTTCGCGCTCTGGGGTGCCGGTATCGGCATCGTCGGACTGACCGTCGTTGCCGAAGCAAACGGCAAGTCGACTCGTCCGGCAGATCACCGCTTGCCGATCAGCTGATCACCACTCGGTTGCGGCCCGAACGCTTCGCCTCGTAGAGACGTTTGTCGGCCCGTTCGACCAGTCCGGGCCCAGTTTCGTTCTTCTCGTCACCGGCAAGTGCGCCACCGATGCTCGCGGTCACGCTGATCCGGCCCCCGTCGGGAAGTGGAATCACGGTGTCGGCTATCCGTTGCCGGAGACGCTCAGCCACGCTGTTCAAGATCGTGGCATTGGTTGCGGGCAGGAGGACGATGAACTCTTCTCCGCCATATCGGGCCGGCATGTCATCGCCGCGGGTCTGCTGTTTGAGTATCGTGCCGATGACTCGAAGCACCTCGTCACCAACCGTGTGGCCGTAGGTGTCGTTGACCAACTTGAAATGATCGAGGTCGAGCAACAGGACTCCGAGCGACTGATCGTCGGCTACCGATGCCCGGCATTCGATGAGACGGGAAGCCAGCATCTCGTCGAAGAGGCCACGATTCGGAAGTTGCGTCAGCGCGTCGGTGGACGCTTGATGCTGCAGCTGCCGGTTCTTCTGCGAGAGCGCTTCCAATTGCCGATTGCCCTCGACGAGCGCAGAGTTCGTTTCCAACGTGAGTCGCTGCATCCCGAGCGTTGCCTCGATGAGGAGCTCGGAGTAGGTCTGGGCCTGCGGAACTTTGAATTGCAGGAGGTCGGCCATCTGAGCCACCAGGGGCTCGGCCTCGACAAGCCACTCGTTTGTCTGTTCGAGCGACATTCCCATCTCCGCCTCCGTCGCAACCAGAAGCGGTACGAGCGCACTACTGGGGTCAGGGCCACAGAGAACGTTCTCCGCCAAGAAACTCAGTCGTAGGGTTCGAAGCAGCGGTGAATCGTCGGCGGTCGGCGCTTCTGTCCTGCGCTCGATTGCATCGCACAGTGCATCCGGGAGCCCCCAACGGCGCACCAGGTTCACGGTGACCTCGTTCGTCGTGAAGCCGAGCATCACGCGTTCGGACTCACTACTCGGCCACGACCCGTTGATCGCACTCATCTCGCGACACAGATCTCCGTGCTTGGCGGCCAGAACAATCGGACCGAGGCCCGTGAGCAAGCCGGCCAGAAAGGCCTCATCCTCCTGGTGACCAGCCAGCGAAAAGGCAAACTTCCTCGCCAGGCTTCCATTGATCACCATGCGGCGACGAACGTCTGAGGTGTCGAAGGCTTGGGCCTGATCGGGAATGAGCATTCGGAGAGATGCGGAAAAGGCGAGAAGCCGGATCGAACGCAGACCAAGGGTTGCGATGGCTCGCTCGATCGTGGTGATTTCGCTGATCGGCGAGTACAGCGCGGAGTTCGAGATACGAAGAATCTGGACCGCAAGACCGACGTCGAATTCGATGAGCCTCGCCAGCTCAGCAAGACCGACCTCGGGATCCTCGGCTTTCCTGACGATCTCCAGCACGGCGATCGGCGGCGACGGCAGGGCTTCAGCGTTCATGAACAGGGAGTCCAAGGTCAGTTCTTCGGTGATCTGCAGCCTCTTCATTTTCGTCCCTCGCTGTGTCTGCATCGTTGTTTCGTTGATTTCGGCACCGAGAAGCCTGTCCGAGTTTCGGATTGGCAATTGTCGGTATGAGTTCATACGTTCGGGAGTGGCGAGCCAGGGGTGGTGTTCTCGCTGAAACCGCGACGCACCTGAACACCCCAGTCGGTTCTTCCCTGCACGTAGTAGAGCAGTCCTCCGAGCCGCCACCAGATGGTCAGCGGTCGGAAGATCAAGTGCTCGATTGCGGCGACTGCCACCATTCGAAATCGGGTGCGCACGTCGGTGAGCATTCCGAACGCCACGTCGTCGAGGAGAAGAACAGAAATCGAAACGAGCAGACCGACGCCGTACATCGAAGCGACGAAGAGCAGCTGGCCGTTCGTGATGAGGCCGAGAGCGACACCGACGACGAGAGCGATGATTCCGATTGCTTCCACAATCGGGGCCAGGGCTTCGACCACAACGAAATAGGGGAGGGCGAGCATGCCGGCCGATCCGTATTTCGGGCGCAGAATCATCCGACGATGTCGACTCAGAACGTCGAGCAGGCCGCGGTACCAGCGATTGCGTTGGCGGCGGAGTTCGGCCAGACCTTCCGGCGCTTCGGTCCAGGCCACGGGGCTGGCGTTGAAGACGACCTTGGCCGGTTCCCCGATCTCATACCCGTGACGTCGGAGCCGAACGATCAGTTCCATGTCCTCACCCATGCAGCCATGGAGATACCCGGTCACCTCGATCACCTTGTCTCGGCGAAAGACACCGAACGCTCCGCTGACGATGAGATTGCCGCCCAATTGGTTCCACCCGAGGCGACCGACCAAGAAGGCGCGTGTGTACTCCACGACCTGGCAGGCGGCCCAGATCTGTCGAGGAAACTTGGGTCGGAGCCCGCTGGGGCCCCGTGCGAGTCCGCCGTTGGTGAGTCGCACCGACCCTCCTGCGGCCACAACGCTGGAGTCGTCGACGAACGAGGCAACCAGCATCTGGAGGGCGTCGGGAGTGATGATCGTGTCGGCGTCCACCGCGCACACGAGGCTGCCCGAGGCCAAGTTCAGCGCCGCGTTGAGGGCATCAGCCTTGCCGCCATTCAGTTTCTGGGCCACGACCAAGCGAGGATCGACGCGGGAGCGGTACAGCCGCACGATCTCTTCCGTGGGAAGCAGCGCTTGATAGACGTTGTGGACCTCGACCAGATCGAACTCCTCGATGATCACGTCCTCGGTGTCGTCGGTTGACCCATCGTTGACGACTACGACCTCGAGGTTCTGATATGTCAGAGCAAGAATGCCGCCGAGCGACTCACGAATCGTGACCGACTCGTTGAAGGCGGGAACGAGGACCGTCACCTTCGGAGCCAGGGGGGAGTTCATCACGCGCCGCCAGAGGCGATAGCGAGTCCGGGCCCGAGACTGTCGGAGATCGATCACCGCCGCGAGGACGAGTATCGCCTGAAGCGTTGCGGTGAGTAACACCACGGCCCCAAGGACATGAGCCGCGATGCCGAAGGCGCCGGCAATCATGCGGCCAGCCTTTGACCGAACGTGTTGGCGTTCGCCGTTTGCCCATTCACTTGTGCGAGTACGTGTTTGGCCATGTCTCGGGCGAACGCGTCGTCATCACGGAGGTGGCAACGCAGGACGATGTGTCCAGGGGGCCCGAGCAGGGCAAGCGCAGAGCCTGCATCGCGGCGAACCTGCCACTGCGGGTCGCCGAGGAGCCGACCGAGAGCAGGCGCCAGGCTCATGACGCGCCCGATGCCAACGGCCCGGGCTGCCTCAGCCCGCACATCGGCCATCGGGTCGGCGAGGAGGGGTCGCAGGTGAACCTCGGGCTCAGGGAAAATGCCGCGCCCCAAGCTCGAGGCCGTGAGCTGGCGCAACCTGAAGTCGTCATGATCGGCGAAGGCGAGGAGGGAACCAGTCAACCGCGGGTCGGGCAACTCCGCCGCGACCTGCATGAGCCGGACGGCCGCCGTCGGGTCCAACAAACCGGAGAGCGAACGGTCGAGTCCGTCCACGATTGTCGGCACACAATCAGAACCACCTCGGGCCAAGGCATGTTGCGTTGCGGTTTGAACTGCTGGGCTCTCGTGACCGAGCGAGTCCAGCAGCAGACTCGAGAACCGTCCGACTCCAGAAGGGCTGAGGCTTTCGATCGCTCGAGCCCGCACGAACGGGTGACGGTCGGTCAAGAGCAATTCACGCTCGGGAGCGCCGCTCGGCAGGAGCATCAGGAGGTGGGCGGCCTGCACTCGCTTCTGCCACCTTCGGCGCCGACTCAACCGTTCGATTCGCCGGTTGAGTCCGGCGTTTTCGGCCACGACACGAAGCCGTCGCTTTGATTCGCCGGTGGTATCGGATGCCAGCTGTTGGAGAACCTCGGCCAAGAGCGGCATCGGGAGCCTCGAGAGATCCCGGCTTGCGGCTTCGAGGTTCGGCCCGGCATCGAGCACGATCGTTGCTGCCCAATGATGGGCGCGAGTCCGAAGCTTTTCGCGTCGACGACGGTTGAGGCTCGCCAAGGCGCCGATGACACAAAACCCGATCGCCGTGGTCGTGACAACGATCTGAACAATCGCGAAGAGGGTCACCGGTCGGCCTCCAAGAGACGCAGGATCCGACGCACCAGAATCCCGGGCGAGAACGGCTTCGGAATGATCTCCATGACACCAAGATCGAAGGCCTGTTGCAGGTCCGACTCACGGGATCGAGCCGAGAGCATCACCACATCAAAACGACGGAGCGCCGCTTGCGGTTGGAGTCGGCGGAGAATCGTCAAACCATCGACGCTGTTGAGATCGAACTCCAGGATGAGCAGTCGCGGCAACCGAATGTTCGGGTTCCGAAGCCGGTCGAGCAGGTTCTGACCGTCGTTGACGTAGTCGACGGTGAGGCCGCAGCGTTCCAGCGCTTCGCCGACCACACGAGCCACTGCGGGATCGCTGTCAGCGAGGACGACGTCATGGGCCACGACGCCACCGGGACGCCAGTCGGCGGTTGCGACGCGAGGGCCATCGTCGGCGATGCTGCGATCCACGATGTTCTGCGCTTGAGCCACGAGGTCGACAACACTCTGAGCGTCATAGGGGAACTCGGCAACTCCGACACGAGCCGCCACAGAATCGAATCGAGCCGTGAGGCGCTCGAGCCGGGCAGCCGCAACCTTCCGATCAACGCCGCCGAGAAGGATGATCGCCTCGTAGTCGCCACTGCGCGTCACCAGGTCGTCGGTCCGGAATTCTCGCATCATCATTTCTTGAACTGCGTCGATCTCACTCGTTGGATCGGATTCGTCGAATCGGATCACGCACAGCGAAGCCACCGAGTTCGTTCGGTGGATCCCGAGAAGGAGCCGCTCAGCGAGGAATTTGGCGGACGCCCAGGGGACTCCTCCGGTTCTCGAGCTCATCACGAGGTCGGGATCGGCGTCGGCTCGCAAACGAAGGAGTGAGACGAGTTCGCCGATCCGCTCCTCCACATCGGTCACACCGGCGAAGGATATGTCGGCTCGGAAACCCGCCGAGGCACCGGCGGCGTCGCGTACCGACCCGTCGTTCAGACGGGTCTTGGACTTGCCCCGTTTGGTTTCGTGGACCTCGATGACGACCGAATGCCTTGTCGTTGGCTGAGCCCGAATCAACCGAATGATCGAAGGGTTGTCGTTCGATGGCATCAGCGCGACCGCGGATGCCCGCCCTGTCTCGAGACCCACCAACAGGTCACGGTCGTCGTCGGCCACCCACGCCACGATCCCTCGCTCCGTCAGGGTCATTGCGAGTTCGCCGGCTCCAGCGCCACGAACTGCGATCCGCTCCATGCGCCGTCCGATGTGAATTCTGCGTCGGAGTTCGTTGGCGATATCGGCCGGTCGACACGATCCCGCCATCAGACTCGTCGCGTGGCGAGCGAGCTCGATGCGGTCCGACGGGCTCGGGTCTGAACTCACCACCAGGATCGGAACGCCGGGGTAGCGCTCGGCCGCCGAGCGACTGCTCAGCAGGGTCTCGGACAACGACCGATCAGGTCCGCTCGCGATGACAATCGCATCCGTCCGCTCGGGCCAGCCCCCGAAACTGTGAACGTGATGCACGGTGAATCCGAGGGTCACCGAGAACCAGATCAGACCGTCAACCGATTGGCTGGGTGCGCCGATCACCAAGAGATGATCGCCAATCGTGCCCGACAGGCTCGTGCCCACACCCGTGGTGGCAACCGAGGACCGCAGGTCCTCGACCAGACCGGCGGCCCGTACGGCGCCGTCGAGGTCGGCGCGAATCGTCGCCGAGGAGCTTTCGAAGGTCTGTCGAAGCTGGCGGGTGAGCCTCGCAGCAGGAATCATTCCGAGGTCGCCGAGCCAGGTCGCCAATGAGTCGAGCGATTCCAACGTGGGACCGATGGTCTCGGCGTCGAGCGGACCCTCGAGCAAACGAGTGGTTGCCATCTCGGCCATGTGCAGATGCTCTTCGATTCGAGCTTGGATCCGCTCCCACACTTCGCGCGGCGCGTCGATCTCATCTCCGATGGGAGTCACGACGTCTTCGTCCACGGTGTGGTCCTCGACGAGCAGTGCGTTGGCATCAACGGTCATTTGGCTGAAGTCTCGGCACTCTCTTTCACCAAATTAGGCAGTGCAAGATTTGAGAGTGCTAAATCAGCGAGTCCCGATGCGCCGTGATTGGCTGAGACGGTTTGTCGCGCGACCCGGCCGGTTGCGATGACCGGGGCAGCACCACCGTGACGGTCGTACCATCACCGACTGCGCTTTCGATCATCAGCTCACCACCGTGGTCGGCCACAACCGACGACGCAGTGGCAAGACCAAGCCCGGTGCCTCGTCCGGATGGCTTCGTGGTGAAGAACGGAAGACGAGCGTTCTCCAGCGTCTCCGAATCCATCCCCGCACCATCGTCGGCAATGCTGAGGGACACCTGCGGTTCACCCGTCAAGCCGCGCTCGATCCGCGAGAGATCCAAAACGGTGGTCCTGGTCGTGATGACGATTGTTCCGTCGCCCTCCATCGCATCACGAGCGTTCATGCAGAGGTTGACCACCACCTGTTCCATCGCCGAGCGTTCGGCCCACACGGGAGGTAACCCGCCTTCGAGGTCGAGCTGTATCCGGACGTGGGGTCCGAGCAAACGATCGATTGTCGCAGCCAACGACTCGACGAGGCTGTTCAAGTCGACGAAGCTCATGACCCGAGGGGCGTTCTGGCTGAAGCTCATCAGCTGATCGACCACGGCGGCGGCCCGTTTACCTGCCTCTTGAACATTCTCGAGTGCGGCGGCGGTGTCACCACCGGAGGCCAGCCGTTTCTGGGCCAGGCTCGTATAACCCATCATCACCTGAAGCATGTTGTTGAAATCATGGGCTACCCCGGCTGCGAGCTGCCCCGCCGCTTCGAGCCGTTCGGAGTCACGAAGCTTCTTCTCGAGGCTGGAACGCTCGGCCCATTGCTCCCGAATGTAGGTGTATCCGAAAACTGGAATCGCCCAGAGATACAAGTTGTGTCGCAGTGGCGTGAATATGGTTTTGTGAATCTCCCCCGTAGCAAGGTTGACGAGCATGAGGAAATCGTCGAGGGCGAACATCGAGAAGGCAAGAACGACCGAGGCCTGGATTCGATCTGCGTGCCAAAACAACAGCACGATGGCGGCAACGGAGAAAGCCAATCCCAAACCGTGTGCAACCCAGTCACCCCAGAACTTCGAGAAGCGGAGCGCTGGGTCATCCCGCACCATCAAGGCCCAAATGGGAGCTGAGACGAGATAGAACGCAGCAGCAGCGACTGCCGCGAGCAGCAGATAGCCACGAGTTCGTCTGGCAATTCGACCGGTATAACGAAGGAACGCCGACGCAATGATCACCCGGGTGACCAGCATCAGCGTGTGCTCGATCGGTGGAAAGAAGTACTCGAGCGTCGTCGGAGAGACGAGCCCGTAGAGCCGGGCCGATACCACGACGAACATGAAGAATTCCCGCCCGAAGCCCACGGCGAAACCGGCGAAGAGCAGCGAGCCTCGTGATGGCGGGGCCGGTGCCGAATCGTCAGCGGTCCCCCGCGTCTTCTGCTTCTCCTGAAAGGCCAAGACGGCGAGCGAGGCCCAGAACACCATCCCCAGAGCGAAGCGGGGTAGGTCGTTCTGACCCTCACCCCGCCCTCCGCCGATCTCGCCGAGCACGTCGAGAACGAATGAACCGAGTCCGCTCATTCGTCGGACCTCAGGAGGCGACCCAACTCGGAAAGCAGCTCATCCTCGGTATACGGCTTCTGCAGAAACCCGACGCGAGCGTCTTCGAGAAGTTCACCGAGCACGGTGTCTGCGGAGAATCCACTGGAGAACAGAACGGGAACACCGGAGCGTCGAGTACTGAGCAGCGCATAGAGATCGGGCCCCGCCATGTCGGGCATTGCCACGTCGAGAACCATCGCCGCGACCTCGGACTTGTCGAACAACTCCATCGCCTCGGTGGCGTTCCCGGCCGAGATCACCGCGAAACCAGCCTCCTCCAGAGTCATCACCAAGAGCTGACGCACCATGGTGGCGTCGTCGACGACGAGAATCAGGCCCGAGAATCTCGTCGTCCTCGCTCGGGCTGAAGCGGCAGCCAGGGATGGACCGTTGGTATCCGGGTCGGCACCCGGTTGGTTCACACCCGCCAGCGCCCCCCTACACGTTTCGGCCGCATCCCGCGCCGCGAGGACAATCGCCGAGAGGTTGGCGTGCACCGGATCGCTCGGATCAGTCGCTCCCAGCGCCCGCTCGGCATTGCCGAGGATGGACATGAGCGAATTGTTCAGGCGATGGACGACGTCGCTCGGGCTCACTTCCGAGCGGCTCGAGTTCGGGTCTTCGTTGTCTTCCATGCGGGTCGCCAATCAGAGGCTGTGGCCTCAAGTGGCCTTCCTCGAATCTTCGCGGGGAGGAACCACCAAGCCGAGACTGGTTGCAAGTGCAACCGCCTCGAGCTGTCCGGAGACATCCATCTTCTTGAGCGTTCCTTTGATCCGAGCTCGGATGGCGTGAAGGCTCAGACACAGGTCGCGTGCGATCTCTGCTGCATTCATCCCTCGAGCCAGGTACTCCAACACTTCGGTTTCGCCCTTCGTGAGACCAAAGGGATCTTCGGTGATTGCCGTGCCACAGGGCTCGCCGGCGATCGCTCGACGGAATACCCGGATGATGTCGGCGATGGGAAGGTCCTTCGACAGGACCGCGGCAACACCGACCTTGACTCCTTCACGGATGACCACTGGTGCCGGGTATCCGGTGAGCAAGACGATTGGTGTGGCGTTCAGCCCCGGATACTCCGTTTCGTCAGCGGAGCGGATACGCCGAGCGAGGTCGATCCCACTCGCGGCGCCTTGAAGTCGATAGTCGAGCACCACGAGATCGGGGCGGCTCGAGGCGATTGCTTCGAAGCCGTCATCGGCGTTTGCTGCGGTGCAAACCGAGCGAAGATCGTCAGTGAGCTCGAGCGCGAGCGTGACGGCTTCCGCGAAGGCCCGCTGATCATCGACCAGTGCTACTCGAGAGGGTCTAGAGGAGTCCACCACGCTCGGATGCTAGCGATGCGCGCTCATACGGCAAATTCCGAATCATCCTCGAAGATCGGGGCCTGGACCGTCGTGACATTTCGCAAGGAGGCGGCCAGATCTCGACAGTCTTCGACAAGCGGAGCCAGCGCGTCTCGGGTCGCGGTATCGGTGCTCGCCTGACACACACTCTGCAATCGCATGTAGAGGGTGAAGACACGCTGCAAAGGATCGTCGTGGATTTCCCGCCCAATTCGGTCTCGTTCGTTGGAGGATGCGGAAACGGCAACCTCGTGCAGTCGTCGTTGACTGCCTTCCCAACGCTCGGTGATCAGTGCACTTTGGGCGAGACGGGCAATACCCAAGACGACTTCACCATCTTCGTCGGTGAACCGTCCCGGACGTTCGGCGAATGAGGCCGTGATGAACCCGAGCGGAGAACCGTCGGGGTTGCTCATCGCAGCACAAACGATGCTTCGCAGCCGAGCCGTGTAGGCGAGAATGTTGGTGCCCGGATCTGCGGCGGCGTCGTTGACGTATCCATAACTGCCGGTGTGGCAGACCTGGTGCACCAACGGCTCGTCGCCCGTTGCAGTGAGATCACGAAACAGGGCCTCGAGATCGGGCGGATTCCCCCAGCTGTAGGCGCTGACGTACTGCGACCCGTTCCACAGCATGATGTTGCTGCGGTCGCAGTCCAACATCACCACCAGTTCACAGCAAAGGCGCGACATCCGCTCCGAAAGTGGGTCGGTGGACGCCAGCAACGACCCGGCGCGTAGAAGGCCGGCAACCACCTCATGTTGTGAACCGTGTTCCCGAGCCGTCATGCCTCAAGGAGGTTAGCTCCTTTGAGCTGTATGGCGTGGCATGCTCAAGGACTTGTCACTCGTTCGCCAATCGAGTCGACGAAGAAGTCGTTTCGACGGGAGGGCTGGCGTCAGGAGGTTTGGGTCAGGCGGTGGTGGTGAGGAGGTGGCTGGTGCGGGGTGGTGGGGAGACGAAGCCGCGTTCGATGCCGGCGAGGATGGCTCCGGCTTGGGTGGTGACGTCGAGTTT
>JBBKXQ010000180.1:0-19222 GCA_037969565.1 Acidimicrobiales bacterium | reverse complement strand
GGGTGAGGTTCGTCTACAACGGTGAGCCCCGTGAGGTCGATCCGTGGAGGCTCGATTTCCATCGCGGCCGCTGGTATCTCACCGGTTTCGATCACCTCCGAAGCGCCGAACGGAACTTTCGCCTCGACCGAATCCCCAGCGGAATCGAAACGATCGGCGAATCGGGCAGTGCCAGCCGAGCCGACGCTCCCGCCAGCGGTCGGCGCCTGCAGGCGTGGCAGATCGGTGACGATGCCCCCACGCTGGTCAAACTGCGGGTGGATCCGGCCCGAGTGGCGTGGGCCCGAAAGCAGTTCGGAGCCGACGTCTCGGCCGCCGATCAACCGGATGGCGGAGCGATCTTCGAGGTTCCGGTGGTGATGCAATCAGCATTTCGGTCGTTGGTGCTCGAGTTTCTCGACCATGCCGAGATACTCGAACCGGAAGAGATCCGGAGCGACTTCATCGCTTGGCTCACCGCAATCGCCGAGCCCGAGGAGGTGACGTCATGAGTCAGACTCCGGCCGGGGAACGGCTGCGACGGGTCCTGGCAATGGTCCCTTGGATCGTTTCCAATCCCGGCGTTCCCGTCGCCGAGGTGGCCGAACGTTTCAACGTTCCCGAAGACGAACTCATCAAGGACCTCCACGTCGTGTGGATGGTCGGTCTGCCGCCGTACACCCCAGACGCGTTGGTCGAAGTCGTCATGGAGGAGGGCCGGGTGTGGATCCACTACGCCGACTTCTTCGCCCGACCGCTGCGTCTGACACCAGCCCAGGGTTTGGCGATGCTCGCATCCTCCGACGGACTCTTGTCGCTTCCGGGAACCGACCCCGAGGGGCCGTTGGCCAGAGCGCTTCCCAAACTGGCTCGGGCCCTCGGAATCGAACTCGATGAGGCCCTCGACGTCGATCTCGGCGCCGCCGGTTCGGAACATCTCGAGGCGCTTCGGGATGCGATCACGAACGGTACCGAAGTGCAGATCACCTACTTCTCCTACGCTCGCGATGAACTCACCGAACGTCGGATTGCACCGTGGCGGCTGACGGCGAACGGGGGAGCGTGGTACGTCGAAGGCTGGTGCAACCGAGCCGAGGGCGAACGGATTTTCCGCCTCGACCGGATCGACTCGCTGAGTTCCACCGATGACGTCTCGGATCACCAACGACCGACGAGTGACCATTCATACGACGCCGGTTCCGCGATCGGCGAAGTGGTCTTCAAAGCCGACGAAGCCCATGCCCGAGTCACGCTGCTGCTGAGTCCTGCGGCGTCCTGGGTGGTCGATTCCTATCCCTGCGAGGAGATCGTCCGCCACGACGACGGCTCGATCACCGCAACCCTGGCCGTCTCGACTCGCCAATGGTTGGAGCGCTTGCTACTGCGGCTCGGACCCGATGTGAGCATCGTCGAGGACTCCTCATTCGACAATGCAAACCAGATCGCAGCCTCGGCTGCGTGCCGCGTGCTCAGCCGTTATCAGCGGTAGTGTCGGATGATGCCTGACTCCGCCGGCGATGACTGGATCAAAGAGACGCTGGCCAGAGCGATGCTCGGTGGAAGCAACCGACCCGAGAACTCGTCCGACACCAATCAGAGCACGGAGTCGCCCGCGAACGACGACGTGTCGCCCGCTGTCGAGAGCACCCCCGTCGAGAGTGCACGAATCGAGAGCACCCCTGTCGAGAGTGCACGAATCGGGAGCACCCCAGCAGAAAGCGCACCAGTTCCGGCCGAGGCAGAACCGGTTCGGGCCGAAACCGCGCCAGAGCCGTCGCAACCGAAGGCGTTGGATTTCGGAGGTCGTTCCGAATCGATGGTCGTCTCCACATCCCGCCCGAACGGCAACGGCGGTGCGTCCTACGCCGAGCGATTGTCCGAAACCTTCGCAATGCCTTCGTCCGAGTCCGCCCCGATCTCGCCGGCGGCGTCGCTCGGATCCGGCATCGAACCGAAGGCACCTCGTTCCGCCGCAACCACCCTGGTCGATCTCCCGCCGGTGTCTTCGATCGACGACGATCCCACCGGAGTTCTCGCTGCCGATTTGAAGGATTCGGAATTCGAACGGGTGTCGCTCGACGACGACGACAACGACAACGATGAAGAGTCGAGCTTCGTTCGCGGCCTCGTCGAATGGCTGGTGGTCCTGGTCGGTGCTGTTCTGGTGGCGCTGATACTTCGGACATTTCTGTTCCAGGCGTTTTGGATCCCTTCCGAATCGATGGAAGTCACGCTCCTGAAACAAGACCGCGTGCTCGTGAACAAGCTGAGCTACCGCCTCCACGAGGTGAACCGCGGTGATGTGGTCGTCTTCCGGCGTCCGGATGAGGAACAAGCCGAAATCCGAGACCTCATCAAACGGGTGATCGGCCTACCGGGCGAAACGGTGGAAGGTCGCGACAACGCCATCTTCGTCGACGGCAACAAGCTCATCGAGCCCTATCTCGATCCCAGCGAAGTGATCAGCGAGTTCGGGCCGGTCACGGTGCCCGAAGGCGAGATGTTCGTCATGGGAGACAATCGAGACGAGAGCTACGACAGCCGCTTCTTCGGCACCGTGGCCGAGGACCGCATCGTGGGTCGGGCGTTCGTCTTGTTCTGGCCGCTCAACCGCATCGGCACGCTCTAGCGCTTCGCACTCGCTCGCGTTCTGGGCCCTAGGATCAGAGGTCTGCCAGTGCCGGCACATTGTCGGTGGGCAGCCCGATCCAAACGACGCTGAAATTGCTGCCGTGACGAGACCAGAAGGCCGAGACCTCGGCCAGGATCTCGAGAAAGATCTTCGCCGGAGCGGCCTGCGCATCAATGTGGTCGGCGTCCACCACCAGAAGGCGCCGAACGTCGATTCCTCCCGGTAGATCCTTGAGGCAGTCGGCGGTGGCATCCCAATTGGGTCGGAAATGGGGCGGGAACTCCATCCGATCGCGGAGTTGGGCGAGCAGTTCTTCTTTGCCGAGGGACTCGGTGAGATCCAACTGGTAGACCCGCCATCCCGCAGCAGCGGCAACCGATGCGACGGAGGAGGAATCGGCCTCGGGCGCAGCCCACACGCCAGCGGCGAGGCGCTGAGTGAGCAGCGCGATGATGGGATCCGGGTCGCAACTCACTCGACCACGATCTCTTCGAACGAGTCGTAGTGGTCACTCGTGTAGTAACGAGCACCATCGGCGCCGGCAACGATCCGCCGGGCGCCCCGATCGTCCGAGCCGGGAGTTTCGACGGTGTACTCCCGATAGTGCCCCTCGGCTTTCTCGGGAAGAATCCCCTCACGATTCTGGAACACCCCGTCGTCTTGGCGGTAGGGGTAGGGCCCTCCGTCGGCGATGAGCAACAGTACTTCGCGGGCTTCGTCGGGTAGCTCCGCAGCGTTGATCGGGAGCAGGTCGGAGAAGCGCACGATCGGGGCCGGAGCCTCCGAAACGTCGGTGCCGGCTTCTTCGACGACAACGGACACCGTTGGTTGACTCTGACTGTCGGTGGTGACGCCGTTTTGGTCGTCGGCGCCGGTGAACACCTGCGATGTGACGAGCGCAATCACCATCACCAGCAGTGCGCCGGCTGCCGCCTGCACGTTACGTTTCAACGGAGCCATCCTGTTCGGGGAAGAACTGGTTGATCGTTTGGACCAGTCGGTCTACATGATCGCTGTACACGCCGTCGATGCCGTTGTTGACGAGTGCGGCGATCTCCCGCGTGTGCTGGGCGTCCCATCCAAACGCGAAACGTTCATATCGGTGGAACACCGCAACCAACCCGCCTGTCCAATCGGTCAAGCGCAGATTGATGGCGTCGATGCCGAGATCCCGCAGCGTGTTTGCCCGGCGCTCGGGACCTTCCTTGAGGCGGGACAAGCGCGTGGAATCGACCAGGCGGGCCGTTGTCTGCTGTCGCCATGAGGCGAGTTGTTCATAATCGGGATGGCAGAGCCACAGCTTGGACTCGGCGTCGCCACCGGCGTTCCTCGCTGCTCGAACGATGGGTTCGAAGGCCGCGGGATCTTTCACATCGATGGAGAACTCGTGATCGGTACCGAGTTGTTCGTAGATCTCTTCCATGGTCGGAATGTGTTCGGGCAGCTCTTTTCGATTGCTCTGGTGGATCGGGCGGCGCCGACCCCAACGTCCCGTCTCGCCGTCGTGGTCGAGAACGGCGTGGCCATCGGCGGTGATCCACACGTCGGTCTCGAGTCCGGTTGCCCCCAGCTTTCGGGCCAATGCAAAGGATTCGAGGGTGTTTTCGGGAGCATGAGCTCGTGCTCCTCGGTGGGCAAACGAGATGGGAACCGGCAACAAGGAGTCGAGTCGAGACGACATGGATGCCATCCTGCCGCCGGTCATCCACCACCACTACCCGACAAGCGACCAAGATTTCCACCAACAGCAATCGGGATCTATCGCCCAATTCGCTCAAGAGTGCCCCAACCCCTGCCGAATCTAGGAGGAGTGTCCTTGTAAGGCGGGGTTCAGAGGAGTTCAAGCGCCAATGGCGACGATTCGGGCAAGTTGTGGAGATTGTGGAGACGTGGAGCTCACGACCTCTGACGTACAGGTACGTATCTGCAGTGATACGAGCGACGGAACGTATTCATTCCGCTGTCCCCACTGCCAGATGACGGTCGTCAAGGCGGCCGAGACCCGCACGATCGATCTACTGGTCGCCAGCGGGGTGAGCTTCACCACCTGGCAGATGCCGGCCGAACTCAACGAACCGCGGCTGGGCGAGCCCATCAGCCACGACGATTTGCTCGATTTCCATGACCTTCTCGTCGACGACCGAGCACTCGAGCAGGCCCTCAGCGAACTGACCACCTGATCAGCCC
The DNA here is from genome assembly GCA_037969565.1 of Acidimicrobiales bacterium. Lineage (GTDB taxonomy): Bacteria > Actinomycetota > Acidimicrobiia > Acidimicrobiales > SZUA-35 > SZUA-35. The sequence continues at coordinate 14,424 of JBBKXQ010000180.1, read as the reverse complement.
CTGATCACGCGCCGTCCCCGTCAGCGGGCGCCGGCAATCAGGAATGGGTACCGGCCGCCGCAGCATCGGGCTGGTGGCGGTTCGGGCCTTTTCACACGGGCTAGCATGTCCGGATGTTCAATGTCGGTGGGCCGGAAGTGCTGATCATCGCACTTGTGGCTCTTGTCGTGGTCGGGCCCGAACAACTTCCTGCCGTGCTCCGGAAAGCCGGGCAGTACGCAGCCCAGATGCGGCAGATGTCGAACAGCCTGCGACAGGAATTCATGGCCGGCGTCGACGAACTCGATCCCACGAAGTGGGACACGAAAGAGAACGCGGCCGAGTCGAACAATGGCGACGACGCCAAAGGAACGCTGGCCAACCCGATCGTTCCGAGGGGATACGCCGAGCGCGTTGCCGCTGGCGACCCTGACAACCCCTTCAGCCCGAAACCCGTTTCGCAAAAGATGGCCGAACCCACCCCGAGTGAGGCTGCGGCCGAGGCCGAAGCGGCGGCCGTTCGAGCCTCCAAGAAAGCCGAGGAGGCCGCGGATCGGGCCGCTCGCCTCCGGGCCGAAGCCGAAGCCGAAGCCGCATCCGTCATGTCCAGCCCCGAGCTCAGCGGTTCCGAACCGACCGAAAGCGGGTCCTCCGAAATCCTCGATGCTCCGAATGCCGGTGAACAAACGTGATGAGGTTTCGACCAGGTCGATCGGGCAACTCGAGTTCGGCCGACCCAGTGCCCAGTCGGCACAAACAAGCCGGAGAGATGGCGCTCGTCGACCACCTGTCCGAGCTGCGGGGCCGCATCATGAAATCGCTGGCCGCCGTGTTCGTCGGTGCGATTGTCGTTTACATCTTCAACAAGACCATCTTCCGTTTCCTCTCCGAGCCCTACTGCAACATTCGACCGTCCGATCAATGCACGTTCCTGGTCACGGGCCCCCTCGACCAATTCTCGGTCGTCATCAGCCTGGCCGGCTACGGAGGCCTGATCCTGGCCCTTCCCGTGATCCTGTATCAGATTGGCCGATTCATTCTTCCTGGGCTCTATCCCCACGAGAAGCGAGTACTTGCGCCCTTTTTGGTGGTTGCAGTGGGTCTGCTCGTCATGGGCATGACCGTGGCCTACCTCTTTCTCCCCCGAGCGCTCGAAGTGCTCTCCGGTTTCGGCGAGGAAGAACGATTCGAGCAGTTCTTCTCGGCCCCGATCTACCTCAGCTTCTTCGTGAAAATGCTGCTCGCCTTCGGTCTGGCGTTCGAACTCCCGCTGATTCTCGTCTTCCTCCAGCTCGTCGGGCTCGTGCAGACGCACACCCTGCGAAAGAATCGTCGACTTGCCGTCGTCTTCGTCGTGATCCTCGGCGCGATCATCACGCCAACCGGCGACCCGTTCACCCTGCTCGTGCTATCGGTCCCCATGTACGTCTTCTACGAGATGTCGCTGATTGTCGGTGGGCGGATGACGAAGCACCGCCTCGACGTTTCTTGATGAATCTCGACAACACCCCATGACATCCGGTCAGGATGCGTCCCCCGAGGTCCCTGAGTTGCCTGAAGGTGGCAGGGCCGAGGCCGAGGGGATGGCCGAATTTCTCGCCGGACTCGGCTTCGAGGTCGACCGCTTCCAAACCGAGGCCTTCGACGCCCTCGACGGCGGCCGGAACGTGATCGTGGCGGCCCCGACCGGGGCAGGAAAGACGCTGGTTGCGTCCTACGCCGTCCACCGAGCGCTGGCTCACGGTTCCCGAGTGTTTTATACGACGCCGATCAAGGCGCTCTCGAACCAGAAGTTCCATGACCTGGTCGCCGAACATGGTCAACACAACGTCGGTTTGCTCACCGGCGACAATGTGATCAACGGCGATGCGCCCGTGGTCGTGATGACCACCGAGGTGCTTCGCAACATGCTGTATGCGGGTCGCACACTCGATCGGCTCGAATCCGTCGTCCTCGACGAAGTGCACTATCTGCAGGACAGTTACCGAGGGCCGGTTTGGGAAGAAGTCATCATCCACCTTCCTCGTCGCATTCAACTCGTGGCCCTCTCGGCAACCGTCTCCAACGCCGACGAACTGGCCGAGTGGTTGCGCACGGTCCGAGGCGACACCGATCTCGTCATCGAGCATCAACGTCCGGTTGACCTGGAGAACCTCTACCTGGTGGGGGAGCGCAAGAGCGCCAAACTCCATCTCATCAAGACGTTGATCCACATGAAGCCGAACCAGAAGGGGTTCCGGTTCGATGCCGACCTCCGCAGACCGGGCGCCACGAAGGGTCCAAAGGCACGGCGGGCGCCGACCCCGTGGCGCACCCCGACCCGGATCGACGTTGCCGAGACGCTGAAGAAGCACGATCTGCTTCCGGCCATCTTCTTCATCTTCAGCAGGGCGGCGTGCACCGATGCGGCCAAGGCCGTACTCGAATCGGGCCTTCTGCTCACCAACTCCGCCGAACGGTCGAAAATCCGAGCGATCATCGACGAGCGGCTCCATGTGCTCAGCGAAGCCGATCGAAAAGTTCTCGGATACGACACCTTCGTTGCGGGGCTCGAAGCCGGTGTTGCGCCCCACCACGCGGGCATGGTCCCCCCGATGAAGGAGACCGTCGAGGCTTGCTTCGTTCGGGGCCTCACCAAAGTGGTGTTTGCGACTGAGACCTTGGCGCTCGGGATCAACATGCCGGCCCGCACCGTCGTACTGGAAAAGCTCACCAAATGGACGGGTGAACATCACGAGGCGCTCACACCCGCCCAATACACCCAGCTCACGGGCCGGGCCGGGCGACGCGGGATCGACAGCCATGGACAAGCGGTTGTGCTCTGGTCGCCATTTGTGCGGTTCGAGCAGGTGGCGGGCCTTGCTGCGAGCCGAGATTTCGTGCTCACGTCGGCCTTTCGACCCACCTACAACATGGCTGCCAATCTGGTTCGCCGCTACGACCAGGCGCGGGCCCGCCAATTGCTCAACCTCTCGTTCGCCCAGTTTCGCACTGATGCTGACGTCGTTCGGGTTGAACAAAGTCTGGAACGTCTCGATGACCGCCGTCGTCAGATCGCCGGTCGGATCGAGAAAGAATTCGGTCCGATCGAGCAGCTCGTGGCGGCCATCGCCACGCCGGCCATGCAGGAGGCCGACAGCCAGGACATCGCGTTCGCGCTGAGTCGTATCCGTCCCGGTGAGATCCTCGACCTCGATGGACCAGGTCTGCCGACTCCGGTGGTTGCGCTCTCGGTGGCCTACCGCAAAGGTCGCCGTATCAAGGTGGTCGTGGTCGACGACTCAGCCGACACCCACGAGGTCACGGTCGAAAAGCTTCGGTCGCCTCCGGTCGCCATCGGGGTGGTCGATCTCCCCGAGCCGTATCTCCCGCACAGCGTTTCCTTCATCTTCGAAACCAGTCGACTGTTGATCAAGGCTTCGCGGCTACCGCTGTCGGCGAGGCGCAGTCTGGAGCCGAGCGGTTCGCTTTCTTCGGTGGCTGACGTACCTCCAGCGGCCCGGAAGCAGCTGCGCCGTCTCGAAAAGCTCGATGTCGAGATCAGCGCCTTACAAACGGCGATGGCCAAACGCACCGATTCGCTCGCCACCCAATTCGACCGGGTGATCGGACTGCTCGAGGAGCGGGGCCACCTCGACGGGTGGTCGCTCACCGACAGCGGGGCGCGCCTGGCCCGCCTCTATCACGAGAGTGATCTGCTGTTGGTGGAGGCACTCGAACAAGGGCTGTTCGATGGTCTCGAATCGGCCGAGGTGGCCGCCCTGGCCTCGACGTTCGCCTTCGAAGATCGTCGCAGTGGACCCGAGGTGCAGGTTTGGTTCCCGACGGCCGAGCTACGTCGCCGTTTCGGTTCGCTCACCAAACTGCACCGAGACCTGAGTCGGCGGGAACGAGACGCCAAACTGCCGCAGAGCCGCCAACCGGATGCCGGCTTCATGGCTGTTGCCCATGGCTGGGAGGTTGGTGGCGACCTTCACGACGTGCTCGGTCCGGAAGAGATCACCGCCGGCGACTTCGTTCGCACGGCGAAGATCCTGATCGACTTGCTTCGCCAGATCGCTCAACTGGCGCCGGTGCCACGCACACGGAAAGCTGCCGCCGCGGCCGCCGAGGGCATCTTCCGAGACTTGGTGGCAGCCTCGTCGATTGTCGACCTTGGTGTGACTTCCCAAGTTCCCGACGACAGCATCACAGAGAGTGTCGATACGGAAGGCGTTCTCACGGAACGTGCCGACGAGGACACCACCGAGGGTGCCGACGGTGACGATCCGCAAGGGTGAACCCTGGGGTTCGTCGACGGTCGAGGGCGACCTCGATGCGACACTGGCTCTCGATGATGCCGATCTGGCGGCGCTCGCGGCCGACGGTCAGGTCGTTCGGGTCGCCGCTGGCGACGTTCACCGAACGCTGGGATTCTCCGGTGTGGGCCGGCCCGATGCGAAGCGGTTTCCGATGGATCTGGGATGGGTCGAACTCGACGACGGCCCGGCCCGGCCGTTTGTTGCCCACGTCGTCGTGAGGAACGCCCTGTGGTTGGGCCATTTCGCCGTGGTGATGAATGCGGCGTGGCTCGGTGATCTCTATCTCGGGCCCCGAGGCCATCCAAACGATGGGAGGGTCGACATCACCTGGGGTCGGCTGCCCACTCGTCAGCTCCTCATGGCTCGAACTCGGGCTCGGGCCGGCACGCATCTGCCTCATCCGGGGCTGAAGACCGCTCGGGGCCCCTCGTGGGAACACACCTTCGCTCGGAAGACACCGGTGCGAGTCGACGGCGTCAGATTCGGCTCGGTTCGAACGATTCGTGTGCATCTCGATCCCGACGCATTTGTGCTGGTCGGCTGACGGATCCGCGACTCTTCTCCGATCTGTGAATAACCTCTGACGCGGTGGGAGCCTACGTCGTCGAACAATTCACCCCGGAGGAAGCTGACGTCCTCCGGCGGTACTTCACCAACCTCGATCAGCCCGTGTTTGCGTTGGTGAACTTGCCCGAGGTCGTGAAGGGTGCCCTGTTCGCTCGCTACTCCCGGTCGGCCAAGAGCCTTCGGCGTTTGTTCCTCGACGAATTCGTCGGCGAACTCGACATCGAGGGCGACGCCACGATCGACGCCACCGTCGGCCTCGACCGGGCCGAGGAGCTCTACGAGCGGGTTTTCGTCGAGTACGGCGACGACTCCGTTGCCCAGTTGGGTGGGGTGCACCTCGCCTGTGAGCAAGCATCGAACCTGCTCACCAAAGTGCTGGAATGGGGGCGCCTGGCCTCGTATCTCGAGCAATCCACGCGCTATATCGCCTACGACTCGCGGGCCGATGGTCGGTATCGGTATTACCGCGATACCGAAATCCTCTCCAGCGAACTCGGCACCAGATATGTCGGCGATCTCGACCGCATGTTCGACACCTACGCCCAGCTCGCCCCGATCGTGCAGGAGCATGTCAAGAAGGTCACTCCGAAATCCAGCGGCGACAGTGACTTCATCTATCGGACGGCGGTGAAGGCCAAGGCACTCGATGCTGTGCGCGGCATCCTTCCGGCTGCAGCCCAGTCGAACGTCGGCATGTACGGCACCGGCCAGGCGTACGAAGCGATGCTGCTGCGGATGCGGTCGCACCCGCTCCCAGAAGCCCGGCTCTACGCCGATCTGATCCTCACCGAGCTTCGGAAGGTGATCCCCTCCTTCGTGAAGCGGGTCGACCTGCCCGAGCGAGGCGGCGCATGGAGCGACTATCTCGCCGAAACCCGAGCCTCGATCGAAGATCTGGCCGAGGATCTCCTGGACACCTCTGGCCCCACCGATCAGGAGGCTTCGGTCGACCTGATCGACTTCGATCCGGACGCCGAGATCAAAGTCGTGGCCTCGATGTTGTATCCGGCGTCGCAACTGTCCGAGCGGGAAATCGAGCGCCAAGTCCGAGCGATGACGGTCGAAGATCGCTTGCGGGTGATCCGGGCCTATGTGGGTGAGCGCAGAAATCGGCGCCACCGGCCTGGTCGAGCCATCGAACGGCCCTTCTACCGGTTCGACGTACTCGCCGACTACGGAGCCTTTCGCGACCTCCAACGACATCGGCTTCTCACGGTCGATTGGCAGCAACTCACCCCCAAACACGGTTACACCCGTCCCGAACTTCTCGAAGAGGCAGGGGTGGCCGACGAGTTCGACGCCGCCATGGAGCGCTCGGCGAACCTCTACGACGCTCTCGAACCACCGTTCGGGTCGCAGGCGTCCTACGCCGTTGCGTTGGCGTATCGAGTTCGATTCAACTTCAACCTCAACGCTCGGGCGGCCATGCACATGCTCGAGCTGAGATCGACACCGCAGGGCCATCCTGCCTACCGCACGGTTGCGCAGCAGATGCACACGCACATCGCCGAGACAGCGGGTCACCACGCAATCGCCGAGATGATGACCTTCGTCAATCACTCCACCGAGACCGACCTCGAGCGTCTCGATGCCGAGCGCCGGGCCGAGGGCAAACGGGCCGAATTCGGACTGGCCTGACAGCCCGAAACACCTCCAAATAGTGCTCATCGGCGCCCGATCTTGGCCGATGGAGAAGGATGAATTCTCGTCGGACGCTCACAAGATTGAGCGTGTTCGCTCTCACCATCGGTGTGCTCGCCACGCCGGCGTTAGCTCACAATTCCCACAAGGTCGGGCCGGGCGAGACGCTGTCGCAGATCGCCATGGACGCCGGCACGTCCACGGCCGTACTCATGGCCGAGAACGGCCTCAGCGATCCCAATCGGATCCGTGTCGGGCAAGTACTGAGCATCCCGACGACCCACAAGAGTTCAGCCAGCGCGGGAACGCAGTCGGTCGTTCCTCAGGCCACACCCGCGGTGGCTGTTGCGAGTGGCGGTGTCTACACGGTGGTGAGGGGCGACACCCTCGGTGGGATTGCGGTGAAGTTGAAGGTTCGGCGGGCCAGTTTGATGGAGCTGAACTCGATCGCTGATCCGAATCGGATCCGGGTGGGGCAGGTGTTGAACATTCCGGGCTCGTCGGCGGTTCCTCAGGTCGTCCCACAGGCGGCACCGGCAAGTCCGCCCTCGACGGCCGGAGGCAGCTATCCGAACATGAAGAGTCGGATCACGGCCGACGCAGCCAAGTCGGGACTGATCCCGCATTTCGAGAAGTGGGCATCGGTCAATGGCCTCGCGGTCGATTACTTGATGGCGGTGGCCTGGCATGAGTCGGGATGGAACAACACGGTGGTCTCGTCGAAGGGGGCCGTTGGGATCGGCCAGATCATGCCTCGGACCGGAGTCTGGATCGCCTCAGATCTCATCGGCGATCCGAGCCTCGATTCTGCGGTGGCCGAAGACAACATCAGAATGAGTGCTCGGTATCTTCGCTACTTGATCTCCTACCTCGGTTCCGAAGATCTGGCCCTGGCCGGTTACTACCAAGGACCTGGAGCGGTGAAAGCCGGAATCCGATACTCCTCGACGGATCACTATGTCGCCAGTGTCAACGCCAACCGTCGGTTCTTCTCACCGTCGTAGATGGGCCTCGGTCACCCCACGCCACCCCCATCAGGAGGGTCGGCCACCCGGGTGGCACCTGGCACAGAGAACTCTTCGCCCATGAGGCGCACTACTGGTTCGACTGTGTAGAGTCCGCCTCGTTCGGCCCCCACTGCGACAGGCAAACACATGAGTGATGACATCGAAGAGATCGACGAAGTCGAGGACATCGAAGCAGAAGACGACGAAGAAGAAAATGAAGTCGGCGACATCGAAGACGTAGAAATCGATCCTGATGCTGTCGAAGACCTCGAAGATGACGACTTCGGCGACGAAGCCGCAGATGTCGAAGACGACGACGATGACGATGACGAAGAGGCCGAAGAAGCGCGCCCCAAGGCTCGCAAGGTCGAAGACGAAGAAGACGACGACGACGAGCTCGACCCCGATGATGTCGAAGAAGACCTCGACGCCATTCTGAAGAACCGCATGGCGGCCGAGGATGACGACGATGATGACGACGACGACGACGAGCCGGGCACTCCGAACGTTCCGTCCAAGCGAACCCACGAATTCGTGTGCGGCATGTGTTTCCTGGTTGTGACCCACGAGTCCGGACGGGCGAATCCTCCGCCCTGTTCGATGGGTGACGGTGTCGAGCCCTGTAAACCGCTCTGATCCCATTCCCCCCTCGAATCGGAGTTGTTCGACCCATGAGTGAAGACAAGCAGGAACCCAAGCCGCTCGAGCAGCTCATCGATCTCTTCGTCTACGCCCCGGTGGGCATGATCTACGAGTACCAGAACGTGATTCCCACCCTGGTCCGTCGAGGCAAGAGCCAAGTGCAACTCGCCCGCGTGTTGGGACAGATGGCGGCTCGTCAGGGTGGCGGTGGAATCGAGGGTGCGGTTGGATTGGCCATGGGCTCAGCAGTGGGTGGAGCTGCCGGCTTGCTGGCTCGAGGGATCAGCGAGTTCGGGTCGATCGTTGGCCTCAGCGACACCGATAAGGCCGTCCCACCCGTCTACGAGGTGGTTGACGTGGCCGAACCCTCGGTGGACAAGCAATACCCCGGCCCGTTGGCCGACGGCGTTGCCGACCCGAACTCGTTCCCGATTCCTGACTACGACCAGTTGACGGCCAAGGAGATCATCCAGATTCTTCCCGATCTGAAAGCCGCCGAGCGGGATCAGATCGGCCGCCATGAGGCAGTGGGTCAGAAGCGCAAAACGATCCTCGCCAAACTCGCCCGACTTTCCGAGGCCTGATCTTGACCTCTGACCCTTTAGTAGACGGTGAGACCGCACGATTCGGCACCGTTGATGACCTCGAAGCCATCGAGCGGATTGGTGCGGACATCGCCCTCCAGATCCAAGAACATCGCGGAGGGCCGCTTTTCCTTCGCCGCGAAAGCGGTGGTCCGGCCCACGAACGGGCCGCTCGATTACTGAACAATGACGACGGTCTTGTCGTGATCGGCAGCTATTGCGGAGTCCCCCTCGGCTATGCGCTGGCTCGGATCGAAACGCTCGATGATGGGGGACGGCTCGGTCGGATCGACGACCTCGTGGTCACCGCCGAAGCCAGAGCGTCAGGAATTGGTGAGGCGATCATGGATCTCCTGATCGCCGAGTTCACCCAACGAGGCTGTTTCGGAGTCGACTGCCGAGCGCTGCCCGGCGATCGAAACACGAAGAACTTCTTCGAGAGTTTCGGCCTCAAGGCCCGGCTGCTCGTGGTTCACCGCAACCTGTTGACCTGATTCCAGGTCAGCGGCCCTGCCACTCCGGCGGGCGCTTCTCGATGAATGCACGAGGGCCTTCGCGGTAGTCCTCCGATTTGGCCAAGCGCCGCATCGCTTGGTTGGAGAGCCCGAAACCCTCAGCATCGCTGAGTCCCTCGGCCGCGTTCATCACCCCGAGACTCTCACGCACCGCCAGTGGGGCATTCACGGTGATCCGCTGGGCCATCACCATGGCTCGAGCCAGTGCGTCCCCCGGTGCGCAAAGATCGTTCACGAGCCCGAAGTGATGAGCTCGTTCGGCGCTGATCGGGTCGCCGGTGATCACCAGCTCGGTGGCGATGTTCCGAGGTAGAGCCTTCGGCAGCCGGAAGAGGCCCCCGGCGGCTGCGACCAGCGAACGTTTGACCTCCGGAACACCGAATCGAGCGTTGGACGATGCAACGACCAGATCACAGGCCAGCACGATCTCGGTCCCGCCGGCCAGCGCCGGTCCGTCGACGGCAGCGATCAGCGGCTTCGACCGCTGGCGACTGACGAGTCCGGCAAAACCACCTCGGTCGGTGAACAGCCGGCCGCTGTCACCGGAGGCGACGGCCTTCAAGTCGGCCCCGGCGCAGAACACCGACCCGGTGCCGGTGATCACCCCCACCCAGAGATCGTCCTCGTCTTCGAGTCGGTCGATCGCCTTTTCAATTCCCTCGGCTACATCGCCATCAACGGCATTGCGAGCTTCGGGACGATTGATGGTGATGACCAATACGTGGCCATCGACGGTTGTTTCGATCATGGGGCGGGACTGTAGGGCCCGCGCCCCAGAGGGTCGAAACGATCAGTCTTCCTTGGATTCTGCCGACTCAACCTCGGCATCGACAGGAGCTTCGGCCTCGACGGGAGCTGCAGTTTCTGCCTCGACAGGAGTTTCGGTCTCGACGGGAGCTGCAGTCTCTGCCTCGACAGGAGCTGCAGTTTCTGCCTCGACGGGAGCTTCGGTCTCTGCCTCGACGGGAGCTGCAGTCTCGACGGGAGCTGCGGTTTCTGCCTCGACGGGAGTTTCGGCTTCTACGGCAGGTTCGGTGTCTGGGGTGGAGTCGGATGCTGCCTCGGCCGGTTCGGCCTTCTTCTCGGCTCCGGGAACGGGTGGCAAGGGCTTTTTCTTGCCGGTGTCGGACTTGGCGCTGTCGGATTTTCTGCCGGCCGGCTTCGATCGGCTGTCGGGCTCTCCCTCGCGGCGTTCAGCCGGCTTCGAACCGGCCTTCTTCGCCGGACGACGACGTTTCGCCTTCGACGCTTCGCTCGGGTCGATACCGAAGTGAGCGGCAATAGCGGGAACGCGGTCAGCGACCCGTCGTACGGCTTCGAGGAGTTCCTTCGACGGTTCCGCTGGGTAGCCGGTGGGGACGACGGCGTTGCGGATCGGTGAGTAGGCGACGGCGTCGATTACCGTTGCCCAGCGGTCTTGGCCACCATCAGTCGACAGGCCCTCGTTGGCCATCGCCGTGAGTTTCGACGCGAGTTCGGGCGGCAGAGGAGCGCCCGCCTTCACTGGTCGTGAGCTGAGACGAAGGGCCCGGACCGAGCGCCCACCGTCAACGGCCTCTTGGATGTCGGCCAGCCACTGCTGATGGTCGTTTTCGATGCGCTCGTTGAGTCCTGTGCGGAGCTGCTCGGCGATGGCCTTGCCCTCGTCGTCACGTGCGACGTCGGAGGCAACGACCACCGAACGGAGATCACGAAGATCGAGCTCGGCGAGATCGGCGATTGCGGCCTCTGCACGGTCTCGCCACTCGGCGGTTTTGAGCTTGGGAAGAAGGTCTTCGGCGATCTTGATCACCGGGCCCGACACGATTTCTGGTGTTCCCGCCTCTTTGGCTTCGGTGTTCTGCTTCTCGATCGCGGCGCGAACGGCTTGCATGCCACCCTTGGCGACCTGCTCGGCGATGGGGCGGAGCTCCTCGGGTACTTCGGCGAGAACAGCATCCCGATGAACGTGCTTCGCTCGGAGCCGCTTGGCTTTCGGTCGCAGTTCTGGCTCGGGCCGACGTGGGCCACGAGATTCACGGTTCGGTCGCTCACCCGAGCCTTCACCTCGGCCACCGCCACCTTCGCGACGTTTGCGACCACCGCGGTCGTCGCGGGAGTCGCGGCCGCCCCGACCACCACGATCGGATTTCGGAGCTCGCGTCTCGGTGACGAGTTCGTCGTCACGAAGCTCGCGATGCTTCATCTCGAGGATTTCGGTGCGCGCCTTCTTGGCCTTCGGCGGGAAGACCTCCACGATTTCGATGCCGTCGAGCAGGAAGTCGGCTTCGACCTTGCAGACATCCCCGGTGGCGGCATCGTCATAGAGCAAGGAGGCGTTCAGAACGCCCTTGGGCTGTTTGGCCCCGGCCGCTCGCCACGTCCACGTCCCGTCTTCCCGGTTACTCGTGAGTTCAACTTCAATACGGCGCGACATCAGATCTGTTCCTACCTCGATTGGACCGGAGAAGGTTGCCGCCAACGTGTACCCGAATACAACCTGTGAAGTGCGTTGCTGAGCGGGGTGTTGTGGTCAGACCACCTCTCGGAGCGCTCGGTAGGCATCGTTGGCGCGGGCAGCTTGGCGAACCTCTCGGGCCGTGGCGTCGACATAACGTTGCGTTGTTGCCAGTGATTCATGACCGAGGAGCCGCTGCAGCTCGGTTCCCGATGCTCCGTTGCGAGCCAGGGAAGTGGCAAACGTGTGGCGGAGGGCATGAACGAGGGCCCCCGCCGGCACACGACTGCGGATGCCGGCCTCCCGGTAGAGCTGTTCGATCATGTACTGGAGCGCGCCCCGCCGCATGGGCTCGCCGTTGTTGGCCACGAACAGGGCCGCATCGGCTGCGATTCGGCCGGGAAAGCGCCGCAATCGGGATTCGAGGTAGCTGCTGAGCACGGCTTCGACCTCGGCTTCGAGCGGCACGGTCCGCTCCTTGTTGCCTTTGCCCCGAACCCCGATGACCCGGTCGTCGGGGGGACCATCGATCGACCGAATCGACAGGGACAGCAGCTCGGCGAGTCGGAGTCCGCACGTGACGAGCGTGACAACGATCGCAAGGTCTCGTTCCGGCCATGGGTTGCGAGCACTTTTCCGTCCGGTGGCAGCGACTCGAAGGAGTCGCTCGACGCTGTCATCGCCGGTGATGGCCTTTGGTCGGCTTTTCGGCACGCGTGGCTTCTCCACAGCCGCCATGGGGTTGCCTTCGACAATGCCGTCGGCGACCAAAAAAGTGAAGAGTTGATTCCAGGTGGACCACGTGCGAGAGATCGTTGCTGCCGATTGATGGGAGATACGGGCGAAACCTCGCCGTAACACCCGAACCGAGAGGTCACCGATGAGCACCTCGTTCGGAGCCTTGTCGAGTACCTCGGCAAGGTGGCCGAGCACGGCATTGAGGTCGCGGTGGTAGGCCGCCAGGGTGTGGTCGGAATGCTTCTTCGGCTTGCGGGCGAGAAAGAACTCGTCGATGAGTTCAACCACCGGTTCTCTCATGGGGATGAACCGTAGTGCCGGTGACCCCAGAGAAGTGGCGACCGTCCGTGCTCAGGAAGTCGTGGTGCGTTCCGGGCCCCCGGATGTGGGGCTGTCGGGCGGGGGTATTCGTTCGGCTCGGAGCGTGGCCCGTCGGACCTTTCCGGCGTCGTCTCGCAGCGGTTCGTCGACGAATTCGAATGAACGCGGCATCTTGTAGCGGACCAATCGGTCGGCGAGGAACGCCAGCAGGTCGTCGGTCGACACCGGTTTCGCGGGCTCGATGATCGCATGGACACGATTCCCCTTGTCCGCGTCGGGCAGGCCGATCACGGCGCACGACGAAACAGAGGGATGGGCTGCGATTGCCGCTTCGACCTCAGCCGGATACACGTTGGCTCCGCCGATCAGGATCATGTCTTTGCGGCGATCAGCGAGATAGAGGTAGCCGTCGGAATCCATCCAGCCGATGTCGCCCAGACATTCCCAGCCGTTCCGTTCTTCGGGTTCGGCACCGATGTACCGGTAGGTCGGGGTGTCTCGACCAACCGCTCGCATCCAGACATCGCCGATTTCCCCGGCCGAGAGGTCATTGCCGTCCTCGTCCGAGATCTTGATTTCGCCCGAAATGGGTTTCCCGACCGAGCCACGGTGCTCGAGCCATTCCGTGCCGCTCAGGAGTGTGGAGGCTTGACCCTCGGTGCCGCCATACAGCTCCCACAGCGCGTCAGGGCCGATCCAATCGAGCCAGACCTCCTTCAGCCATTCGGGGCAGGGCTCGGCCAGATGGACCGCTCGCTCGAGAGAGGAGAGGTCGTACGCCTCCTTCACGTCGTCGGGTAGTTTCCACATGCGCTGCATCATCGTTGGCACGAGGTAGATCGCCGTTGCTCGATGATCGTGCACGGCGGCCAAGGTCTTCTCGGCGTCGAACCGGCCCAGTAGAACGACATGACCACCGTTGAGAATCGTCGTTGCCGTCCAGATGAACGGACCGTTGTGGTAGAGGGGACCGGGGATCACCATGGTTGCTTCGCGGTGGGCACCGAGGGCGGCACCAAGCGATCCGGTGCTGTCGGTGATCAGCGACGGATCGCCCGACACGATCAGTTTCGGTCGGCCCGTCGAGCCGCCCGAGGTCGGTGCTTTCCACGCCGGGGAGACCGCATCGGGCAGCGGTGCGTCGGACAGTTCTTCGGACGGGGCAAAACCGACCGGCAGGCTTGGTCGATCACCGAAGCTGGCGCCGATGATGACCGTCGGTTGTGCGAGTTCGACGATCGCTTCGAGCTCGAATTTGGGGAGGCGGGCGGACACGGGCTGAGGAATCGCCCCGATCTTCCAACAGGCCGCAACCGACGTGAGGAACTCGATCGAGTTCGGTTCGGCGATCGTGACGAAGTCGCCGACCTGAGCGCCCATGTCTTGAAGGTGTCGCGCCAGTCGGTTGGTCCGGCGTTCGAAGTCGCTGAACGTGACCGTGCGGCCCTCGAAGGTGATTGCTGGTCGTTCGCCCTGTTCACGGGCGAGCGTGGTCAGGCGACTGGCGTAGGTCTCCGGCATTCCAGGAACGTAATTCGGCGGTCAGGACAAGACCAACTGCCGGGCTTCGGCCGTGGCCGGCGTTCGCTCAGGGGTGGGGCTGAGCGCCGACCATTTGGGAGGCTGTCGCCTGCGGTGCCGGAGCGTGCTGCGGTGCCGGCTGCGGCGGTGCCGGAGCGTGCTGCGGTGCCG
>JBBKXQ010000179.1:0-2551 GCA_037969565.1 Acidimicrobiales bacterium | reverse complement strand
GCCCAGGAACTCGGAGGGAAGTCGGCCAACATCGTCCTCGACGACGCCGACCTGGAAGCTGTCATCGCCCGTGATGTCAAAGGTATGTGCCGCAACTCGGGCCAGTCGTGCAATGCCGGCACGAGGATCCTCGTGCCGCAGGCCCGGATGGCCGAAGCAGCCGGTTACGCAAAGGCAGCCGCAGAAAATATCGTCGTCGGCCATCCGGGCCACGAAGCCACGACGATCGGTCCGGTGGTTTCCGAGACGCAGTACAACAAGATCCAGGCACTGATCGAGAAGGGCATCGACGAAGGCGCCGAACTCGTAACGGGTGGCACGGGCCGTGCCGAAGGCCACGAGCGCGGCTACTTCATCAAGCCAACCGTGTTCGCCAACGTCACGAACGACATGACCATTGCTCGCGAGGAGATCTTTGGTCCGGTCGTATCCATAATCGGATACGAAGACGAAGCTGATGCCATTCGCATTGCCAACGACACCCAGTACGGGTTGTCCGGCTATGTGTCGTCGGGCGACCAGGACCGGGCTCGCAAGGTGGCCCGCCAGATCCGAACCGGAATGGTTCACGTGAACGGAGCGCTCGGCGATCCGAATGCACCGTTCGGCGGCTACAAACAGTCCGGCAATGGCCGCGAATGGGGCGAGCATGGCTTCGAGGAGTTCCTCGAGGTCAAGTCGATCTTCGGGGCGAACGCCTAACGCTCGATCAATCAGGCGTTTCGGCGAGATGCTTTATCCCGTCAACGACGCCCTGCATGTTGAGAGTCTGCTCGGCGTCACGCGCCGCGATGATCGCTTCCTCGTCTTCGGGGTGGCGGGCGATGATCCCGGTGATCCCGCTGGGGCCAGGACCGAGCCGACGATGAAAGATCAACCTGGTGCCGTCGGCAGTTTCTGACAACCGGTAGGTCCAGGTGGCGCCCGGGTTCACCGGGTCAGACACCGCCCACCCGAACGACTTCAACGGTTCGTACTCCACAAGCCAAGATGAGGTGTCCCACTCGAAACCCTTACGTTCGTTGTGGCCGGTGAACTCGGCTCCCAGAGCGGGACCTGCGGTCACCCACTCGGCGCGTTTGAACTCGTTCTGAAATCGTGCCGGAAGATTGATGTCCGAGATGAGCTCCCAAACCCGTTCCGGTGCCGCTGCAATATCGACCACAACTTCGATCTCCGGGCCGTCGGAAAACTTGACCATGTAGCCCTCCTCGCTGTGCACCAACATAGACGAAGCACCTCCCCGGCCAGTAGGAACCGCACCCATCGCTAACGTTCCACCAGATGAACAACGACGCGATCGAGACGATCGAACGGCCGACTCGTCACGAGATCGACAAGATCAATGGATCTCGGTTTATCGCTGATGCCGCACCGGCGACAAACGAGCCAGAGTGCCTGACGTTGGTGGATTCCATCAAGCACCAGGAACCGGGGGCGACTCACCACTGCTGGGCGTATCGTCTCAGTGACGGGCGGGAGCGAAGCTCTGATGATGGCGAACCGGGTGGGACGGCCGGGCCGCCCATTCTGCGCAGGATTCAAGGAGCCGATCTGCACGACATCGTTGTCGTCGTTACCCGGTACTACGGGGGAACCAACCTGGGAACCGGCGGCCTGATCCGGGCGTATGGCGGTGCCGCGGCAGCGGTGCTCGAAGCCGCCACCATCGTGAGCCGACGGATCCTGAGCGAATGGGAACTCGTGTATCCCTACGGACTCTCGTCAACAATCACCCGGGTGCTGGCCAGCTTTGAAGCGTCAATCGTCGAGTCTGATTACGGAGAAGACGTTCGTGTGGTCGCAGCGGTCCCAGCCGGATCGGCCGTCGAGTTTGTGGACGCGATACGCGAAGCAACGTCGGGAGCCGTAACCGCTCAGCCAGTCACGATGATTTCTTGAATCGACCCGATGAGACCATCGGAGAGCTCTTCGATCGGACTCGGATGGTGCCGAGGCGCGACCGCCAAAATCCCAGCCGCCCCGGCGCCTCGGGCTGCGCCAAGATCAGTAAATGAGTCGCCAACCATCAGCATTCTTTCAGTGGCGATACCTACCTGCTCACTCAGGTACCACAAGCTGGCCGGATGGGGCTTGGGCGTCACCGGTCCGTCTCCCCCGATCAGCGCCGAAACAAATTCTGCGATCTGCAGCTGGTCGAGGTGCCGCACAATCGTTGCTTCGTCGTCGCTCGAAGCCACACAGAGAACCAGCCCGTGCTCCTTCAACCGGCGCATCGTCGTGCGAACGTCGCCGATCGGATGGACCGGCAAATTGGGGATCGCCCTGGCGACTATCTCACGGGCTTCTTCTAGCCGATCGTCAATGGTTGCCGAGTTGGCAGCCATGGTGAGCCGGGTCGCGCGCTCGATTTCCCGGAAGGTACCGGTAGCAGCCACCCCGCCCGGCACCAGGAACCCCCGGTTGTCGAGGCCAAGTGACTGCCTCAGAAGCTCGATATCGCCGGGTTCGACTGCGACCGCCTCGATCCAAGCCTCGGTGATTCCGAACCAAGTGCTGTCCAGGTCGATAAGCGTGCCGTCCTTATCAA
>JBBKXQ010000178.1:0-3107 GCA_037969565.1 Acidimicrobiales bacterium | reverse complement strand
TCTCCCAAGGGCTCCATACCAATAGCCCGCCCGGCCCTACTCGCAATCGTGGATCGCGAGCGGCACCGGGCCGGGCGGGCTATTGGTATGGAGCCCTTGGGAGATTGATGGAAAGACTGCTCAATCGAGCGATATGGGTTCGTCGAGCGAGATCGGATCGTCGAGCGATGCGTCGTCGCTGCTCGTGAGGTCGACGTCGTCGGTTTTGATCAGACCGACTTCTTTGAGGACCCTGTCTTGGATCTCCATGACGAGATCGGGGTTCTCGATGAGGAACTTCTTGACGTTCTCTCGACCCTGCCCGATCTGTTCGCCCTCGTAGGTGTACCAAGCACCCGACTTCTTGACGATGTCTTTTTCGACGGCGATGTCGAGGAGCGAACCTTCACGGCTGATGCCCTTGCCGTACATGATGTCGAACTCGGCCTGCCGGAATGGCGGGGCCACCTTGTTCTTCACGACCTTCACCCGGGTGCGGTTGCCGACGATCTCGGCCCCGTCCTTGAGGGACTCGATCCGACGGATGTCGAGACGGACCGAGCTGTAGAACTTGAGCGCACGACCGCCGGGTGTGGTTTCGGGTGACCCGAACATCACACCGATCTTCTCTCGCAACTGGTTGATGAAGATGCAGATGGTGTCGGTTTTGTGGAGGTTGCCGGTGAGCTTGCGGAGCGCTTGCGACATCAGGCGGGCCTGGAGGCCGACGTGGGTGTCTCCCATGTCGCCTTCGATTTCGGCCCGAGGGGTGAGTGCAGCAACCGAGTCGATCACGATCACGTCGATCGAGGCCGACCGCACGAGGATGTCGACGATCTCGAGCGCCTGCTCGCCCGTGTCGGGCTGGGAGATCAGGAGCTCATCGACGTCGACGCCGATGGCATTGGCGTAGATCGGGTCCATGGCGTGCTCGGCATCGATGTAGGCGCAGGTGCCACCATTGCGCTGAGCCTCGGCGACCACGTGCATGGCCAGGGTGGATTTACCGGAGGACTCCGGCCCGAAGATCTCGATCACACGTCCACGGGGCAGGCCGCCGACACCGAGGGCCAGGTCGAGTGCGAGCGCCCCGGTGGGGATCGTGCCGATCGCGAGGTTGGTGCGATCGCCCATCTTCATGACCGAGCCTTTACCGAACTGCTTGTCGATCTGACCCATTGCCATGTCGAGCGACTTCTTCTTGTCCACGGGATTCTCCTGTTGCGTCTGCCGAGGCGGGTGCCTGTCGGCCGTTCTCTGATGTGAGGAAGTTGAGTACTTCCGACAGTAGAGATGGCGTGTGACAGTCACCCTTCGTTGGTCCGACGGAGGCATCGGGCCACCGGGATCACAACAGTGTAATTGCGAACAGGTGTTCGGAGCAATGATCCTCGGCAGAAATTTCAGGCCGATCGGAACGGAGCAGCAACCTCGTCGAAGAAGCGGTCGAGGGCGAGATCACGGCCGGAGGGTTCGGCACCGAGGTTGAAGTCGGGCACGATCAGCTCGTCGACGCCCATTTCGGCGAAGGCGGCAACCTGCTCTTGGACCTGTTCGGCCGTGCCAATCAGCGCAGGACGAGGCAGCCCACGATCACGTATGGCCCGCGCCTCAGCCTCGTCGTTGCACAACACCACCAGGGCCACGGCCGAACGCTGGATGTCGTTCGGGTCACGGTCGAGGCGTTCGCAATGCTCGTCGAGTACCTCGATCTTGTTGGCCATGATTTCGGGAGTGGCCCAGACGTTCCACTCGTCGGCGTATTGGGCCACCATCCGGAGCGTCTTCTTCTCACCTCCACCGCCGATCAAAATCGGCAGGGAGCCGACCGGCTTCGGCTCGAGCGGCGCGTCGACCATCTCGTAATGCTTCCCTTGGAACGACGTTCTCGCCTCGTCGCGGAGGCTCAGCATGATCTGCAACGCTTCCTCGAGTCGCTCGAATCGATCAGTGAAGGTGCCGAACGGCATTCCGTAGGCCGTGTGCTCGTTCTCTTGCCATCCCGATCCGATGCCGAGCACCACACGACCGCCGGCGATGTGGTCGGTGGTCACGGCCTGCTTCATCAAAACGGCAGGATTTCGATACGTGTTGCCACAGACCAACGGGCCCAGACGCACCCGCTCCGTGGCTTGGGCCAGACCAGCCAGAACACTCCAGACTTCATTCACGGGTTCGCCGAGATCTCCGGCGAAGGGCATGAAGTGGTCAGCGAACCAGAGCCCGTCCCAACCCTGCTGTTCGGAACGAAGGCCGGCGCGAACCGTCTCGTCCCACGAGTGCTTGTTTCCGATCCAATGGCTGAAGCGCATCCACGGACCGTATGCGCTCGTTGCGAGATCAGCCAGATGAGTTCGGGTCGAGATCGAGGATGTCACAGGGCATGCGTAGGGTTCAGAACAAGCAATCACCGCCGTTCGACCACACGAGAATCCTTGCCAATATTGCTGGACAATCGAACTGGTGTTCGCTACTCTCACTCGTACGGTTCGTCCGTTCGAAGTTCCGACTTCCCCCTAACTCAATCGATCTCACGTCGTTCAATCGGCGGGATCTGACGGGCCCGTGTGGCCTGGGGAAGTACGTGCCATGTCGAATGCAGCCAGCACATTGCACCGGGTGAGCCGAGACCTTCGGGCTATTGACGTCTCCGGTTTGGACGAGGCTGACCTTCGCGTCGCTACCGCTGAAGTTCGGGATGTCGAACGTGTATTGGCTTCGGTGAAGCTGCGGATCGGGCAACAAGCCAACCAACTCGCCGCCGCCGGCACCGGTGCTGACGCCAGCGCCGTGCTACTCGGAGTTGGCGACGTCTCGGCCGGCACGGCCCGCAAGGAAGCAGCACGAGCCGATGTGGCCAACGCCATGCCGTCGTTGAGTTCGGCCCTGGCTGATGGCCGTGTCGGTGCTGAGCATCTCGACGCCATCGCACGCACGGCCCGTTCCTTGGATGAACCAACCCGGCAAGCGCTGGCAGGTTTGCAGGACGGGTTGGTGGAGGCTGCGGGGCGGATGCCGGTCGACACCTTCAACCGTCACCTTCGTCGCCAGGTTGATCGGATCCGTGACGATCACGGTTTGAGCCGGGCCCTGCAACAACGGGTGAGGTCCGAAGTGAAGTACTGGAT
>JBBKXQ010000177.1:0-3331 GCA_037969565.1 Acidimicrobiales bacterium | reverse complement strand
CTCTCGCACCGGTTGCAGCGTGCGACCGACGAGCCACCAAGCGGAAGGCCTCTTCTCCCTCGGGTGGATCGGCGATGGCCACTCGGAGACGACGTTGTCGGCAGCGTCGACCGCCAGTCGTGGAGTCAGTGCCAGCTGAAACTCAGTGCTAGCTGAAACTCAGTGCTAGCTGAAACTCAGTGCTAGCTGAAACTCAGTGCCCGGTGAGGGCCTTGACCACGGGAGCGAAGCCTTCGAGATCTCGGATCACGACGTGGCTGATGCCCAGTTGTTCGCGGAGTCGACCGAGCTTGTCGATCACCTGCTCGAGCGAGCCGACGAGAACGAGGGGGCAGGCCTCGAGGCTTTCGGCCGAGAGCGAGAAGTCGTCGATCAGCTCGGGCAACTTCTTCGCTGCGTCGTTGCCGACGTAGGTGTACTGCACCAGCGCCGAGCACTCGATCTCGTTCAGGCGATCTCCCGCCGCTTCTTCGAGCCACCGCTTTCGTTGCAGCACGTCGGACAATTCGAAGCCGCTGGCCAAGGTCACCCCGGACTCGTCGTGGGTGAGCCCGGTGAACTGAAAGATGTCGGCGTGCCGTGCGGCGAGACTGACCACCCGTTGGCCATGACCGCCGACGAGAAAGCGCACGTGGCGCTGGACGGGCTTGATGCCGAGATCGTCGACCGCCACGTGGTGATGATCGCCGTCGAAATGGCAGTGGCCGTCATCGAGAAGCGATCGCAGGACTTCGAGCGTTTCACCGAATCGGGTGACTCGCAGGCCCGGAGGCCGGAGCTCGTGGCCGATGGCGTCGTGCTCGGCCTGCATGTAGCCCGTGCCGAGCCCGAGCACCAACCGCCCACCGGTGAGCCGGTCGACGGTGGCTGCGGTGCGGGCCAGCAACGCCGGCTGATGGAACTCGTTGTTGAGAACGAGGGGACCGACGCCGATCCGTTCGGTGGCCAGAGCCGCAACCACGAGCGGAATGAAAGGGTCGCGCAACCCGAAATGATCCGACGAGAATAACTCTTGATAGCCGAGGTGTTCAGCCCGCTGGGCAGTGGCCGCGATGTCGATCGGGTCGTCGAGCTTGCGGGCTTGAAAGGCGAACCGGAACGGAGGGCTCATGGGGTCAGCACGCGGTGGGGACACTTCCCTTGCTGCTGGCGATCTTCCAGAAGACGCCGTCTTCGGTGGCCAGCAGATACTTGAGCATCCAGACCGTGCAGGCCTGACCGTCGGGACCGAAACGAGCGGCCTGGGTGGTGACGGCCCGCACCGAAACCGACAGAGAATCCACGGAGTCGGGCGCGAACTCGGCCACGACATCGTCGGGCGCCTTTTCGATGGCGATGATCTCGACCTCGCTCCACACACTCGAGCTGAGGTCGGCTGACCATCGCTCGACCGTGGTGGTCGGATTCCACAAACGATCGTGGGCCAGGGCGTAATCGCCAACCGTGATACCACCGGCGTAATCGGACAACATGGCCCGCACATCTTCCAGGGCCAAATGGTCGACCGATCCGGCGACCGGAAAGGCCTCGGGCGGGGCACATGGGGCGTAGGGCTGGGGTTCGGTCTCCCATTGGGCCACGAGATCTCGAACAACGGCGGCTTCCACTCCCCAGTTGATGCCCTGAGCATTGTCGCGTCCGGCGATGTGCAGCCCGACAATTCGGCCCCGGTCGTCGAGCCATGGTCCACCGCTGTTGCCGGGGTTGGTGAGCGCATCGGTTTGCAAAACGTTCGGAATCTCTTCTTGGTTGGGGAACCGGATGGTGCGCCCGACACCGCTGATCGTTCCGGCGGTGACGCTCAGATCGAGCCCCAGCGGATAACCGAGCACGGTGATGTCGGAACCCACGCGAGGCTCCTCGTCGGTCCAGGTGAGAGGAACGGCGGTCAGCGGCTCGGGCAGTTGGACGAGCGCGGTGTCCTGGCCGGGGGCGAATCCGATGGTCTGCGCCATCAGCGTTGTGCCGTCGCTGAGCTGCACCTCCATCTGCCGGGTGCCTTCGACGACGTGAGCCGCAGTGACGACGAGGCTGGGAGTGACCAGGAATCCGGTGCCCGTTCCCGAGCCGGACCCGTCGCAATCCTCGGCCGACAAGCGAACGACGGCCGGCGTGGCTCGATCCACGAGATCGGCCCTCGACAGTGGCTCGTCCGGCACGACTTCCTGGCCGATCGCTCGAAGGTATTCCTCGAATGTGATCCGACTCTCGGACATGGGACGGAGCTCGCCGTCTATCCAGCGGTGAACGGTTTCGAGGACTCGATCGCCGGCCTCGGCCAGACCGGTATCGATCACATACGTGAGCAGACGCACGGGGTCGGTGCCGATGAATCGGGGCTCCCGCCCGACGACGGGACCGGCCAGCATTTCGTTGCCGGCCGACAGAACGACCACTCGACCGAGCGAATCACCGCTGCACTCGATGCTGGCCACCTGCTCGTCGCCCGACTCGACATCGATGAGATCGGCCGACGTGACGGTGAGAAGCGTGGCGCCCGAGCCGGCAACACAACCGGCGAGGTTGGCGAGGTCACTCGAACTCATCGCATCCAGAACGTAGGTGGGGATGGTGGAGGTGGTCGTGGCGATGTCGGTGGTGGCAGAAGCGTCGCCGTCGTCTCCGGGCTCGCCGCCGGTACAGGCCGCCAGAATCATCACCGCAGCCACGAGAAGGGCACCCACGCGGAAGTCCGGGCGGTAGATCTTCATACCGCCCGGACCCTACTGGTTTTCTCTTGCTGAATGTTGCGTTATGGCCGACTGCCCGGAGGCCTCATTTGTGAAGCCGGCGGCAGTGGTGGAGCCGGAGGACTCACGTTGCGGCGAGCCGTCGTTGCACTGTGGGAAGCGGCCTGGGCCCGGGTGGGAGCCTGGGGAGCGGCTATGAGTGCATCAGCATCGACGAGTTCGGGATCTTCCCCATCTGAGGGGTTGTCACCACGGAGCAACTCGGCGATGCCACCGATGGATCCGAGGGCCGCACTCATGTCGGCCGGAACGAAGATCTTCGTTGCCTTTCCGTTGGCGATGCCCTCCAGCGCTTCGAGATACTTGATGGCGATGACCCGGTTGTCGGTGCCGGAGTTGATGATGGCGCCGTAGACCGAAGCGATGGCGTTGGCCTCACCGGCGGCCACCGTTTCCTGCCGATACTGCTCGGCTTCGGCCCGGGTCCGCACTCCTTGCGCTTCACCTTCGGCGTTGAGGATGTCCTTCTGCTTCTTGCCTTCGGCGGTGAGGATGGCGGCCGACTTCTCGCCTTCGGCCCGTGTGACCGCAGCCTCCCGAGCGCCTTCGGCCTCGGTGACGACCGCACGACGGGTACGTTC
>JBBKXQ010000176.1:0-3397 GCA_037969565.1 Acidimicrobiales bacterium | reverse complement strand
CTGACCCTTGGCGATCGTGGGGCTGGGGCGCCCGAACTGGCCGAAGAGTGAGGTGACCTCGTAGTCGGTGAGGTGTTGCTGCCAGGCCGTTGCTTGATCGGGTTGGAGGAGGATGTCGTGGGCGATGCTCACGTGCATCTGATCGGTGAGCTCGAGTGCTTCGTCGTCGACATCGACGAGGGTGCCGTCGGTGAGGGGCCGGAAGGTCGTGGTTGCCGGCGGCGTATCGGTGTCGGCCTCGGTGCGGGTCGTGGCGATCCAGACGAGGCGGGTGGCGAGGCGGGCCATCACGGGGTGGTCGAGAAAGTAACGGCGGAAGTCATCACTGCTCCAGGAGCGTTGCACGGCCATGGCGGCGTGGAGACGGTCGGGCTGGAGGGTGGCCGCACTCTTGATCTCCTTCTTGGTGGCCGCGAACTCTTTCTTGAGTTCGGCGATGAGGGTGGCATCTTCGTCGGCCCGGCCGGCGGGCAGGGAGCGGACGGTTTTGCCGGTTTCGTCGTTGCTGAGGGTGATGGTGAGGTCGTCGCCCAAGTGGGCGGTGAACGTGCGGTCGCCGAAGTCGAACACCTGGCGGCCGTTGGCTTCGAAGCCGCCGTCGGGAACGCTGCGATCGGCGAGGTCGTCGACGGTCCAGCCGTGGCGTTCGGCGAGCAGTTCGGCTTGTTCGGCCGCCGTCTGTTGGAGCGACTTTGGCCGGAAGCGGGTGGCAACCGACATGACCACCTGCGTGGTTGCGGGTTGGTCGATCCAGGCCAGCATCTGGAGGAGCGACTTGCCCTGGCTCATCCGTTGACCGCGATGTTTGCGGATGTAGGCGAAGACCTTGTCGGCCACTTCCGGCCCGGCACTGGCGGCGACCACGGCGAGAAGGCCCTTGCTGGGGGCGGCCGAGCCGGCGAGTTCGGAGCGGAGTTCGATGATGATCGCGGCCTCGATCTCGGCGATGGTGAGGCCCTGGGAGCCTCGGTGGTAGGCCTGGCGGCTGGGCGCGCCCTGCTTGGCCCGCGCCACGGCGTCTTCTTCGGAGATGGTTCTCAGATCTTCGGCCAGCCAGAGATCGAGGAGGAAGCGGCCGAAGGTGCGGACCTCGGTCGGGTTCATGTTGGAGAAGTGGCGACGGATGATGGGCGAGGGTTCGGCCGACTTGTGCTTCACCGAGGTGGCACAGAACCAGGTGATGATCGACGGGTCGACCGGTGAGCCGTCGGCCCAGGTGAGGGGCGGGAGCGAGTCGATTCTGAGCCACTCCATCGCCTTGGGGATGGCATTCTTCTTGGCGAGGGCTGTGGCGGCGTCGGCCAGAAGGGTTTCGGGGCTGAGGTATTGATCGAGTGATTCGCCGTGCGATTCCAGGGCGGCGAGTTGTGTCGACTTGGTGAGGTCGTCGGCCTCGTTGGCGATGGCCTTCTTCAACGGTTCGATCGCGAGGTCGACGGGGTGGGTTCGCAGCCATTCGGCTGCGCCCAGGCGTTCGGCCCGCTTCTTGCTGGCCAGGTAGGGGATGACGTCGGACGCGAACTCGGGGCCGACGATCTTCCAGAGGTAGGGACGGTCTTTCTTGTAGCCGGCGACGGCGGCGAGTGCGAGCGCGCGATCGAGACGTTTGGATCGGGATGTGGCTGCTTCGATTGCGACGAAGATTCCCTCACGACGCCAGTAGTAGTCGTCGGTGCTCGTCTCGAGCAGGGTCTCGAGATCGCGGGCGTGGTAGGCGACCCAGGGGGTCAGTTGCTCGGCCGACCACACGGCGGTATCGGCGGCGAGGACGGCGATGACCGCTTTCACGGCATCGGTTGCCGGTAGTCCATCGTGCTCGGCCGCGCTCGAGATCAGGAGCGGCGGCACCGGGCCGAGGGTGCGGATGAACGAGGCGGCACGGCGGCCGTGTCCGTAGTAGCCGACCTCGGAGCGAAGGATCACTCGGGCCACGTGTCCAGGAGTGAGCCTCTTGTTCAGTTTCGGGTCGGCGCCGAGCGCCTGCCCGAAGAGTTCGGACAGGAAGAGATTGGCGGCTTCGTTGTCGCCCTTCAGGGCCCGTTCGAGCCTGGCACCGTCGACATACCCGTACGGAGCCAGATTTGCGAAGATGCCGTCGGGTAGGTCGGGAATGTCCAGGGCCGGGAGCGACGGCGGAGGCGACTCGTCGAGCGCTACGTCGTCGTTGAGTGCGGTGATCGCGTCGAGAACCACGGCCGCCTTCTCGCCTGCGAGTTCGGCCGCCACCCATTCGATCAGGGCGGGTCGCTCGTCGGGAGCGTGGAGATCGGCGAGGAGGGCGACGGCGCGACCTCGTTGGGTCGGGCTGGCGTTGGTCGCGATCTGTTTGAGCTCGTTGATGGTCGTGGTTCGGTCGACGGTGTAGAGGAGCTTTTTGGCCAGGGTGCGGACGTTCTTGCTGTTGGCGGTTGCGGCATCGGCCAGTTGTGCGGCGAGCAGTGCGAGCGTTTCGGGCGGCAGACTTTCGAGATGTTCCCAGATGTCCAGATGCTTGTTCTTCGACGGGGTGAGTGCCCGGCGGACACGGTCGATCTCGTCGGTCACGATCTGGTCGAGGTCGGGAAGATTTCGAACGATGCTGCTGACGTATTGGGTTTGTGGGTCGAGGTCGATGACCATGGCAACGAAGTCGGTGGGTGGGAAACCCATCTGTTGCTCGGCCTTGCGGATGTCGGCGCCGGTGATCTGGTCGGAGAGTTTGGTGACGCGCTTGCTCACCGACAGGAGCGACAACCACGGATACATGGCGACGGTTGCGATTCCGCTGGTGCTGCCGCTCAGTTCGATGAGGCGAGTGCGGCTGTCGGGCGGCATGGCCACGGCAGCCCGGAGCAGGGTGCGGGAATGCTGATGCCAGGCGATGGCGCCCCGCTGGGTGTGGAGAACCGGCAGGAAGCGAGAGTTCGGCAGGTTCGCCGGGAGGGGCGGGATCTTGCCGCTTCCGATGTATTCGAGGAGCTCCTTGCGGACCGTCCGGTCCTCGACGAGTGATCCGACGGCGGCCTCCCACGAACCGCCGAAATCGCTGAGGTCGAGGATGTCCATCGCCCCCTCGTCGATCTCGACCTTTGCGTTTTCGGAACTCCCCCGTCCGAAGATCTTGGCAAACCGACTCATCGAGCTGGCCTCATTGCCGGTGCTGGTTGGCGCTTGGTCATCCTCGCCATTTCAACAGATCTCATCATTCGTCGCACGGCCGCATTCATCACCCTTGTTCTGTCGGCGTGGCCGGGGGCGTAGTTGAGAGTGGTCAGTGCGGTGGGGCGGTCGAGTGCTGAGGGCACGGGTCAGTTAGCTTCGATCCATGACAACGCCTCAAGCACCATTGGGTTCTGGGTTCGGACCTCGCTCCACGCCCCGGGATGTTCTCGACGGAGTTGATCTCGGTGGCAAGACG
>JBBKXQ010000175.1:0-4441 GCA_037969565.1 Acidimicrobiales bacterium | reverse complement strand
CTGTAGTTCCGGGAACAAGACGAAGCATGAGATGACGAGATGTCACGGAGCCAGGAAATGCGGTGGCCGAGCGAGATCGACCTCGATGGCGGCGTCGCGAACCGTGGTGCGAAGCAGTTGGACTTCGCTCAGATCCTCATAGTGGAGCCGTGTCTGGAGTTCGTGCAACGACTTGACTTCGTTGTCGGCGCTCTCCGAGACGACCACAGTGCGTTGTTTGTCCGCCCGGTGCCCCACTTCGGCCCGGCGGATTCGTTGAAGGCGCTGACCCAGCTTTGCCTCGGTCGTGATCATTCTGGGTGTGAGCCAGAGGGCGACTGCCCAGCCGGCCAGAGCAACCCCGACGCCGAGGATGGCGTCGACGACATAGTGGTTGGCGGTGACGATCACGGTGATTGTCATGGCGACCGGGCTGAGGAAACCAAGAGTTCGGACGAGCCAGTTCTTGGACGCCCGGATCAGGGCGATGCCGATGAGTAGATTCCAGCCGACGTGCAGGCTTGGTACGGCGGCGTACTTGTTCACCAAGGAAGGTGGCTGCAACACGCGGTAGGAGTTCGAGAAATCGGTGACGGTGTCGGTCAATCCGACATCGAGCAGCCGAGGCGGGGCGACCGCATAGTTCGCGAAGATCAACAAGCCGATGGCGCCGGAGATGAACATGGCGTTGCGGAGCTGCAGGTAGTCGAGGCGGCGCGTGCGGTGAAGCCAGACCAGGGCGGCGACGATGACGGGCCAGTGGCCCCAGATGTAGATCCAGTTGGCGATCGTGACGATCCAGTGATGGTCGAGAATCAGCTGCTGGGCCCAGTGCTCGATGTCGATGCCCATCAACCGTTCGAAACGGAGCACCTCCAGGCCATTGCGGGTTGCGGTTTCGACATCGCCCTGGGTCAGGCCGCGCACTCCGAAATACAACAGGACAGCGAGGGACACGAGTCCGACCTGTTTGACGAGTTCTGTCGATGGTCGCAACGCCTTCGCATCCGACGCGAGGCGGCGAACTGGCGAGTCGGATTGCTGGATCGAGACCACGGTCGGCTCCTCTGCTCATGCTGTTGATCGCAATCGTGTCGAACGTTCCTGGCACCGCGCTTGTCGACAGCTGGCAGCGCCCTGTCAAGGGCTGATGAGTAGAGCAGCGCTCTCCCCGTTGGACAGAGGTTGGCAGCAAGCTGCCAGCTCGAACCCAGCGTTCCCCGAGGTCGCCTCGTCAGGATGCGAGTGAACGTCGGCTACTCGTAGGAGACCCGTAATGTCCAAGACCATCCTGGTCGGAATCGACCATCGAGGCTTCGGCGAGTACGGCTGCCGCCTCGACTGCTGATCTGTTGGTCCTCGGATCTCGGGGCCGTGGCAGATTCGCCAGCGCGATGCTTGGCTCTAGCTGTTGCGAAGGTCCCTGTGCTCGAAGAACCACACCGCGATGGCCACCAGAGTCACAATGAAGGCCAAGAACAGGGCGCCGTAGCCCCAGTGCATCCCGTTTACCAGCGGATCGTGACCCAGATACCAGTGGAACGGCGAGATCCGAGACCAACCCTTCAGACTCGCCGCCACATTCAGCAGCGAGTTGGACACGTACAGCGCACCCGCGGCCCCGATGGCGCCAACGGTGGCGCTGCGGACACTGCCGGTTGCGGCGCTGATGGCCAGCGCCAAGGCGCCGAACATCATCCCGAGCAGGGTCACCAGCAAACTCGTGGCCCCGATGCTGGCGATGCTCATCTCGAGCCCGGCAAGCAGCGAACCGCCGGCTACTCCCGCGAAAATGGCCGCCCCGACGATGGTGGCGTGTACGGCCATGGCCGCAGCCTTCTCCATCACGATTCGGTTTCTGCTGATTGGATTGGCCAGCAGCAGGCCCATCGTTCGGCGCCGTTCCTCACCGGCCAAGGCTCTCGAACCCATGAGAATCGTCACGAACATGACGGCGATCGGTGCCATCAGTCCGAAAGTCTCGATCTGATAGAAGCCCTCGGGAGTGCTCAAATCGCCTCCTCCCACGAAGTCGATGAGCCCTTGAGGAAGATCCTCCGACAGGGACCCGATGGAGTCCTCGATGCTGAGGTACATCGGCCCCATGAGAAGGCCCATCATCGAGAACATCACCGTTGCGGTCAGGATCAGGACAATCTGGTTCTCCGATGCCGTCTTGGTGAACACCCGAGACACTCGGGAGCGTCCGGCAAGTCGTTCGAACAAACGGGCGGTTCTCGGATTCTCCCGAAGACGGTCGAGGAGGTTCCGGACACCATCGCTGGATCGACGCAGGTCACGCCGTGTCACACCGACGAAGGCACTGGCTGACAGCAGCACCGCTCCGCCGAGCTGGATCGCCAGGTGCCCGATGCTGACACCGTTCGACAACGGCTGGCTGCCGTCGAAGTAGTACCACGGCACGGCCCTGACGCCGCTGGCGATCGCGTCGACGAGCGGCAGGAGGCCAACGGCGACATAAGAGAGAACCATCACGGCGGCGGTGGCACCCGAGGCGAGGACCCGGTTTCCAGTCCACGCCCCGATGGCGACGGCGAGGAATCCGAAGAACAGCGCGTTGGCCCACATGTGCAACACGAGCGCGAACACGCTGGTCGATCCCATCTCGACCCCAATCACATCAGGAGCAACGGCTGCGGCCAGGAAGAGAACGGCCGAACCGAGCGTGATGATGACCACCATGGCCGTCACCTTGGAGGTCAGAACCCGGGCCCGGCTGCGTGGATTAGCCAGCAACAGCCCGATCGTGCCGTCCCGTTCCTCGCCGGCGATCGACGACGCACCCATTGACAGCGCCAATCCTGCCAGCGTCATCGCGCCCATCAATCCATACATGACGCCGAAGGCCAAGGCGCCGACGTCAGCACCCTCGGGAATGTTCATCAGCGAGCGGATGCTCTCCGGCAGGTCGGTATAGACCGACGTGTCGATCTCGGAGTACGCAGCGAGCCCGGCGAACAGGAAGAGGCCGATGATCACGGTTCCGATGAGGGTGCCCCGCCAACGGTCGTCAATCGATTTCGTGAAGACGTTGGTCAACATCAGACGGTGACCTCCGCGGAGTCACCCGACATCGGCTCGTCGTCGGCGGGATCGTCGCGGTAGTACGTGAGGAAGATCTGTTCCAGATCGGCCTCGTGGGTGGAGATGTCGACCAGGTCGGGGCCGGTCCGGATCGCTTCGAGCAGATCGGGCATCTTGCCGTCGAACGAGATCGTGGCGTGGGCACCCTCGATCTCGGCCTGCCGGACACCTGGTACCCGCTCGAACGTTGTCGGATCGATGGGATCGGAGAATCGAAGATCGATCCGCCGCACGGCCTTGCTCTGGAGATCGGCGATCGTTTCCACGGCGACGAGGGCCCCATGCCGGATGATGCCGACTCGGTGGGCAACCCGCTCGACCTCGGACAGCGTGTGGCTCGAGAGGAACACGGTCCGACCCTCAACCGCGATCTCTCGCACCATCGCCTGGAACTCTGCTTGTACGAGCGGGTCGAGCCCGGAACTGGGTTCGTCCATGATGATCACGTCTGGCCGGTTCATGAAGGCCTGGATCAACCCGATCTTCTGCCGGTTTCCCGTCGACAGTTCGCCGATCTTCCGCGTGAGGTCGGAATCGAGACGACTTGCGAGACTCTCGACGTAGGTCCAATCGACGCCGCCTCGCAGGTTGGCGAAGTACGTGAGCGTGTCATGCCCCGTGAGGTTCGGGTAGAGCGCCAAGTCGCCCGGCAGATAGCCGAGGTGGCGTCGGATGGCGACGCTCTCGGTTCGACAATCGAGTCCCATGATCCATGCCGACCCCTCGGTCGGCCGGATCTCGTCGGTCAGGACTCGGATCGTCGTCGTCTTGCCCGCGCCGTTCGGCCCGAGGAATCCGAAGATCTCGCCCTGCTGCACCTCGAGGTCGAGGTTCGACACTGCGGCGAAGTCCCCGTAACTCTTCGACAAACGGACCGTCTGAATAGCAGGAATCGTCACAACTGCTCCTGTTTCGCTGGTGTCGTGCCTCGTGCTCGATGGTATGCGTCCAGACGAGTTGAACAATCCATGTTGACCGCTGCGCCAACGTAGGCAGTCGACCGATCCTTTGGTCGCCTCGACGCAGTCCCCTACGGTGCCGTCGCCGCGCCCGTCGACGTCGACGTTGTCACCCCACTGGGCGGCCTCGATACCAGCGGTGGTGTCGGTCTCGCCTGACGCCGAGTCGGTGGACGCGGTGTCGGTGGAGGCGGAAGCGATCACGGCGACGGCAACCGTCTCGTTCGGAGTCGCTTTGGAAGCGAACGATCGTCGTTTTGCCCCACACGGATGTTGGACGTCGGTGAACCAGGTTCGCTTGGGAGCGTTTTGGATCAACGTGGTTCGACGGTCGAGGGCCCGCTGAATCGACCACCAGCCGAAGCCGACCAGGATCGGAATGGTTGCGACGTGGGCAA
>JBBKXQ010000174.1:0-19642 GCA_037969565.1 Acidimicrobiales bacterium | reverse complement strand
TGTGGCTGGTGAAGAAAGACAGAACTGTTGCATCGGTGTCCGGGCTGGTCGGCGATCGAAAGCAGTGTCGGAAGTCTGGATTGGGCTATGAGGAGCCATGCGTGTCGAGTGAGGGCAGTACATGTCCATCAGACTCATGTTCCAACGATGTCAGCCGAAGCTGCGACTGCATTGAAGGCGGTCCGGGGCATGACCGGGGAGCACGATCAGTAGCCAGAAAGGTTCAGGGCTCGCTCCGCCGTGGACCGTTTCCATCCGTTCTCGAGTAGTCGCCGGAGGTGAGATGTCGAATCAACGGGCAGCCGTGCCGGTCGAGCTCGAGCAGGAGAAGGTGGCCCCTCTGCGCCGCCGAGTATTGATGGTCGACGATGATTCGAACCTGACCGATGCGGTCCGGCGGCGGTTGCGTCGCAGCTACGAGATCACTGCGGTCGAGTCACCGCTCGAGGCGATCCAGATTCTTGCCGCCGATCCGACGTTCGTGGTCATCGTCAGCGACTTTCACATGGCCGAGATGAGCGGTACCGAGTTTCTGGCGGTGGCCCGA
This sequence comes from Acidimicrobiales bacterium, assembly GCA_037969565.1. GTDB lineage: Bacteria > Actinomycetota > Acidimicrobiia > Acidimicrobiales > SZUA-35 > SZUA-35. Next base: position 19,095 of record JBBKXQ010000174.1, on the reverse strand, counting down.
GACCTCGCCCCCGACGCGATCCGAATTCTCTTCACCGGGAGTTCGAGTCTGACGACCGCCATCGAGGCGATCAATGTGGGCGGTGTGTTCCGGTTCGTTTCCAAGCCGGTCCACAGCGAGGTGTTCGATGCCGCTCTCGCTGCGGCTTCGGAGGCCCACGACCGCGGCCTGGACGATCGGAGCAAGCTCGAGGACGTGAACGCTGAGCTGGACGCCAAGTCCGAAGGTCGAGAGCAGATTCTCGACGTCATGGACGGGGGAATCCAGACCGTCTTCCAACCCATCGTGCGGTTGGCGGATCGGTCGATCGTCGGGCATGAGGCCCTTTCACGAGTTGATTCCAAACCGATGAGAAGCCCGGACATCTGGTTCGGCTTGGCCGAGGAACTCGGATTGGGAATCCAGCTCGATTCGACGGCCTTGGCCTGCGCGCTTCGTGCGTGGCGCTCGACGGCCCTCAGAACCCAAGCCCTGTGGCTGAACATCTCACCGGGGACGGTCATCTCCGGGCTTGCTCACGCCGAACTCCTGGACGCCCGCCATCCCATCGTGCTCGAGATCACGGAACGAACACCGGTGAACGATTATGACGAGCTTCGTGCCGGCTTGAAGCCGTTGCGATCGAGCGGGATTCGTCTGGCCATCGATGATGTCGGGGCCGGGTATTCGAGCATGCTCCATGTGACCGAACTCCGGCCCGACATCATCAAACTGGATCGATCACTCATCACCGACATTCCGGTCGACGACGACCGTCGAGCGATGGTGCGATCACTCATCGATTTTGCCTGCGCCCGTGGCATCAATCCTTTGGCCGAGGGGATCGAAACAATCGGTGAAGCCCACTCGCTCACCGAACTCGGCGCCGAGTTGGCCCAGGGTTTCTACTTCGGCCGCCCTGAACCTCAGCCGCTCGACCGTCGGGGGCGCTGACATCCTCGGCGCCGCCCCACGGTGTCAATCGTCGGTGTCGGTCTTCCCATCGTCGAGGTAGTCGATGTGGGGTAGGGGATCGATCGCAACGCCGACGATCCCCCGGAGGTTGGCAACAATACGTTTCAGGTAGCGGTAGTAAATGGCGCGGGGCACGACTTCACGTCCGGGTCGCTCGGAGAACATGTAGCTGTCGATCTTCGCTTGGTACTCGGCGATGAGCGCCGTGACCCGGGCCACGAACCGGTCTGTTCGTTCTTTCTCGGGATCGGTGAGCAGATAGCCCGCCTCGCCGAAAAGAGCCGAAACCTCCTTCTGACTCGATTGGAATTCGGCAACATCTGCGGAATCTGCGAGCGACACGCCATTCTCGGCCAGGTCGAGGATGTTCTTGGCTTGGTCGCCGATCCGCTCGATTTTCTTCAGCAGGAGTATGAACCCCAAGACGGTGGCGATGTCGCCTGATCCCTGCACGCTCACGTGAACGACCAATTCGGAGCGCAGATCCTGCTCCGCTTGGTTGATCCGGTGGTCGGTCGATCGGATGTCATCGGCGATGCTCTCGGGAGCGATGCCGGCCAGAAGAGCCGTATTGGCCAAATCGAAGGAGTGGCGGGCGTCGCTGAGCATCGCCACGGCACGAGCCTCGACGTGTTCGAGACCAGTGGAGCCCTTGCCGAAGAATGCCATGACCATTTGGATTCACCTTTCAACCAAGAATTGCAACGCCGAGCAGCGGTACAACGATGAACAGACCGACGACGTATGCGACTGCCGCCGTGCGATGAAAAACTGCGACCTCGGCGAGGCCCTCGGCCAGCCGAACGGGGACATCACGTGCGAACGGTATGACATACAGCACGACGATCCCGGCGATGTTGAATGTGGTGTGTGCGAGTGCGACGGTGAGCGCCTCGGGTTTGGAAGCAGCCAGAGCAGCGAGCAGCGCGGTGATGGTGGTGCCGACGTTTGCGCCGAGCGTGACCGGATAGGCGTTGCGGAGTGAGAGGACGCCGGCCGCAGCAAGCGGAATGAGGATGGAGGTCGTGATACTCGACGATTGAACGGCGATCGTGATGATCAAGCCAAGGAGTAGCGCAACGGCCCCACCGCCCTTGCCGAGGATCGCATTCAGGGAGCGCTCGACTCGGTCGGCGATGAGGGTCCTCATGTTCTTTGTGATGAAGGTCAGGGCGAGGAGGATGACCACCAAGCCGCTGAACACCATCAGGGTGCCGAGCAAGGTGGATTCGGCACCCGTCGCTCCCAGGAGTTCCTCGATCCAGCCGACAGGCTTCTTGACCCATGCCTTGATCGGACTCTTCCATTCAGAACCCGCCGATCCCACCAAGGCTCCGCTCACGAGCTCGGCGGTTCTGCTGATCACTCCGAACAGGATCTCGAGCGGCAGAAGAATCATCACGGCGAGGATGTTGAAGAAGTCGTGCACGGTCGCGGCGGCGAACGCCCGTTTGAACTCGTTCGAATGCCGTATGTGTCCGAGCGATACGAGCGTGTTGGTCACCGTCGTCCCGATGTTTGCTCCCATCACCATCGGCACCGCCTGGTCGACGCCGACTGCGCCCGAGGCCACGAGACCCACGATCACGGAGGTGCTCGCTGACGATGACTGGACCAGCACCGTGCCGAGGACACCGATGCACAAACCAGCGATGGGGTTCGAGACGCTCGAGAAGAGTTTCTCCTGGGTGTCCTCGCCCATGATCTTGATCCCGGACTCGAGCGATGAGACGCCGACGAGAAAGAGGTAGATCAGTCCGACCACGAATACGGATCGAACCGGCTTCGGCATTCCAGCCCCGGCGAGACGACGCCAACGGAGGAACGATTCGGTGGGCGGTCGAGCCAACGATGAACCGTGGCTTGGAGGGACCGATTCGACATTCATTTCAGAACCGGATCTCGCAGTCAGTGACTCTCACGGTGTCGCCTTCTCGTCGTTGGCCCCAACGACGAGGCGCGCTGGATTGAGAGGAAGGTAGTGCGAAGGTCGACCAGGCGCCTCGGTTGCGTGTCTCTGCGTCCAAGAACGTCTTCTCACTGAAGGTTCCTGCGACCGTCGTCCACTGATGGAAGACTGGCCCGATGGGTCGCTTGTGCATGGTTGCCACGGAATGGTGAACCGATTTCCCGCGCCGCCGGGTCGGCCCCCTCGAATCCTCGGCCTCTTCGCTCATCCCGACGACGAGGTGTTCTGTCTCGGAGGAACGATGTCCAAGTACGTCTCCGAAGGGGGAGTCGGGAAGATCGTTTCGCTCACGCAGGGCGAGGCCGGCCAGATCCGCGACGTGCGATCAGCTTCTCGACGAAACCTCGGCTCGGTGCGGCAACAAGAGCTGGCGGCGGCGGCCCGTGTGCTCGGGGTCTCCGACACGCAGTGTCACGACATCAAGGACGGCACGCTGGCCGGTCAACCCGAGGAGTTGATGATCGACGTTGCGAAAAGCGTCATCGACGACTTCGTACCCGATGTCGTGATCTCCTTCGGCCCCGACGGCGCATACGGCCACCCCGATCACGTCGCCGTCTCGCGGATCGCCACGCTGGCGGCGACCCTGAGTGATTCGAAACCGGCAATGCTGCACGCTGTCTTCCCCCGATCCAGCAAACTTCTGGTTCGACTGCTCACCGATTGGCTCGAGGGGTTGGATGGGCGGTTCATGGGAACGGGGGAGTTTGCCCACGGTCTGATGCTGTTCGCCGATGGCTCGTCGATGCTGGGCTATGCGGCCGACCATCTCGCAGTTCGTTTTTATCCACCGGGCACGTTCATCATCGAACAGGGGGAACCTTCGGGCGAACTCTTCCTGGTCTTGTCCGGAGTCGTCGACATCCAACGGGAGAACGAGGACGGGTCATTCACGCACGTTGCGCAAACCGGGACAGGCAGCTTTGTTGGTGAGGACGGGATCGCCTCCGGTCAGCCCAGGAATGCCCACGTGGTTGCCAACACGAGCGTCACGTGTTTCGTCCTCTCGCCTGGGCCCGCGAATAATTCGGCCGGTCGTGGCGACTCCTCAGAGGTCGATCCGTTCCGTTCCAGCGCGGTGCCGACCGCCGACGAACTACCGCCGGGCTGCATCGCAGTCGATGTCACACCGTTCGCCGAGCAGAAAGTTCGGGCCCTCGCATGCCATCGGACGCAGTACGCGATCGAAGCGGACATGTTCCCACCCTCGCTGGCGATCGGGCTGTTCGGTGTCGAGTACTTCACACTGGCCGATTGACACCGAGCTTTGTCCGTACAATTCGGATGATTGCCGATATCGTGCTCTCCATGTGCCGCCGAACAACATGCTCCACCTGCAAGAAGGCCTCATGGGCCGGTTGCGGGGCCCACGTCGACCAAGTCCTCGCTGGTGTGGCCGAGGCCGACCGCTGCCAATGCGGCTCGAAACAGAGCAGCGGACCGAACTGGCTTCGGCGGATTTTCAGTCGCTGACGAGATCGGCGAGGGTGGAGGCCCGTCGGAGAAACACCGTTAGCTTCCACACCATGTTCCACGAACTCGTCATGAAATCGATCACCGGTGAGGACGTCGAGTTCTCGACGTTCGAGGGCCAGGCCTGCCTGGTTGTCAACGTCGCCTCGTATTGAGGCCTCACCCCTCAGTACGCAGGTCTGCGTACGCTTCATCACGACGACAACGGCACGGTCGTGCTCGGATTTCCCTGTAACCAGTTCGGCGAGCAGGAACCGAAGCCCGAAGCCGAGATCAAGACATTCGTCGAAGAGAAATACGACGTCGATTTTCCGATGTTCGCCAAGATCAACGTGAATGGCGATGATGCGGCCGATCTCTACAAATGGCTCAAGGCCGAGCAGCCCGGCGAGGGCGAATCAGCCGAAATTGCATGGAACTTCGAGAAGTTCCTGGTGAGCGGAGACGGCGCCGTCATCGCTCGTTTCGGTCCGAAAACCACGCCAGAAGAGATCGCCGCAAAACTGCCGGCGTTGCTGCCTCCGAGCTGATCGAGAACGGGGACGTCAGGCGCCGATGGTGGTCCGGTGCAACAGACGATGATGACCGTCGTAGCCACCGGTGGCCTTGTGGAGCACCGATCGGTTGTCCCACATCACCAGCATGTTCTGCTGCCATTGGTGGCGGTACTGGAACGGTTCACTCGTCTGCCACGACAGCAGTTCGACGAGTAGCTCCCGAGCGTCGGCGTCGGGCATTCCATCGATTCCGATGATGTACCCGATACAGCTGAAGAGACCGAGCCGGCCTGTTTCGGGATGAGCCCGGATCAGAGGGTGGAGCTGGGTGGCAAGCGCCGAATCGGATGGACGAATGTCCATGCTCCGATCGGCCAATTGGTCGGCGTCGCCGTAGGTGCCATCGGGGGCATAGCCGCCTCGAGCGGAGTGAACGGCCAACCGTCCCTCCAGCCGACGGCGCAGAGCCGATGGCATCGCATCGAGCGCGGCGTGCTGATTCGTGTAGAGCGTGTCGCCGCCAGTCGGTGGAATCTCCACGCCGAAGAGGCAGGTGCCTGACGGGGGATCGAGCTGGAAACTCCAATCGCTGTGCCAGTTCTCGGCAAAGAGCGGGGCCGTTTCGTTCGGCTTCCGCTCGACGGCGATCACGTGCTCGCGGCCCGGGATCGGCGCGATGTACGGATCGTTTCCGAAAGGGCCGAAGGCCAGCGTGAACCGCTCGAGGTCGTCATCGGACATTCGCTGATCAGGAAATGCGAGAACGTGATGTTCGAGCCATGCGGCCCGAATCTCACCGATCTCGGATGAAGCGAGAGGCGCGGTGAGATCAACGCCGCGAACGGACGCACCACAGGCTTGTCCGGAGGGGGTCACCTCGAGGTGTTCGTAGCGAGTGTTCATGACCGGAGTCTGGCATTCACTCCGGTGAGGGGGCCAGATCGATGATGGATTCATGTTCGATCGCGGCGACTGGGCGGCCGTCGATGCTCACCCGAACGTCGATCAGAACTCGCTCGCCGGCCCGGGTGGCGAAGCGATCGAGGAGTCGCGACTCAGCGACGGCCGGGGTTCCGCTCACTGCCGGACCGAGATGCAGAATCCGACTGCGCACGTGGATCCATGGCCCGGTCACGAAGTTGGCCTTGGTCACCTGGTTACCGATGATCGGCCAGCAGACGGGGTGCACCACCGACTCTTCGTCGTAGATCGACAGATCGTCGCCACAACGTCGGCCGTAGTTGCCCATTGGAGGACCGAGATCGAAGCTGGTGGAGGGCAGCAGCTCACCCCGAGGGGCTGGTGGCGGTTCTGCGGTCTGCCAGACATCGAACGTGGCTCGGACCTCGGAATCAACCAACGCTTCCACCGTTGCTTCGACGCACTTGTTGGCTCGGGGCGACGGCTCGACCGTGCGGAGTTGAACCAGGTCGTCGTCGCAGATCGGAGCCAGGAACCGGACCTCGGATCCACCCCCGTCGATCCAGCTCCGACCCCACACCGCTGCCGGCGGATGGGTCAGGTAGGCATACACCGTGGTTCCCGCCACCAGGGCCCGCCGAAAACCGGCCGCGATGGCGCCCTCATCGGTGTGGATGGTGTTGTCGCCGTGCTCGGGCAGATTGACGGCCCTCACCGACCATGGAGCAAACGCAGGTTGAAGTGCCATGGCTCAGTCGAGGAGCGAAGCAACAGCTGATCGCGTGGCAGCTCGTTCATCGCTCGACCCGAAGATGTTGGCAACGAGGGTGGTCGCTCCGGCGTCGAGGAAGCGTTGGATGCCGTTGGCGATCAGATCGGCGCTGCCGATGAGTGCAAGATCCTCGGGGCCGGCCATTCCTTCGTGATCGAGCATGGCCCGATACGACGGCAACTGGCCGTAGATCTGGAACTCTTTGGCCGCCCGAGCGCGCGCTCCGTCGACATCGTCGGTGAGGCAGACCGGCACGGAAGCGAAAACTGCGGGCTGGGGGCGACCGGCTTCTTCTGCCGCCTTGTTGATGGTTGGGGCGGTGAGCTCGCCGATCGTGGTGGGCCCCGTCATCCACGTGACCGTGCCATCGGCGCGGCGGCCGGCGAGTTTCAGCATCTGTTCACCGAGAGCGGCGATGTAGACCGGCGGGGCTTCGGCCCGAAGTCCGATTTGGCCCCGACCGGTCAGCATCTCGCCACCATGGGAAACGGAAAAATCGTGGAGCAAAGGCATGAGGATCTGGAGGTAGTCGCTCATGTGCTTGACCGGTCGATCGAATGACATTCCCCACATGCCTTCGACGACGGGTTTGTGCGACAGGCCGATTCCGAGGTCGAGCCGACCTCCGCTGACCTGGCTGACGGTGAGCGCCTGCTGGGCCAAGGCCATTGGATGGCGGGGATAGGTGGGAACCACGCCGGTGCCGAGCCTGATGTTCGGAACCTCACGGCTGATGACGGCCAAGGCCGTGAGCGCATCGAGGTCGAAGATCTGCGGCGTCCAGTAGGAGGTGAATCCTTCGTCGGCCGCAGCCCGGACATCGTCGCGCAGTGCGTCAACGGTATTGGCGGATCCGAACAGAGCAATTTTCATTCTGTGACCTTCTGTGTTTCTCAATCGGTGGGTACGGACGATGATCGCCGTTGCCAGGTTCGCAGCGGTGGTTCAACCTGATCAGCAGTATGCGCTCAGGAACCCCGAGCCATGGTGTAGAACTCATCGTTCGGGCGCATCGAGGTCAGGTTGGCCAACCGATTCGACATGGCGAAGAAGGCCGTGATGGCGCCGATGTCCCAGATCTCGTCGTCGCTGAACCCGTTCTCCCGCATCGCCGCGATCTCGTCATCGGTCACCGATCCGGAGTCGTTGGTCATCAACAAGGCGAAGTCGACGATGTGTCGCTCGCGGTCGGACAGATCGGCCTTGAACGGATTCGTGGCGAGCTGGTCGGCGATGAGCGGGTTCTTGGCCCGGATGCGCAAGATGGCACCGTGGGCGATGACGCAGTAGAGGCAGTCGTTCACGGCGCTCGTGGCCACGACGATCATCTCCCGTTCTGCCTTCGAGAGACCCTCGGCTTTGTCCATGAGTGCGTCGTGTCCAGCGAAGAACGCTCGGAACTCGGCGGGCCTATGGGCCAGGGCGAGGAACACGTTAGGAATGAAGCCTGATTTCTCCTGAACGGCCTCGATCAATTCCCGGATGTCGTCGGGTAGGTCAGCGAGGTCGGGAACGGGGAACCGGGAAATGGGATGGACGCTCATGGGTTCACGCTCGCAGCCCTCGGCCCGATCGGCAAGTCAGCTCAGCCCGACGATCAACCAAGCTCCACGATCAGCCCCGCAGCATCGAAGATCAGGAAGAGGGCGGCAAACACGGCGGCTCCGAAAATCACCTCGAACGCAGTTCGACGGCCGGACGTTGCGCTGTGGATGGCGGGAAGCGTGTCGACTGTGGCGACGTAGAGAAACATGCCGGCACTCACCAGAAGGATGAGAGCGATCCAGATCGACCCCTCACTGAGCAACTGATCCGCAAGAACCATCGAGATCGGCGTCACAACGGCGAAGGAAACGACGTCTCGGAGCGCAGCCGATGAGGATTTGCGTTCGTGGGAGGCGTAGACGCCCAAGCTGAACGCAGCGGGCACCTTGTGGAGGAGAACGGCGAAGGCAATGAGGCCCGCCGCAGCGGCCTCGCCCCCGGCCGAGGCCGCGCCGATGGCCAGGCCGTCGGCGATGGCGTGAATCGACAAGCCGATCGGCAGTGCCGTCCAGGATTCCGGATGGTTCACGTGACCATGTCCATGGGAATCGGCGTGGTCGTGGTGTTCTTCGTGGATGCTGTGACCGATTCCCATGCCTTCCAGGAACAACATCAGCAGAAAGCCCGCCAGCAACGAGGCTCCCAACGCGACCTCGGAGATTCCGCCAACCGACTCGGCTACGTGGAACCCCTCGGGGATCACCACGATCAGCGCACTGCCCAGCAGAAATCCGGCGGCGATCGTAGTGAGCAATCGCATCCGCCGTTCGCTGATTGATGTGTGAAGGCGAATGGGCGCAAACCCACCTAGCACCGAGAGCACAAAGATGGCCAGAGCAAGGCCGACGATCGACATGCCGGAATGATACCGAGAACCGTTCTCGGTTCATTCGTGGATCGAGGCGGTCAGTGACGCTGCATCGAGGCGGTCAGTGACGCTGGGCGGCGATGGTCTTGCCTGCGCCCCATCGGTTTTGCTCCAAGACCTTCAAGAACCCCACGACGTTGTGGTCGCGAATTCGCTCGAGTTCGGCAATGGAGCGGTGCCCCGACTGTGCATCGGACTGGGCCACGAGCTTGTCGACCAATTCGGGCGTGAACTCGGGCGTGTCGGTCAGTTTCGTCCACGGCCAATCGAGCGTTGGACCGAATTGCTCGATGAAATGCCGGAAACCACCGGCACCGCCCGCCACCCGATACGTCTCGAACAAGCCCATCTGAGCCCAACGGAGACCGAAACCGTAAGTCATGACGTCGTCGATTTCCTGGGTGGTGGCGACGTCGTCGTTCACGAGCCAGAGCGCTTCTCGCCAGACTGCCTCGAGTAGTCGGTCGGCGATGAATGCATCGATCTCGACCCGGACGTGGATCGGATGCATGCCGAGCGAGGCGTAGATGGACATCGCCGCTTGGACGGTTGCCGGCGCGGTCTTCGAACCACCGACGACTTCGACGAGTGGCAGGAGGTACACCGGATTGAAGGGATGGCCGACCACGAAGCGCTCGGGATGAATCATGCCCTCCTGCAAGGTCGACGGCTTGAGGCCCGACGTCGATGAGCCAATGATGATGTCGCCGGGGATGGCTCCTTCGATCTCGGCGAGGACGGATGCCTTGACTGCTGGTCGTTCCGGCACGCTTTCTTGGACGAAGTCAGCGCCAGTCACGGCCTCCGACACCGAGGTGGCCATCGAGTACTTGCCCTGGCGATCAGTGGGAAGTCCGAGATCATCCCAAGCAGCAACGGCATTGGCCAGAACCTGCAGCAGCGTCTTCTCGGCGCCGGGCGACGGATCCGAGACGCGGACGTCGCAGCCCGACAACAGCATTCGGCTGGCCCATGCTGCGCCGATCACGCCGCAACCGACGACGGCCACCGTCTTCGGGGGTTCGGCCACGATGGCGCCGGCCGACGATTCAGCCATGTTTGGTCAGTTTCAGATTGTCTCGAACTTCGGACGGCGTCAGGATTCGATAGTTCTGCTTCTGGAGGATGGTGGCTGCCCGCTCGACGAGGTCGCCGTTGGAGGCAAGCACACCGCGCTCGAGGTAGAGATTGTCTTCCAACCCGACCCTCACGTTGCCGCCGGCCAGCGCCGCCAGCGACACGTAGCGCAGCTGGTTCACTCCGATCGAGAAGGCCGAGAACGTCCAATGATCGGGCACGTTGTTTCTCATCGCCATGAACGTGTTGAGGTCGTCGGGTGCTCCCCACGGAATCCCCATGCACAGCTGGATCAAGACCGGGTCGTCGATGAAGCCCCGGGCGACGAGGCTCTTGGCGTGCGCGAGGTGGCCGGTGTCGAAGACTTCGATCTCTGGCCGCACGCCGAGCGCGGTGATCTGCCGGGCCATTTCCTCGAGGGTCGAGGGGGTGTTGGTCATCACGTAGTCGCCCTCCCCGAAGTTCATCGTGCCGCAGTCGATCGTGCAGATCTCGGGCATGATCTTGCGGACGTGCTCCACCCGCTCGGTCGCTCCGGCCATGTCGGTGCCCTCCGACGACGGCGGAAGCGGGTTCTCGACGCTCCCCAGCGTGAGATCCCCGCCCATGCCGGCCGTGAGGTTGAGCACCACATCGGTGTCCGACGAGCGGACGCGGTCGGCAACCTCGGCGAACATGCCGATGTCGCGTGACGGTAGGCCGTTGGGTTCTCGGACGTGAACGTGAACCACGGCTGCACCGGCTTTCGCCGCTTCGATGCAGGAGGCAGCAATTTGGGCCGGGGTCACCGGCACCTTGTCACTCTTGTGGGCGGTGTTGCCGCCCCCGGTGACCGCGCAGGTGATGAACACGCCCTCATGAACGACTGGATCATGCACGGTTGACCTTCTCTCTCGTGTCGGCGTGGAGCCGGCGATTGGTGACCCGTGCGGTCGAGCGCACGTCATCCTGGTCGATGTAGAACCCCCGCAAGTGACGAGCGCCGCCCGACGAGAAGGCTTCACGACCGTGAAGGATCCGGCGGTTGTCGAACCCCACCAGATCGCCGGCCTCGAAGGGGTACTGCAGCTTGAAGGCCGGGCTGTCGGCCAGAACGGAGAAACACCGCATGGCCTCGTAGGCCCGGGGTAGATCGGCGTCAGCCATGTCGGGAAAGGCTCGAACGGGGTAGAAGGCCCGAAGCGTGAGGGGGGATCCTGCGACTCCCAGGTCGATCATCGGGCCGCTCCATCGATGGTCGATTCCCTTGCCCCGGTTGAAGAAGATCCAGTGGAGGGTGGTGAGGGCTTCGTAGTGATCGGGGTGGTGTGCGGCGAGATGGTCGGCAACGGCGGCTCCGTCGGCCATCGTGGATTTGCCGCCCGTCGTTTGGTTGGCGATGCAATGGAGGAACTGGAAGCCCGGGGGAATTTCTCGGGTTGGAAGATCCGTGTGCGGCCCGAGCCGAAGATTGGTATTCGCCGTGCTGTTGGTGTTGGACGCTCCTGCGTGATCGACCACGGCTCTGACATCCCAGACATCACCGAAGTTGGTGGTGCGGATGCCGCCGATCTTCGCCGCGAGAGCCCGACCGAATTCCGGGTCGGTGGGCAGACCTCGAAGCCGGGCGAGACCGAACGTCAGCAGGTCGCCCAAGAAGGCGGCCAGCACATTCTCGTCGTCCAAGACGGCGCGGCCGTCGTGTGTTGGCGGCTCGACCATCGTGTCTGTGGTCCAAGCCCGAGGCTCGGGAATCCAGCTGGCCGGGGTGTGCTTCCGCTCGGCGATGTGCCGGAGCCAGCCAGGATGGAATGGTGATGCTTCGGCGCTGTCGCTCCACTCGACGACAAGCGACCCGTCGGGCCCGACCGACGCTGCAGCCACCCGGACCGATTCGGAGAGCAGGGCCGGATCGAGCAGGCCTTCTCGGGTGGCTGGATCGGTGCCGATACCGATGGCGTTCTCCCGGAGCCAGTAGTCGAAAACGCGGAGATCAGTGCCGTCCGCCCAGCCCAGCTCGACGAACCGGCCGTCGAGCGCGGCGGTCGTCAGCGGTGTCCAGACATAGTGATAGAAGTCCGGTGTGGGGACCAACGAATCCTCGTTCGGACTCACCGCTCGATCCACTCACCGTCGATCCATTGCTGGCGCAGCTGCTTGAATTTCTGGATCTTCCCCTCGATCATCGCGGCGCGGTCGGGGGCGTCGGCCGCAGCCTCCCGCAAGAGATCGCCGATCGTGACGTCTCTGACAGGAGGCTGCGACACGCCCACCGAGTGGGAGACGGTGAGTGTCATCGCCCGAAGCTAGTGCTTACTGATTCCAGCCGCTGACGGCCTTGACCTCGAGGAAGTCCTCGAGACCCCACGTTCCACCTTCGCGACCGTTACCCGACTGGCCGTAGCCGCCGAACGGAGAACCGGCGCCTCGGGGCTGACCGTTCATCTCCACCATTCCCGACCGCAGGCGTCGGGCCACTCGTCGGGCTTGGTCTTCGTTGGTGGTCTGCACATAGTTCGTGAGGCCATAGGCCGTGTCATTGGCAATGGCGACGGCCTGGTCTTCGTCGTCGAACGACATGATCGACAGCACTGGGCCGAAGATTTCTTCCTTCGCGATCGTCATGTCGGGCGTGACGTCGGCGAAGACGGTGGGGCGAATGAAATATCCGGAGTCGTGCCCTTCGGGCCGTCCGAGTCCGCCGGCAACCAAGCGAGCACCCTCATCGATGCCCTTCTGGATCAAGCCCTGGATCTTGTCGTACTGGACCTGTGAGACGACCGGTCCGATGTGGCGCCCTTCGTTGGCTGCGATGTCGACCGATGTCTGCTCGGCGACCTCGGCTGCGGTGCTGACCGCTTCGTCGTACCTCGATGATTCGACGAGCATCCGGGTGGGGGCGTTGCAGGACTGCCCACTGTTGTTGAAGCACTGGCGAACGCCTCGAGTGACGGCCTTCTCGTCGGCTTCGGCGAACACGATGTTGGCGCCCTTGCCACCAAGTTCGAGGCTCACTCGCTTGACGGATTCGGCCGCGTTCTTGGAGATGGCGATGCCGGCTCGGGTCGATCCGGTGAACGACACCATGTCGACATCGGGGTGGCCCGAGAGTTGGGTGCCGACGCCCGGACCATCGCCGTTGAGCAGGTTGAAGACACCGGCCGGGAAACCGGCGTCGTCGATCATCTCGGCCAAGAGCATCGATGAGAGCGGAGCCACCTCGGACGGCTTCAAGATCACGGTGCAGCCGACGCCCAACGCAGGCGCAACCTTCAGCGTGACCTGGTTCATCGGCCAGTTCCAGGGTGTGATGAGCGCCGCCACGCCGACGGGTTCGTAGAGGATCCGGTCGCCAGGGGCGTGATCACCGAGCGGACGATCGAATTCGAAGTTCTTGAGCGCACGGATGAAGGTCTTGATGTGACCCGCTCCGGCGCCGACCTGGGCGGTCTTGGCGAGCGCCATGGGCGCCCCCATTTCGAGCGAGATCGCTTCAGCCATCTCATCGGCCCTGGCTTTGTAGTTCTCGAGCAGCGCCTCGAGCAAAGCCACGCGATCTTCGAGCGAGGTCTGGCTCCAACTGCTGAACGCGGCCTTTGCTGCTGCCACGGCGGCATCAGTGTCGGCTTGGCTGCCCAGGGAGATGACGGCGCAGACTTCCTCGGTCGAAGGGTTGATCACCTCGTGGTCGGCGGCCGCACTGGGCGCGACCCATTTCCCATTGATGTAGAAGTTGCGGCGGTCGAGGATCGTGGGTGTTGCGGTTGCCGTCATCGGCTTCCTCCTGAGGTGGGACATCGGACGTGCGTCGGAGTCATGGTGATCTCCGAATCAGAGCAGTCTGCCCACGGATGCGCCAAAACGCCGGGAAGATCGAGATCACTCGTTCGATCGGAGGAGCCAGCCTTGACGGATCCGGGTGAGTCTGGGAACGTCCCGCTCATGACCAGGTACCGAGCCCATGTCTGACGTCGTGCTCTATGACGAGCGAGATCGCATCGCGATCATCACCCTCAACCGGCCGGAGAAGAAGAACACCCTCACGGACGACATGATCCAGGGAGTGGCCGACGGCATCGACGCTGCCACGAAGTCGCCCGACGTGGCTGCCATCGTCCTGCGCGGGGCAGACGGAACGCTCACCGCCGGCTACGACCTCACCGCTTCCGACGGCTCGGCCGGCGATGGCGCCCCGGGGTGGTCCACTCCGTACGGAGCGAAGGGTCCAGTGCCGAGAGCCGGAGCCTGGGATCCCGTGAAGGACTATCAATTCATGGGAAACAATGTCCGTCGGTTCATGAAGATCTGGGAGTGCCCCAAACCCGTGCTCGGCGAAATCAGTGGCTGGGCCATCGGCGGAGCAACCGACATGATCCTGTGCGCCGACCTGCTCTACATGGCCAGTGATGCACACATCGGATACGCGCCCAGTCGTATCTACGGAACACCGACCACGATGATGTGGGTCTACCGACTGGGCCTGGAACACGCCAAGCAGTATCTCCTCACCGGTCGGGCCATCGACGCCGAGGAAGCCCATCGCATCGGGCTCGTGTCGCGAATCTGCGATCCGACCGAGATCTCGTCGATCGTCGAGGAGGAGGCCATGCGGTTCGCCAACATTCCGGCCAATCAACTGGCGCTCAACAAGCTGCTGATCAACCAGGCGTTCGAGAACATGGGTTTGCGTACGAGTCAGATGCTCGGCACATTCTTCGACGGCGTGACCCGCCATACCGAAGAGGCCTACCAGTGGGCCGAGTCATTCCAGGACAAGGGTTTCCGAGAAGTCATTCGGGAGCGTGACGATCCCTGGCAGGACTACGGATCCCGGCCAAGGTCGGCCGCCGAGTCAGCAAACCCAGAGGGGTAAGCAAACCCAGAGGGGGCAGCCGAGTCAGAGGATCATTGACCCAGGCCTGCCTTCAAGGCGTCGCCGGCCTCGTCGTGTGACTCGGCTGCAGACGGAATCTGATCCCAACGAGCGGCAAACCCGTGGATCATCCCGTCGTATCTCGTCACGGTCACCGGGACACCGGCGGCGGCCAGACGCTCGCCCCAAGCTTCACCCTCATCCCGCAGCGGATCGAATTCGGCGGTCTGGATGAGGGCCGCCGGAAGACCAGCGAGATCGTCTGCTCTCATCGGCACGGCGTAGGGATTGCTCCGATGGGCCGGCGGAACGTACTGGTCCCAGAACCAGACCATGTCACTGGTGCGAAGGAAGTATCCGGTGGCGTTGTCGACCATTGATGGTCGGGTGATGTCGGTGTCCAGGCAGGGGTAGAGCAGCAGTTGGAAGCTGATCTCGATCTCCTCGTCCCGGGCCCGGAGCGCAACGCCGGCTGCCAGGTTGCCGCCCGCACTGTCGCCTGCGACGGCGATCCGGGAGGGGTCACCTCCGATCTCGGCACCGTGATCGACCAGCCAACGAGTGGCGGCCCAACAATCTTCATGCGGAGCGGGAAACGGATGTTCAGGGGCCAACCGGTAGTCGACGGAAACGACGATGGCACCACTTCGTGAGGCCAAACGTCGAGCGAGGCTGTCGTGTCCGTTGAGGTCCGACAGCACCCAACCACCGCCGTGGAAGAAGGCAACAATCGGCAGATCCGCCTCATCGGTGGGGTGATAGACACGAATCGGCAGGGGACCAGCCGGCCCTTCGATTTCCCGATCGTGCACGGCGTGCATGGCGTCGCCGGGTGGTTTCGGTGCGGCGTTGTAACCGGCGCGCGCCGCGTCGGGCGTGCCCGCAGCGAGGGGAGGGGCGCCGACCTGCTCGAGTCGATCGAGCATCACGGCAACTTCGGGGTGCAGAGGCATCCGATCACATTGCCAGGCCCGACGGCGTTCATCGAATTGCGAGGCGACCGCCCTGCGTCAGAGCCGGTAGACCCGCGACGCGGTGCCGAAGAACATGGCGTCTTGTTCCTCGGCCGAATAGTCGGCGGCTATCTTCTTCAGCGCATTCCAGAGAACCGGGTACGAGATCGAGAAGCGGTCGACGGGGAAGTTGCTCTCGAACATGCAGCGGTCGGGCCCGAAGCAGCGGATGGTGTGGTGGTAGTAGCGGGCCTGTGCGTCGACCAGCTCATCCGATGTGGCCGGCTTGTCTCGCTCGTTCCATCCGAATCCGTTGTCGGGCATGGCAAGACCACCCAGTTTGGCAACCACGTTGGGATGGGCGGCGATGGCTTCGATGTCTTCTTTCCACTGGGGGAAGATCTCTTCTCGCTTGCCCTGGAAACGGCCGACACCGAGCGGCGTGCCGAAGTGGTCCAATACCAAGGTGGTGCCAGGAACGGCGCCGACCAGTCGCTCGAAGTCCTGATTCTGATGGTGGTAGTGCCACGTGTCGTAGGTCAGACCCCGTTCTCCCAAGCGGGACACCCCGGCTCGGAAACCCTCATCGGCATAGAGGTGAGCCGGGGCCCGACCGGGAATGGTGAGGGCATCGGGATGCGAGTCGCGAGATCCGGAATGTCGAATGCCCCGGAATCGTCCCGCTCCCGCCGCTTCATGAGCATCGAGCACGTCATCCAACTCGGGGCCGAGACGGAGATCGGCATGAGCAACGATCGCCTTGATTTCGGCCTGACCCGGACGCTGTGCGCTGACTTCGGCATTTGCCGCGACGAACTCGGTTTCACCGACAGAGCGGAGGTGCTCGGGGCCGTCCGTTCGATAGGCAGCTCGGCATTCGACGAAAACTGTGGCAACCACGTGATGACCCGCGCCCGTGTCCTGGTGGAGATCATCGAGGCCGTACGGAAGCGCGCCGCCTTCGGGCCACAGGTGGTGATGGGGATCAACGATTCGTTGGCTCGGGTTGATCACGTCTTCGCTCACTTGGGCGAGCCATTCGTTACTTCCTGGTTCCATGCCTCATCGTCCCTGCCACCGATGCGTTCCACAAATCGCAGTTGGCAACGAGTCAGGAGCCAGAGCTAGCTTCTCGTCCATGGACCTCGCCGACAAGTGGTTGCAACCGACCTGGTTCATCGACAGCGACAGTCCCGAAGTCGAGGATTTCTCGGCGCAAGTCGTCGGTAGCAGCAACGACCCGACGGAGATCGCCGTTGCGCTGTTTCTCGCTGTTCGCGACGGTTTCCGATACGACCCCTACGGTCTTTCGACCGACCCCAACAGCTACCGGGCAAGTGCCGTCGCCGGTTCGGAATCCAACTGGTGCACTCCGAAAGCGGTTCTGCTCACGGCGGCGGCCCGGCATTGCGGGATCCCGGCCCGACTCGGGTTTGCCGACGTCAAGAACCACCTCACCACCCAGAAACTGAGCGCCCGAATGGGTACCGATCTCTTTGCGTGGCATGGCTATTCCGAGCTACTTCTGAACGATCGTTGGTTCAAGGTCAGCTCGGCGTTCAACATCGAACTGTGTGAGCGGTTCGGTGTGAAGGTCCTCGACTTCGATGGCAGCGACGATGCGCTGATGCATGCGTACGACACGTCCGGCAACAAACACATGGAGTACGTCCGCCAGCGGGGCAGCTTTGACGATCTCCCTCTCGACGAGATCCTCGCCGACTTCCGCGAAATCTATACGGACATGGTCGCCCCATCCACCGACGCTCTCGACGACACCGCGTTTGCCGACCCCGCAGTGGCTGACACCGCAGTGGCTGAAACCGCATTCGACGATTGAGTTCGGATGGTCGCCCGGTCGGTGATCACGGATTTCATGATCACGGAACAAGCCGTGATCACGGAACAAGCAGAGAGATCGAATGCTCAACAAACTCGACGACTTCCCGATTCATCAAACGCCCGAGCCACTGGCTCACCTCGCCAACTCCGACCGCAACGCCTACGACCGCACGTGGTTCAACGGGTACTCCGCCGATGGCACGATGTTCTTCGGCGTGGGTATGGCGATCTATCCCCACCGCGGGGTCATGGATTGTGCGTTCAGCGTCGTCGAGACGGGGGGTCGGCAGCATTCGTTTTTCGGCTCCTGTTCGGCGCCGGCGGAACGTACCGACATGCGGGTGGGCCCCTTCCGAATCGAGGTGGTCGAACCCCTACGACGCACGCGAGTGATCCTCGACGACAACACGAGTGGTCTTGGTTGCGATCTGACGTTTTCGGCCCGAACCGCTCCAATCGAAGAGGCTCGACAAACGATTTGGCGCGGCACCAGACGGATGATGGACGCCACACGATTCGATCAGTTCGGCCGCTGGAGCGGAACCGTCACCCATCCCGACGGTGATTTTGCCGTGGCCGATTGGCACGGCACCAAGGACCGCTCGTGGGGGATTCGTGGCGTCGGCGAGCCCGAGACCGGAGGAGCGCCATCCGGTCCGACCAGCTTCTTCTTCCTCTGGGCTCCGCTCATCTGGGACGATCACGTGTCGCACGCGATCTTCTTCGACGGTGCCAGCGGTGAGCCGCTGGTTCGCGAGGGTCTGGAGGCCCCGCTGTTCGCATCCGAGGACGAGATTCCGACGTCGTTGGCCGACACCGACACAAGGATGGCCACCGCTGTCCACCGCGTTCGATATCGCGCCGGCACCCGGCTGGCCGCGGGTGCGGAGATCGACCTCATCAGGCTCGGGGGCGAGGTGCGGACGATCGTTCTCGAACCCGGCCTTCGCTTCCAGATGAAGGGACTGGGCTACGGCCACCCGACGTGGCGGCAGGGCGTTTACCACGGCGAACTCGCGATCGGTGGGGAGTCATGGGATCCCGCCGACCTTGACCTTCTTCGCCCGGAGAACCTCCACGTGCAGCAAGTCGTGAAGGCAACCGATGGAGCGCGTTCGGGCATTGGCGTTCTCGAGCAGATCGTCGTTGGGCCCTACGCCCCGGCCGGATTCGTCAGCGCCCTCGACGGGGCCGCCTGACCTCGACCGGCTCCTGGAGTCGGTCGGGTTTGGCGTTGGCCCAGTGTTGGTTGTCGGGTCTTCGGATCCGCAGGGTTCGGTCGGGTAAGAGTTCGATCGACCATTTGCCTTCGTGGACGGCGTGATGATGCCGGTTGCACAACGGCACCAGATTGTTCAGATCCGTGAGCCCG
>JBBKXQ010000173.1:0-53754 GCA_037969565.1 Acidimicrobiales bacterium | reverse complement strand
ATCTTGGTTGTCGACTTCGGGAAGCCGATCGGCACTGGTTTCCCCGACGAGATCCAGGCCAACCCCGACGTGATCGCGGCCTACCTCGGCACCGATCTGTCGGACGAAGTGATGGGCTCCAGCGCAACCTGATCTGCCGGGTTACCCAACAGCGAATACCCGATCGCGAGTAGCGGGAGGCGCTCGCCGACCAAGTGTCGTCGTGTGTCAAGCAATCCCGAGGGACGAGGGTTGCGCAACAGTGACTACCCCATCGCGAGTAGCGGGAGGCGCCAGCCGACCAAATGTGTGGGAGGCGACAGCCGACCAAGAATTACAAGCTCTGGCTGAGGAAGAGCTGGGTCCGCTCCGACTTGGGCTTGGTGAAGAAGTCTTGCGGGTTGTTGATCTCGACGATCTCGCCCGCCTCCATGAAGACCAGACGGTCGGCGACCTCACGAGCGAAGCCCATTTCGTGGGTGACGACCACCATGGTCATACCGGTGCGGGCGAGTTCCTTCATCACGTCGAGCACTTCGGAGATCATCTCGGGGTCGAGGGCCGAGGTGGGCTCGTCGAACAGCATGATCTTGGGTTCCATGGCCAGTGATCGGGCGATGGCTACACGCTGTTGCTGTCCGCCCGAGAGCTGACCGGGGTACTTCGCGGCCTGCTCGGGGATCCCCACCCGCTCCAGCAGCTCAGCGGCGAATGCTTCGGCTTCGACCCGGCTCTTCTTGCGAACCCAGATCGGGGCCAACGTGATGTTGTCGAGAACCGTGAGGTGGGGGAAGAGGTTGAAGCTCTGGAACACCATGCCCACTTCGGAGCGAATCTTGTCGATGTTGCGGAGGTCGTTCGTGAGTTGGATTCCATCGACCTCGATCTCTCCCTCTTGATGCACCTCGAGCCGGTTGATGCAGCGGATGAGCGTGGACTTGCCCGACCCGGATGGGCCGAGCACCACCATCACCTCCCGCTCTTTCACGGTGAGGTCGATGCCTTTCAGGGCCTGGAAATCGCCGAACCACTTCTTTACGCCGGTGCAGACGATCATGTCGGCTCGGGCGGCGAGTTCTTCGGAGAGAGCGGTGTCGGTGAGGGTCATGATTGCTCCTGAATGACGGACGGCAAGATACTAGTTGGAACGAAAAGGGAGCGACAGGGTGTCGCCCAACGGGCGGTTGTCGGGTGGGCGTGTGGTCGATTGACGAGTGTCATCGGGTGCCGACGCCGAGCTTGGCCTCGAGGTTGCGGGACGCCCGCGACATCGAATAGGCGAACACCCAGTAGATCACGCAGATGAACAGCAGCGCGGGTCGGTTCTGGCCGAGAAAGTCGGGCTGACTGGGGATCGTTTGGTAGGCGACTCGAAGGATGTCGAAGCCACCGACGATGGCGATCAACGATGTCTCCTTGAAGGTGGCGATCGCCTGCCCGACGAGGTTCGGGATCGTGACCCGCAACGCTTGGGGAAGCACGATGAAGATCGTTCGCTGGGCTGTGGTGAGTCCGAGTGCATCCGACGCCTCGAATTGCCCTCGCCTAATCGATTGCAGACCTCCTCGGATGTTTTCTGCCATGTAGGCGGCAGAGAACAGGGCGTAGCCGAGGAAGACGGCGGCGAGCTCGGAGATCTCCATGCGGCCGGGAAGGAAGAGGGGCAGCATCACCGAGAAGAAGAACAGAATCGTGATCAGCGGCACCCCGCGGACGAACTCGATGTAGATCGTGGCCAACACCCGGAAGATCGGCAGGCTCGACGTTCGGGCCAGGGCCAGCATGATGCCCAACGGGAACGAGGCGAGCATCACGTAGTAGGAAATGGCGAGCGTGAGCGTGAAGCCACCGAGGAACGGGGGAGCGGCGATATCGAGGGTCGACGCGGTGTTGATGCCGGTGATCAGCCAGTGTCCGACGAGTACCAGTCCCACCCACGCCCCAACAAAACGGAGACGGGCCGACTTTTCGCCGGCGAAGGTGGTTGCGGCCAAGGCGAACAATGCCAGGGCGAGGAACGACACGCGGGTCTTCTGCAGCATGGAATAGAGCCCGAGGAATGCGGCGATCCAGTTGATGGCGGCGATACCGAGGGTGGAAGCGGCGACGATCCGTCCGATCTCGCCGAGTCCTGGTTTGGTGAGCCAGTAGAGCAAGGCCCCGCCCAGGACGGTGAAGCCGATGGCGAGGGGAATGTCGACCTTCACAACCTTGTCCCAGTCGAACATCGGATCTCGCAGCACGAGGAAGATCAGGAACGCTGGTCCGACCACCCAGAACAGGACCATGAAGAGTCGCAGCAGCGTGGGCGGAATGACCCTGACGAGCATTCTTCCGACCAGCACACTGCCGAGGAACAGCAGAATCAGGATCGTCCACGGCACCTTGGTGGTGGGGTTGATGGTGCCGCCGGCGTTGACAACGGCGCCGTCGATGAACTCGTTGCGTCCGAACGGCGTGAGCCACAACACGGCAATCCAGAAGGCTCCGACGAGGCTGAGGAAGGCGAAGAAGGTGAGATCACGTTCGCCGGCGAGCTTGATGAGGCCGAAGCTGAGAGCAGCGACGACGAGTCCGACCACGATCAACCCGGTTTTGATGGTGTTGCTGGTCGGCGCCATGATTCCGATGACCACGAGGAACGCACCGACACCGAGGATCTTGCCCGCGAGTTTGCCAACGTTGACTTTGGGATCCACGCCCCAGGCCGCGATGCTGAGGGCCGCGGCGACGAACAACGTTCCCACCGTGAACCAGATCCGGATGTATTGATCAGCCGGGTAGTTGTAGGTGAAGAGCAAACGGAGGTTGGTGGCGACGGCGTCCCAACTGGTGACCTCGTCGAAGACGAGTCCGAGGAGCCACCGAACGATTCCGAGAATGACGACGGTGAACAACGCCGTCTGGACGGTGTTGCTCAGCGACGAGAACAGGTGTTGTTTGGCCCAATCGACGGGTCCGTGGGAGGGGACCTCTGGGGCGCTGTCTGCCTCCGCCAGGACCAAGGTGAGGTTTGATGCGTCTGATCCGAAATCGGTCATGTCAGCGCTCCACGATTGCGAGACGGCCGTTGATGAAGTTCACAACGGCGGAGATGGTGAGCGAGCAGGCGAGGAAGAAGGCCATCCAGATTCCGAACACGGCGAGCGTCTGGTTGTTCTTGTTGTAGACCGACTGGCCGACCTGGACGACGTCGCTCAACCCCACGGCGATGGCCAGCGATGTGTTCTTCGTGATGTTGAGATACTGATTGCCGAGCGGGGGCATGATCACTCGGAAGGCTTGGGGCAGGATCACCTTTCGGAGTGCTTGCGTGCGGCTGAGCCCGAGGGCGGCGGCCGCCTCGGATTGGCCCTTGGCCACGGCGAGGATCCCGCCTCGTACGATCTCGGCAATGAAGCTGGCGGTGTAGAGCACCAGTCCGAAGAACAGGGAAGCGAAGAAGACCGTCATGGTCCAGCCTGTCGGGCCGTAGTTGGAGAAGCGGCCCTCGCTGACGGTGGGCCGCATGGCGTCGAGCGGCTGGTTGTCGCGGCCGCCACCGAACTTGTTTCCGGCCAGTTCCCAGAAGTCCCGACCCGAGTTGATGATCCAGCTCGAGAGCCCGGGCCAGACGACCCACACGAAAAGAATGGCGAGTAAGGCCAGCACGCCGGAGAAGATCATCCGGAACCAGTCGTCGTCGGTGAGCTTGGCGAGGCCGGCCGGTGATCGGCGAGAGTCGAGGAAATTCTTGATCCAGATCACCGAGGCCAGGACGGCTGCGACGCTGATGATGGACTGCATGGCCGGCTGGGGAATGCCGCCCCACACACTGGCGATCCCGTCGAAGATCTTGCCGACTGGGCTGACGATCGGATTGATGAACCATCCGACGATCATGAAGACGGCCAGAATGGAAAGGGGCACGCTCGCCGTTGGCGCGGTACCCCCTTCGACTGCTTGTTTGGCTTGGATCCGTCGACGGACGTACATCGCCAGTGCCGCACCGACGATCACGAAGACCATCCACTGGTAGAAGCCGTCGGCAAAGAACACCCGAGGCAGGGAGATGCCCTTCTTCGATACGTAGACCCAACCCGGACTACTCACCTCGCCGAGGTCGCCGAGCGAGGTGAGAATGGCGAACCAGAGCAAGATCTGGACCAGCACGGGAATGTTGCGGATGGTTTCGATGTAGGTGGACGCGGCCCGGTTGGCGATCCAGTTGTGCGACAGGCGAGCCAATCCGATGAGCACGCCGAGGATGGTGGATGCAATGATGCCGGCGCTGGCCAACCGCAGGGTGGTGACCATGCCGGCCCACAGGGCGCGGCCCGCCGTGTTCGGGACGGTGTCGATGCCTTCACCGAGCTGGATGTTCGCCGGGCCATCGACCCAGCCGTAGTCGACGGGGATGCCCCTCTGATCGAGGTTGTTCACCGCTTGGGTCGACAAGAACAAGAAGGCGGCGATCACGAGCACCAAGACGATGATCTGAACGCCCCACTTCAAGACGGTGACGTTTCGCCAGATCGGTGGTCTCTGGTGTCGCTTGATCCGGTTGGGCGCCGAACCTGGGACGGCTGTTGTTGCCACGCGTGTCTCTCCTGGAAGGGTGGCGGGTCAGTTTGAACTACCACATGCTGGATTGCCGGTTGCTGCGACGGCACGCAGCGGTATTGCGGTGAGCATTGTTGCCGACTTGGAGCTGCCTCGCCCGAGAACCGACGAAGGGTGGGCCTTGATGGCCCACCCTTCGTGCCGATTCAGGGCAATTACGAGCGGGTCACTGCGTCAAGCAACGACCCACAAATTCAAGCAGGATCAGCGTGCGGGCGGGGCGTAGATGAGCCCGCCGTCTTGCCATCCGGCGTTGGCCGAACCTTCACGAACGAGTCCGACGGGGCCGAGGTTGGCGTCGAAGATCTCGCCGTAGTTTCCGAGTTGGCTGATCACGTTGTAGAAGGCGGCGGGATCGAGTCCCATCGACGTCTGCAGTTCGCCTTCGCCACCGAGGAGGCGAACCATCTCGGCGTTGTCACCCGCGAGGGCAGCATCGACGTCGGCCTTGCCAACACCGAATTCGTCGGCGATGAACGTGGCGTAGACAACCCAGTTGACCACGTCGGCCCACTGCGAGTCGTTCTGGGCGTAGACCGGGCCGAGGGGCTCTTTCGAGATCGGCTTGGCCGGGAAGATGATCCACTCTTGGTCAGCGGGCTGCTGCTCGGCCTTGCGGCCGACGAGTCCGGAACCGTCGGTGGTGATGACATCGCAGGCACCGCTGAGGAACGCATCGGTGACCTGGTTGAAGTCTTCGAAGGTGTTCAGGGTGATGCTGATACCGAGCGAGCCGGCCAGTTCGGAGATGTTGGTCTCGGTGGTGGTTCCGGCGTTCGTGCAAACGATTGCGCCGTCGATCTCATCGACAGTGGACCCGGCGCTGAAGCCATCGCCGGCCCGGCCCATCAGCTGCTGGCCGTCGTAGTAGGTGGTGGGACCGAAGTCCATACCCACATCGGTGTCACGGCTCTGCGTCCAGGTGCTGTTACGCATCAGGACGTCGACGTCGCCGGTCTGGACCGCAGTGAAGCGCTCGGCGGCGGTGAGGGACACGAACTCGACGGCTGTGGAGTCACCGAGAACGGCGGCAGCAACAGCACGGCAGTAGTCGGCATCGATACCGGTGACCGAACCGTCGGCCTGGGTGAACGAGAAGGCAACCGCAGCACCGGAAACGCCACACTTGAGGGTGCCACGATCGATGACGGTCTGCAGAATGCTGCCGCCCTGAGTGAGTTCGACAGCAGCGGTGGTGTCGGAACCACCAGCGGCGGTGGTGTCGGAACCGCCAGCGGCGGTGGTGTCGGAACTACCGCTGGCACCGTCCGAATCGCTCGAGCTGCAGGCAGCTCCGAGTAGGGATAGAACGGCAAACAACGCCAGTAGGCGCTTGAGGGATGTGGTCATTCGTGTACCTCCACGTAGGGACCTCGGTCAACAATTGTTGCGAACCGTTTTCTTCGTCACCCACGGTGGCGGCTGACGTGACGAAAGACACTAACGCCATTCGGCCCTGATTTGGTCGATACACGACGAACCCGTAACATTGCCATAACGTTGCGTACGCATTCGGTGGGTGTCCGACCGATTGCGTGTGGGTCAGACCACGTAGAGTGGCTGATTCGTCATCAACTGGGGAGCAGGATCGAGTCGTTCACCACACGGCGGTGGGATCGATCGAGGCCACGGCGTTGAGGTCTTCGAGCAGCGCGGCGAAATGGGGGCTGCGCTCGTTGCGGCTGTTCTGGGGCGAGTCGACGCCAGGAAGGGCGAGGCCGGCAGGAAGGGTGAAACGTTCCGGTCCAACCCCCCAGCGTCGGAGATCCGCCTCGATGAGTTGGCGCCATTCCGTGCCGAGCTCGGCGAATGACCGAGCGGCCACACCTTCGGCCAGTGCGTCGGGCTCGTGAATGGGTGGCGTCCACAGCGATCCGGCAACAGCCAAGAGCTCGCTCAATGCGGGCTCGATTTCGGGCCAGGCCTCCACGCACACCCGAGACAAGAATTGCTCGGCGTGTCGGAGATGGAATGCCTCCTCGCGCTCGATTCCGGGGACCAGCGCGGCCAAGCCCGTGATCGTTGATGAGGCGACATTCCGCCAGCGAAGATTCTCGGCCCGGTCGTAGAGCCAGTGCCGCACGAGCGCGGTGGCCCACGTGTCACAAGGCCATTCGGCCAGCCACGACGACCGGTAATCGGCACCCGGTCGTCGGAGAGCAAGATCGTCGATCGTTCGCTCATCGCCGGTGATCAGGGTGTAGAGCGCGATGGCGTGACCGAGTTCGTCTTGAGCAATCGAGCAGAATGCCAGATCCTCTTCCAGAAATGGACCGAGCCCGATCCAGGCTGTGTGGCGAGCCCCGACCATGTGCTCGTCATCGGCGAGGGTGAGCAGATAGTCGAGCGCCGCCGGACTGAAATCGGGAGCCGATTGGTCGGG
This sequence comes from Acidimicrobiales bacterium, assembly GCA_037969565.1. Classification (GTDB taxonomy): domain Bacteria; phylum Actinomycetota; class Acidimicrobiia; order Acidimicrobiales; family SZUA-35; genus SZUA-35. Next base: position 46,790 of record JBBKXQ010000173.1, on the reverse strand, counting down.
GAATTCTGTCTGGTCAGGGGCGTCTGTGTGGTCTGGTGCGTGCGTGGTCATGATTCGTCGGCCCTCAGCCGCTTGCGTCGTGAGGCAATCGCCGATCCGTCGTTGTGTCGATGAGGTTTGGTGCTGTTCACCAGGAGTTCGTCGGGATCGCCGACGATCAGGTGGGCGCGTTCGACCAGCCACATCTCCGAACCCTCTCCTCGGCGTGCGTAACTTTCGCGGCCGTACATCTCCGCCATTTCATCGTCGGGTGCGGCGAGCGAGCCTGCGTGTCGAAACTCGTCCTTGCCCGCCTTCTTGAGAAACACCTCGTAGGTCTTCATCGCATGACCTCGACCACGTTGCGGCACGACCCGCACCACGCAACCGAGCGGCAGCGAGTGGGGCCGGCGCTGCTCTGATCAGTGACCGTGTTGCTGCCACACACCGGACAGAGCAGGGTGCCGTCCTTCTTCCTGAGTACGACGGTGTAGTCGTTGCGGAGCTGAACCCGAGCCGACTCCGACACTCGATCGGTCGACCACACCGGCGCCGGGAGCCACCTGACCTCGCACCTCACGACCCCCTCGACCGCGGTGATGGCTTCGTTGACGTCGGCGGCGATCATGGCGAGGGCCGGGCAACCGGAGAACGTCGGAATCAACCCGACCGCGACGGTTCCATGGCGACCGAAATCGACCGACTCCACGAGTCCGAGGTCGACGATCGACACGTCGGGATATTCGGGGTCGGTGACAGCGCCGAGCGCCTCGTGGACCCGGGCCTCGCGAGACGTCAGTTCGGTTTGCATGCTGGTCATGCCGCCGGCCTTTCGGAACGATCGAGGGCGTCGCGAACCCACGCCGTGTCGGCCCAGTTCTGTGACGCCGTGTTGATGCGCCTTCTGGAGTCGGGGCCGCCGTTGCGCATGGTTGCGATCAGCGGCTCCCAATCGATTGGACTGGTGATCCAGCGACCCTTGCCGTCATTGGCTTCCTCGTCATAGAAGAGGCCATCGTCGGGGATCTCGAAACCATAGCCCTGGAGGAGCGGCACATATTTCTGGATGTAGGCGTCTCGCAGGACCTCGTTGCGCTGCGATTTGATCTTCCAGGCGAGGAGTGGATCATCACTGGCTGAGTCGGGGCCGAAGAGTTGCACGGCCGGCCACCACCATCGGTTCAGCGCGGCCTGGAACATCTCGTGCTGGATCGGCGTGCCTTCGGCCAAACGCAGGAGCATTTCCTCACCATGGCGCATGTGGAAACCCTCTTCGGCGACGATTCGCTTCAGTACCCGTTTGTATGGGCCATACGAACATTCGGCGAACACGGCCCGTTGGCTGGCGAAGGCGGCGGCGTCGACGAGGTAGGCGATGGCGATCTGGTCGGCCCACGTGACGGCCTGGTAGTGGAAGACATTGTGGAAGCGGGAGCGACCGGAAAACAGTTGCTCGAGCATTTCGGTACGGCTCTTCACGCCCATGTCGGCCGCAACCATGTAGAGCAGGTGAGCGTGGCCGATCTCGTCCTGGGTCTTGGCCAGGAAGATCTGTTTCAGCCGAAGTCCGGGGGCCTTCGGGATCCAGTCGCGTTCGGTCAGACCGCCCATCAGTTCGGAGTTGGCGTGGAATTCGATGAATCGAAACACCTCGGCCCGGTACTCCTCCGGCATGGCGTCATTCGGTTCGACCATCCCTCCGGCATCGATGAAGGCCTGAAATTCTTCGAGATCTTGCATCAAGAGTTCTTTCGTCGAGCGTGGGTTCTCCGATGTCGCGTCGGTGAAACCCAGGCGTGATCCCCGTGACCAGATTGTGGCCTCGGGTGTCGAGATAGTCAAGGCCCTAATTAGTTTTTGCTTCGCAGAATCAGGACGACCCGTCCAGAATCAGGTCTCCGACAGCCGGGTTTTCATCAACTTGCTCATCGTGGCCGAGAACGTCCGGAGCTCGCGCCGCGTCAGATCGGCGAACTGCTGCTGTTCCCGTCGGTTCTGCTGCTGATAGGCCTGACGAAGCACGTCTACTCCGTCGTCGGTGAGCCGCACGGTGATCAATCGTCGGTCACGTTGTTCTCTGGTCCGCTCGATCAGGCCGTCTCGTTCGAGTGTGTTGAGCACCCCGGAAACGGCCGCTCGGGTGACCCCCGACAGATGGGCGATCTGGCGCGGTTCCATCGCCCCTACGACCCACACGGTGAACATCACCCGGAACCCGGCGATCGAGAGCCCGAGCGGTCGATGCACCGTGGTTTCCAGATCTTGGATGAGTTTGGTGGAGACCCGAAACAGATTGAAGGCTGCGGCGTAGGTGTCGAGGTCGATGCCGTCGGTCAGCTCCTGAACGCGGGCGAGCGCCGCCTCCTCGAAGTCGATCATGAAACTGGGTTGCCTGCAGTGACCGGTGCGCCGGTGGAGAGGGTGCGACCTCGGAACACGGCGATGACGACATTGTCCTGGTTGGTCACCACCACGTCGTTGACGCTCGCCTTGCCCCGATGCACCAATCGGTTGCAGGTCGCTCGCAACTCGTCACCGGGGCGTGCCGGGTTGATGAAGTCGATTTCGGCGTTGGTGGCGAATGATCCGCTGCCGTCGGCGTTCGTGGCGAAGGCCATTGCCGTGTCGGCCAAGGTGAAGATGAGTCCGCCGTGACACACCCCGAGGCCATTGCATTGATTTGGATCGACCTTCATGGCCGTGACGGCGATTCCGGGTTCTGCCCGTTCGAGAGTGATGCCCAAGCCCTGGCTGGCCCGATCGACCTCGTACATGGCGAGGGCGGGCTGAGCAATGGTGAACGGGGGAGAAGCGCTGGGCTGGGACACGGCGGCGACAGTACTTCGCCGACGAACGCGGGGCGAACGAACCCGTGGTTCTCATCCGACGGGCAAAGCTGACTACGATCCGGTGCACCGGGGCCGAAGATCGGCCCGTACCCAACCGAGTTACCCCACAGGAGTCAGCCATGACGTTCACCACCCGAATTCTCGATGTACTCGATCGTCGAGTGCCCGCCCCGGTGGCCGAAGCCCACTGTGACGGTCCCTGCGGCGTCTATGACCCCGCCAGCGCCCGCATCGCCGGCGAGGCCGTACTCAGCATGACCAAGAAGATCGGCGACATCGACATGAAGGAAGCCGGTGCTCACAACACCTACATCCGGTACGTCGGCATCAAGGAAGAGCAAGCCGAGATCGTCAAGCGCGAGCTCAACATTCTCTGGCACGACTATTTCAAGCCCAACCACCTCGAGGCGTATCCCGACCTCCACACCACGTTCTGGGAAGCCGCCAAGCAGGCCTCCGCATGCAAGACGTCGGTCAGCGTGGAGGCCTGCGAGGATCTCATGTCCAAGATCGAGAACATCCACAACATGTTCTGGGAGTCCAAGGGCCGCGAAGTGCCGTGGTACACGGCCAGCTGAGCCGGTCACGCTCCTGATCCGAATCCCGCGTTCTCGATTCGCATGAGAAACGCCGTCGGCGAATTCTGGGCTTGGGCCCGAAAGCGCCGACGGCGTTTTCGCGTGCAGGGCTCGAGCATGGAGCCGACACTTCCGGCTCACTCCTATGTGCTCATCGAGGTGTGGCCGCCCCTGAAGCCACTCCGGGGACCACCCCGAAAACCATTGGGTGTCGGCGATGTCGTGGTGGTCAACCATCCCTCGAAACCGATCATGATCATCAAACGCGTCGCTGAGATCTCGGCCGAAGGTCTACTGGACGTACTCAGTGACAACCGGGCCGATGGAACCGACAGTCGTCATTTCGGACGGATCGACCCAGCCCGAGTCGTCGGCCGAGCCACGCTCTCGCTGGAGTGGCCATTCCGCCGACTCTGAAGTTCCCGTCGAAACGTGTGACTCGCACACAACTCCGGAGGGGGCAAGACCAAGCGGCAAGCCAGCCCACTACCCTCGATGGGTGCTTTCGGTATCCGCTCTGACAAAATCTTTTGGTTCGCGAACATTGTTCCGCGACATCACCTTTCGCTTGGCGAACGGACGGCGAGTGGCCCTCGTCGGCGGAAACGGGGTCGGCAAGACCACCTTCCTCGAGATCATCGTCGGATTGCAGGAACCCGACTCTGGTGATGTGAGCAAGCAGAAGGGCTTGCGCATCGGCTATCTCCCCCAGGAACTGCTCGACGTCTGGGAGAGCACCGTGCTCGACGAAGTGATGAAGGGGGCCAAGCACATCCTCGAACTCGAGGTGGAGCTTCAGGAGCTCGGCCACAAGATGGCCGCCGTCGATCCCTACGACACCGCAGAGTACGAGCGAGTCATGGATGCCTACGGCGTGGCCCAGAGCCGCTTCGAATCGTTCGGCGGTTACCACCTGGAAGCCGAAGCTCGGCGAATCCTCGGTGGCCTCGGATTCACCACGGTCGACATGGATCGGCCGCTCGCCGAGATGTCCGGAGGGTGGCAGATGCGGGCCGCTCTGGCTCGACTCCTCCTCCAGAAGCCTGATGTGCTCGTGCTCGACGAGCCGACCAACCACCTCGACGTCGACTCGGTCTATTGGCTCGAACAACAACTGGCCGCTTGGTCCGGAGCATTGCTTTTCGTTTCCCACGATCGGGACTTCATCGACAACGTTGCCGAGCGGGTGCTGGAAATTGCTCGCTCGACGGCGACGGAATACATCGGTGGATTCGCCGAGTTCGTCGTGCAGCGAGAAGAGCGGGTTCAAGCGGCCGAGTCAGCGGCTTCGAATCAGGCCAAAAAAGTGGCACAGGTCGAGAAATTCGTCGATCGCTTTCGCTACAAGGCGACGAAGGCGAAGCAGGTGCAGAGTCGGCTCAAGACCCTCGAGAAGCTGGAGAAGATCGAGGTTCCGCAAATCGAAGAGCTGAAGCTGAAGTTTGCGTTCCCCGAGCCGGTCCGCTCGGCGCGAGTCGTGATCGAGATGAAGAACGCCGACATCGGTTATGGCGATGACGATCCGGTGGTCGTCGGCGCCAACATCGTGGTCGAGCGGGGCGACAAGATCGCGCTCATCGGGCCCAACGGCGCCGGAAAGTCCACGGTGCTCAAGGCCATTCTCGGCCAACTCCAACCCTCCAGTGGCACGGTGGAACTCGGCGCCAACGTCGACATCGCCTACTTCGCGCAACATCAGGTCGACGCCCTCGACATGTCCAAGACGGTGTACGGAGAGTTCCTGAGCAAGGTGGGCGAACAACCCAAGAACCGCCAGGCCCGCACCGTTCTCGGGTCGTTCGGCTTTTCCGGCGACACCGTCGATCGCCAGGTGGCCGACCTGTCGGGCGGGGAACGAACCCGGCTGGCGCTGGCTGAAACCATGTGTAATCCGGTGAACCTCCTCATTCTCGACGAGCCGACGAACCACCTCGACATCCCGAGCTGTGATGTTCTGCAAGACGCATTACAGGCCTATCCCGGCACCGTCCTGCTTGTCAGCCACGATCGTTACTTGGTGCGCAACACTGTCGACTCGCTCGTTGAAGTTCGAGATGGCAAGGTCACGCAGCATCTCGACGTCGAGGATCACATTCTCAATCCTCAGGGCAACGGCGTGGTCAGTTCCACCAGTTCGCGAGTGGAACCGGCGAAGGCCGTCGGGGATCGTCCCTCCGATTCCCGCAAAGCCGAGAAACGGGCGGAAGCTCAAGCCCGAAACGACAAGTCACGCAGTACTCGGGACACTCGCAAGATCGTCGAGCGTCTCGAGCGGCAGGTGTTGCGGTCCGAAGAAGTCGTCGCCGGCTTGGAGGGTCAGCTCGCCGATCCGTCGGTCTATGAACGTCCGGATGAGATGAAGAAACTGCTGGCGACGTTCGAGACGGCCAAGAAGAAGACGGCCGACCTCAGCAACCAGTGGGAGGCGGCGGTGTCGGAACTCGACGCCTGAGCGTTCAGCCTGCCGGCACGGGTTCGATGTAGAGCGTCGAAGCCCAAGCGATCCCGTCGGGGCCGGCGTCGAATTGGACCCCCCACCACGGGCGGCCGTTCTCGTTCAGCTGGCAACGGTCGTAATCGAGCGGGAGTTCGCTGAACTCGGGGAACTCGGTGATGACTCGGGACTCGACACCATCCACCGCGGCCACACTCGGCACGTTCCGACCGTTGAGCGTCTGCGCTTCGAACCGCTCGGGGATGTCGCTCACCCGGTATCGAACCGACGAATCGGCCATTTGGTCGGCCTCACAGTTGCGAACCAAGGCCGGAGCTTCGTCGGTCGGTGTGCCGTCCGGGGCGGCGTTGTCCGGGGTGGCGTTGTCCGGGGTGGTCTCGTCAACGGTGACGTCGGGATCGGTGGGAGTCGTTGCGTCACCGGCAGTGGTTTGATCGTTCGGGTCGGCCGTGAGGTCGGTGCCGGCGGGATCCGAGCCACGGTTCATGGCGTACAGCCCGATGGCCACCACCGCAACGATGACGGCAAGGGCGACCATCAGTCGTCGACGATTCGATTCGGGCTCGTAGGTGTCGAACTCGTCGAGGATCGGACCGACGGGAGTGCTTTGTCGAGGCTGAACCGTGGTCGGCGAGGGCTCCATCGGGATCACCGGACGTGACACCGGAGGCGGAGCACCACCCGGGGGTTGTCTGACCTCCGGACCCGCGCCTGCACCCGACGACGACGGTCGACTGGTGGGTGGCGGGGCAGCGTCGGTGTTCGCCCCGCGCCGTCGAACAACGAAATCCGGCAGCGGCTCGTCGTCGATGTGCGGGAGGCTGTAGAGGTCGGCCGCGCTGGGGGCCGGCGGTTTGGAATAGCCGCTGGGGGGCGTCGGGTCCGGTTCCTCGGAGATCGGTGGACTGGTTGGCAGAATCACCGGATCGAGTGGCGTTGGTGTGATGACCCCGATCGCTTCGGTCGGAAGGCCGAGATCGTCGGCGACATCGTCCGGGCCCGTGATCAAGACGGGTGGGAGTTCGGCCTGGTTCAGGGCGGCGGCGAAGGCCTGCCGATTCGTCGGTCCCCAGTGCGCGGGGTGGCGCACCGTCACCGAAGCCAAGGGCTCGGCAAGGTCTTGGGTGGCGATGGCGATGATCTCCTCGACGGCCCAAGCCGCTCCGATGGGCGAGTTCGGCGAGTTGACCTGACCGATCTCGAGTGATCGGTCGCCACCCGGGTCACCGCTGAGACGCGCTGCGGGAGCATCAGCGCTCAGGTCGATGCTCAATGTGTGTGGCATGGCCTGCGGTTTCACTCCCTTTCACAGCCTCGGCGGCTTCGGTTCCCTTTTTCGGCCCCGGCTCGACCGCTCGGTGAGGAGCGTGATCAGCGGGACAGCATCAGTGCGTTGTTGATCAAACCGAGATGACTGTAGGCCTGAGGGAAGTTGCCGAGTCCGCGCCCCGAATGAGGATCGAACTCTTCCGCCATCAGACCCGTGGCTCCGGCCAAATCGGTGAGATCGGCGAAGAGCTTGCGGGCATCATCCACTCGACCCGTGAGCGCGAGGGAATCGATGAGCCAGGAAGTCATCAGGTTGAAGCCTCCCTCGCGACCGGGAAGCCCGTCGTCCTCGAAGTAGCGGTAGACCGTTGCGCCGTTGCGCAGTTCGGCCTCGACCATCGCCACCGTCGAGATGAACCGTTCGTCGGAGGGCTCGATGAGGCCCCACAGGCCGGTTGCGAGCACCGAAGCGTCGAGATCTTCTCCGTCGTAGGCCGCCGTGAACGTGCCCCGACTGTCGTTCCAGCCGTTGGTGAGCACGTCGTGGGCGATCTCGTCTCGAAGTTCGACCCATGCCGCTGGCTCTCGATCGAGGAACTGGTCGGCGATCTTGATGGCCCGATCGACCGTGACCCAGCACATCACCTTCGAGTAGACGTGGTGACGGGGTGGCTTGCGGATCTCCCAGATGCCGTGATCTGGTTCTTTCCAACGACGGGAAACGGCGAGCACCATGGCTTCGACGAGGCGCCAATGTTCGGCCGACAGCGCTTCACCTGCGCTCAGGAGGACATGCACGAGGTCAACGATCGGGCCGAATACGTCGAGCTGCACCTGACCATCAGCGGCGTTCCCGACGCGAACCGGGCGCGAGCCCCCGTAGCCGGGCAGTTCGGCGATTTCGGCTTCCGGTGGCAGGTGGCGTCCGGTGACGTTGTAGAGCGGGGCGAGACGTTCCGGGTCGGAACGGGTTTCGAGAATGCCGAGTACCCAATCGAGGTACGCCATGGCTTCACCATGCGACCCGAGCCGGACCAGCGCGGTGGCCGAGAATGCCGCATCCCGCAGCCAGCAGTATCGATAGTCCCAGTTTCGGATACCGCCGAGATGCTCGGGCAGGCTGGTAGTGGCCGCGGCCAGAATGGCCCCGGTCGGTCCGTGGCACAGCGCTTTCAGGGCCAGTGCGCTCCGAAGGGTCAGTTCTCGTTCGACCGTCGGCAACTCGAGCCGGCCCATCCAGTTCTTCCAGAATCGGATCGTGTCATCGCGACGGTCTGCTTCCGGACGGGCATCGGCCCGGAGGGTGCCCGTGCCGCACCGCATCTCGAGGGCAACCGGGCCGTCGGCGAGGTTGATCGTTCCCCGCGCCGTTTGGTGCATGCCGTCCTGCGCGATCTCCCAGCTGACGCCGGGGGCCCGGAGCACCATGAGATCAACAGTCCCCATCACGACGATGCCGTCGTCGCGGATTTCGAGTTGGGTGTGCACCCGACCGAAATCCAGGCGGGGTGCGAACTCGATGACCGCCGTGCCGGTGCCCGTGATGAGTCGGATCAGATCCGAACGGCCGGCCAGTCGACGGGATCGGCCGCTCGAGATGTCGAGGTAGTCGGACACGGTGAAGGTGGGGAACTTCGTTTCCAGGACCATCGTGTCGGGGACGTAGCGCTGCGAGAGTGCCTCTGCTCCGTCGTCGGGAGCGACCGAGAAGTACCCGGCCGACGGGCCACCGAGAAGCTCGGCGAACACCGCAGTCGAGTCGATTCGGGGAGCGCAGAGCCAGGTGATCCGTCCGCCGGGTGTGAGAATTGCTGCTGTTCGCATGTCGGAGAGCATGGAATGGTCTTCGATCGGCGTGAGTCCCGAACCCCGCAGCCACTCGCTCCGCAGCTCGCACAGCAGCGCAAGCACCTTGGCCACGGTTTCGGTGTCCTTGACCCGATAGCCGGCGCTCGTGCTGCCATCGCCGACCTTCACGCCGACGTCGGGTCCGGCGAGTGTGTGGAAGGCGTCTTCGTCGGTGACGTCGTCGCCGAGGAAGATGACTGCGCTGGCACCGACTTGGCCTCGGACGATCTCGAGCGCCCAACCCTTGCTGGTTTCGAGCACCGCCATCTCGACGATGTCGTGACCCGTTCGGGTGTGGATCCCGTCCCAGCCGGCAGGCCCTCGTACGAGCTCCTCACGAGCCTGCGAGGCTGTTTCTTCGTCCATACCACGGAGGTGAAAGGTGACCCCGGTGGGTTTCTCTTCGACGAGGGCGCCGTACTTCTGGCCGAGCACCTTCACCGCTTGGGTGAGTTCGGCTCGTTTCTCGATCACCTCGGGTGCGAGCTGGTTGCCGAATCCGAGGTCGAATTCGCTGCCATGAGATCCCACGAGACGGATCTCTTCCGGGAAGCGTGACAACGTGGCGAGGTCTCGCAGACTCCGACCGGAGATCACCGTCACATGCGTGTTGGCCAGTTCTGCGAGTGATCGAATGGCCGTGACCGCATCTCGACTGGGCCTGGCATCCATCGGGTTGTCGACAAGGGGTGCCATGGTGCCGTCGTAGTCGCAGGCCACCAGCAGCGTGGGCACTCGGGCCAGCTGTCGAATCCGCTCGCCCAATTCGCCGAGATTGTCACTTGTCATGAGGCGAAAACCTACAGGCCCGGCCGTGCGAGTCGGTGCTCATCGCGGTCAGGCGGTGAGGACACTCAAATTTGGGCACATCGAGCGGATCGATTTGGCTCCCATACGGTCGCCCCGACATTTGGCATACGGTCGCCCCGACATTTGGCATCCGGTCGTCCCGACATTTGGCATCCGGTCGTCCCGACATTTGGCATACGGTCGCCCCGACATTTGGCATACGGTCGTCCCGACGACGGCTTGCTCAGTCGTTGACGACGGACTGCAGTTGGCCGCCGTCGTCAGCGAGTCGGCGCAGCAGCGGTGACAACGCCCAGTGGTCGCCGCCAAGGCGTTCGTGGTATCGGGCGATGGCATCGGCCACTTCGGTGAGGCCGATGGAGTCAGCCCAGAACATGGGGCCGCCTCGATAGACCGGCCACCCGTAGCCATTCACCCACACCACATCGATGTCGCTGCCGCGGATCGCGATCTTCTCCTCGAGGATCTTCGCGCCTTCGTTGACCATCGGATAGAGACACCGCTCGAGCACCTCCTGGTCGGTGATCTCGCGCTGAGTGGCCCCCTGGGCGGCAGCGAAGTCGCGAATCATCTGCTCCACCTCGGGGTCGGGCGTCGCGGCCCGAGTTTCCGGGTCGTAGGTGTAGTAACCCCGACCATTTTTCTGACCGAGTCGACCGCTCTCGCACATGAGCTCGCGGAGCGTGGAACCGGTCGACGTTTCGGCCTTCCATCCGATGTCGAGTCCGGCCAGATCGCTCATGGCGAATGGACCCATCGGAAAGCCGAAATCGAAGAGCACGCGGTCGACCTGGGCCGGTGTTGCTCCCTCGAGAATCATCTGGTTGGCTTCGAGGCGGCGCACGAACAGCATGCGGTTCCCGACGAAGCCATGGCAGACGCCGACCAGCGCTGCGATCTTGTTGATCTTCTTTGCCACCGCCATCGCGGTGGCCACCGTGGAGTCCGAACTCTGGTCACCACGGACCACTTCGAGGAGTTTCATCACATTGGCGGGGGAGAAGAAGTGCAGTCCGATGACACTCTCCGGTCGGCTGGTGGCCGCCGCGATCTCGTTCACGTCGAGCGCCGAGGTGTTGGAGGCCATGATTGCGCCGGGCTTACAGATCTCGTCCAGTTCCCGGAAGATGCTCTGTTTGAGCTCCATGTCCTCGAAGACGGCTTCGATGACCATGTCGCAGTCGGCGAAGTCGCCCTTGTCGACCGATCCGGTGATCAAGCCCATTCGAGTCTGGAGATCATCGCTCGAGATGCTTCCCCGTGAAGCGGATCGTTCGTAGTTCGACCGGACGACGGCCAGTCCGCGGTCGAGTGTCTCCTGATCTCGTTCGACGAGTAGGACCGGAAGGCCGACGTTGGCGAAGTTCATGGCGATGCCGCCGCCCATGGTTCCGGCGCCCAGAATGCCGACCTTCTCGATCGGAACCAACGGTGTGTCGCGATCGATTCCGGGAACCTTGTTGGCCGCCCGTTCGGCGAAGAAGTAGTAACGCTGCGCCGCCGACTGGTTGTCGCTCATGAGCTCGACGAAGAGCTTCCGCTCGACCTCGAGACCCTTCTCGAATGGCAATTCGACCGCGGCCTCGACGCACTGGATGTTGTACTCCGGGGCGAGGAAACCCCGAGACTTGCGGGCGATCTTCTTGCGCACGTTGGTGAAGACCGAATCGTCGCTGCGGGCCTCGACGAGTTTTTCATCACGGTCGCGGATGCGGGCGAGCGATCGACCTTCGGCCGCGACTCGGCCGGCAAAGGCGATGGCCCCGACCCGGAGGTCGGCTGGTGAGTCACCAGCGACGACCTCGTCGACCAGACCACAACCCAGGGCCTCGGCGGCGTTGATCTGATCACCGGAGGTGACCATGTCGAGTGCCTTCGCGACCCCGACGACTCTGGGCAGCCGCTGGGTTCCTCCGGCTCCGGGCAACAGCCCGAGTTTCACCTCCGGAAGACCGAACCGGGCGGAATCGATTGCAACCCGAAAGTGGGCGCAGAGTGCGACTTCGAGACCTCCGCCGAGAGCCGTTCCGTGAATGGCGGCCACCACCGGCTTCGGGCAGTTCTCCATCGCGTCCTGCACTTCTCTGAGGCCCGGTCCCTTCGGAGGACCACCGAATTCGGTGATGTCGGCCCCGGCGATGAAGGTGCGCCCATCGCAGATCAGCACGATCGCAGCCGCATCGCTACCTGCGGCCTCGTTGACGCCGTCGAGAATGCCCTGGCGTACGTGATGACTGAGCGCATTGACGGGTGGGTTGTCGATGACGATGAGGGCAACGTCGCCTTCGCGCTCGATACGGACGGTTTCGGTGAGCTGGCTCATAGGCGCCCAGTCAACCACTCGGCGTTGGCTAGACGAAATCGATGGCTCCGACGACGGTTCGGTCAATTTTGTGTCGTCGGTCAGTCATGACAGGCTTGCCGCCATGAAGATCCGGATCGGCTACGGCCTCGGTACGCGCAGCGACACCAACGACCAAGAGCGGTTCTCCGAGTTGGTGGACAATCTCGAACGCCTTCGTTTCGACTCCCTCTGGCTCTCGGAGCGGTTGGGCGGAGAGTGTCCCGACCCGCTCGTCGGGATGGCATACGCCGTCGGGCGTACCGCAAAGCTGAAGGTCGGTATGTCGGTCATGGTGCTGCCGGGAAGGAACCCCGTGATCCTGGCCAAGTCGATTGCCAGTCTGGACCGGCTCTCCGGTGGGAGAGTCCTGCCTGCATTCGGACTGGGAGTCGCCGACTCCGGTGAGCATCAAGCCTTCGGCGTCGACAAGCGGGACCGCGGCGCTTGGTTCAACGAAGCCCTGCCGTTGATGAAACGGTTGTGGACCGAGGATCACGTCACGCACGAGGGTAAACGGTTTCAGATCAGCGACGTCACCGTCAGGCCGAAGCCGACCCAGACGCCGCTCGAAGTCTGGCTCGGCGGCATCGCTCCCTTGGAGCTGAGGCGGGTTGGGCGGCATGCCGATGGCTGGCTGCCGAGCTTCTGCACCGCCCGGCAGGTGGCCGAAGCCCGCCTCGTCATCGAGCAGGTTGCATTGGAGAACGATCGCGAGATCGAAGGCGAGCACTACGGCGCCTTGATTCCCTATCGGCCCGAAGGCGGTGCGATCGACGACCGATTCCAAGCCATCGCCCAGATGCGGAACCCCGACGCCGACCCCGCCGAACTGTTCCCGTCGCGAGATGACCTGCCGAAAGCACTTCAGCGCTTCATCGACGAAGGCTTTTCGAAGTTCGTGTTGATCCCCACCACCGAACCGGCGCAATGGGCGGGCGAACTCGACCAGGTGGCCGAAATCGTCAAGCCCTTGGAGAACTGAGCTCGGCTCACTCGGCTTGGATCAGCTCGGTTTGATCAGCTCGGAGCAACGATGATGGCGCGGCGCGTCGAATCGTTGAACGATCCGTTCACGGCTGCCACCTCGACCACGATCTCGCCGGTTCCGGCGCCGCTCAGATGGGCTACCACGGGTTGATCACCGAGGCTTCGTCTCACGGTGATCGGTCGGGTCAGCAGCCACGATGGCTCGGCGTTGACTCGGATCGTCCACGGTCCGGGGCCTGGAGTGGGATAATCCAACACGAGGGCTCCGCCCGCGACGGCCCGCAGTGGCTCGGAACCTCGGGGTGCGGGTTGGCGGACCGGGGTCGGTGCGCGAAGGCTGCGGATGTCCATGACCCATGACGAACCTTGGTCGAGATCGACCACGACCAACCGGTGATTGCCGGTGTCGGCCACGATCACACGATTGGCATCGATCTTGGCCAGAGCCTCGGGTCGATTGAGCCCTGCGAGTGGCACGGTCCGGATCTTGCGATCAATGAGCGTGCGCAATCGGTCGTTGCCTCTGTCGGCGACCACGACCGATCCGTTTCCGAGCGAGAGCACATCGCTGGGTCCTTCGAGCCGTGCACCGTGAGCCGGACCGTCAACGAGGCCCGGGTCGACCAACCGGTCGCCTTCCCGATCGTGTGCAGTCAGTGTCAGTACCTTGCCCTTGTCGGTCAGCAGACGAAGGGCACTCGATCCGGATTCGGCGAACAGCACACCGTGGTCGAGACGACACACTCCCACCGGCTGAGCGAGTTCGGCGCTGCCGGCGTCGCCGTCACGAAATCCCGTGAAGCCCGAACCGGCAACCGGGCCCCAACTCCCGTCGGCGTTCACACGAACGAGTTGTTCGGTTCCGGCGTCGGCGATGAGCAGACTTCCGTCGGCGTCGAGCGTCAGGCCTTGGGGACGAGTGAGATCCTCGAGTACTGGCGTGCGGATCCCCGTTTCGAGATCGACGGCCTCGACTCGACCGTGGTCGGGGAACGAAACCGCCACGATCATTCCGCCCAGCGCACACACCCGTCCGACGCCGACGACCCCGGCCACCTCGCCGATCGCCGTCGCTGCCGTGTGATCTTCATTCGCCTCCAGGGTGACGAGCCGATCATTCCCGTGATCGGCAACGACGAGCTCGCCGCTGGGGAGGACACAAACGCCCGACGGCCACCGCAATTGGTCGAGTGTCTGGGTGAGATCGGTGTGCACCGTAGGCAGCGGGGCCGGGGCACTTCCCGACCGCTCGCGGGCCTGGGCGGCAACGCCGTCGGCCAAGGTTGCGGCTTCGTCGATCAGCGCGAGATCGTCAAGACCTTCGACCACGCCGATGACTCGGCCCCGATGGTCGATGACGACCGAAGCAGGGCGGCCCTCGATCCCGTAGTGGCCGATCGTCTCGAGGTCGGCGTCATGAACAACGGCCACGGCAACACGATGACGTTGCACGGCGGATCTGACGGCGGCCACATCGCGATCGGATTGGTGTCGCGGGCTGTGAACGGCGATCACCGTGACTCGGTCTCCCAACCGACTTTTCAATCGCTCGAGCTGACCCAATCGGACCCAGGATGCCTCACACGAGACGGCCCAGAACAGCAGGACCGTGACGCGATCGCGCCAGTGCGTTTGGGGGAATGGTTCACAATTCAGCCACTCACCGATGACCGGTGGAGCTTTGGGGCGGGCGGGCACTGGTTCCTATCGGTCGATCCGTCTACTAAGTTCAGCCGATCGGGTTCGCTGTCTCGATCGAGGGATCAGTTCCGGCGATCGAACCAGTCAAACCGAGCCAGTCAGATCTGACCAGACAGATCGAACAAGCCAAACCGAATGAGTACTTGAAAGGGTCCACCGTGAAGGTGCCACTGACGACAAACGACTTCCTGAACCGGGCCATCGCCGTGTACCCCGACCGGGTTGCCATCGTCGATGAGCCCGACCAGCCCGGCACGCCGCTGGCCAATCTCACCTACGGCCAGCTCGGCGATGTCCGCCGCTCGATGGGCGTGGCCATGGACAAGCTCGGGTTGGCCATGGGTGCTCGGGTGGCAATGGTGAGCCACAACTCGGCTCGATTGCTCAGCTCGTTCTATGGAATCAGTGGGAATGGCCGTGTTTTTGTGCCGATCAACTTCCGGTTGAGCCGAGAAGAGGTGCAGTACATCGTCGAGCATTCCGGGGCCGAGGCGTTGCTGATCGATCCCGAGCTGGCGGAGAACTTGGCCGACATTCCCTGCAAGAACGTGTGGGTCATGGGGGAGGAGAGCGACGAATTCTGGATGAATCAAGAAGGGAACCCCGCACCGTGGGAACCCGATGAAGACGGCACGGCGTCCATCAACTACACCTCGGGCACCACCGCTCGACCCAAGGGGGTAGAGCAGACCCACCGGGCCCGCTGGACCAACGCCGTCACGTTCGGTTGGCACGCCGGGGTCAGTGATCGCGACGTTTACCTCCACACGCTTCCGATGTTCCACTGTGATGGCTGGGGGATGCTCTACACCGTTGCCGCCATGGGCGTGAAACAGATCGCCATCCGCAAGATCGATGGCGCCGAGATCCTCCGTCGGGTCGAAGAGCACGGTGTCACCCTGATGTGCGCCGCCCCTGCCGTCTGCACCGCGGTCCTCGACGCAGCCAAGACCTGGGACGGCGAGATCCCGGGCCGAGGCACCGTGCGTATCGTGGTCGCCGGCGCCCCTCCGCCAACGGCGGTGATCGAGGCCGTCGAGTCCGAACTGGGTTGGGAATTCATCCAGATCTATGGCCTCACCGAAACGGCGCCGCTGCTCACGATGAGTCGCAATCGGCAGGAATGGGACGACCTCTCCGCCACCGATCGGGCCAAGAAGCTGGGCCGGGCCGGCGCCCCGACCGTCGGCATCACGATGGACGTTGCCGCCGGTGGTGAACTCCTCGCCAGGGGTAACCACATCCTGAAGTCGTACTGGGCCAACCCCGACGCCTCGGACGAGGCGCTCGAAGGGGGCTGGTTCCACACTGGCGACGGTGGCTTTGTCGACGACGAGGGTTACATCAGCATCACCGATCGCAAGAAGGACGTCATCATCTCGGGCGGTGAAAACGTCAGCTCGATCGAGGTCGAAGACGCCTTGTTCTCCCATCCGGACGTGAGCGAAGTTGCCGTCATCGGTGTCCCTCACGAGAAGTGGGGCGAGACGGTGAAGGCGCTCGTCGTTGTCCGAGAGGGGAGTAACACGACCGAGAAGGAACTCATCGACTTCTGCCGGCAGCATCTCACGCATTACAAGTGCCCGACCTCGGTCGAGTTCCGGTCGGCCCTCGATCGCACGGCCACCGGCAAGCTCCAGAAGTACAAACTCCGCACGCCCTATTGGGAGGGCCGAGACAAGCTGATCAACTGATGCCGACCCGGCGCCGCCGGGCTGACTACGCTGCCGCCGTGTTTCGTACATCGGCCCTGATCCTCATTGCTGCCACGGCCTTGGTTGGTTGTGGGTCGGGGTTCAGTCGGGACGAAGCGGTCGAGGCCTTCATGTCGGCCAACCCCGATGTGGGGGTGGATGTGAGTGAGTGTGTGATCGATCGCCTCGCCGACGAATACGAGGTGGATCCGGTCGACGAGTCGAGCCTGTCGGAGTTGGAGGCCGAACTCCAGGCTGATCCGGTGTCACGCGAATTCGAACTGAATCAGTTCAAGGCGATGTTTCACTGCGGCCGAACCGACGAGGTGGAATCACAGTTGGCCGCGCAGGTGCAGGCCAACGGCATTGCGGCCGACAAGGCTGATTGTGTTGCCGCTGCACTGATCGCAACGCTGGACGACGACGATCTCGACGTGCTCATCAACGAGGAGATGACCGACCCGTTCTTCGCCAAGTTCTTCGACGCAACGGAGAGCTGCGGCGCGCTGCCCAGTTGACCGAGTGGCCTAGTTGACCGAGTGGCCTACTTGACCAGGAGATCGACCGGGCGAGCGGTTTCGGCGTAGAAGTCGTTGCCTTTGTCGTCGATCACGATGAACGCCGGGAACTCTTCCACCTCGATCTTCCACACGGCTTCCATGCCCAGTTCGGGGTATTCCAATACCTCGACCGAGCGGATGGAGTCCTTGGCCAGTCGGGCCGCCGGGCCGCCGATCGAGCCGAGGTAGAAGCCGCCGTGACGTTTGCAGGCGTCGGCGACCGCCTGGCTCCGGTTGCCCTTGGCCAGCATCACGAAGGAACCCCCGGCGGCCTGGAATTGATCGACGTAGGAGTCCATGCGACCCGCCGTCGTCGGGCCGAATGATCCCGACGCGTAACCCACCGGTGTCTTCGCCGGACCGGCGTAATAGATCGGGTGGTTCCGGAGGTACTCGGGCATCGGCTCGCCGGCATCGAGCCGGTCCTTGATCTTGGCGTGCGCGATGTCGCGCCCGACCACGAGCGTGCCGGAGAGACTGAGACGGGTCTTGACCGGATGCTTGCTCAGTTCGGCCCGTATGTCTTCCATCGGCTGGTTCAGATCGATCGACACCGTGGCGTCGGCGAGATCGTCTTCGACGACCTCGGGCAGGTACTGGGCGGGATCGGCCTCCAACTGCTCGAGGAAGACCCCTTGGGCGGTGATCTTCGCCTTGGCCTGGCGGTCGGCCGAACAACTGACGGCCAGTCCCACGGGGAGTGAGGCCCCATGGCGGGGCATCCGAATGACGCGCACGTCGTGGCAGAAGTACTTGCCCCCGAACTGGGCTCCGATGCCGAAAGCCTGCGTGATCTCGAGCACTTCTGCTTCCATCTCGAGGTCGCGGAACGCATGGCCGCTCGCCGATCCCGACGTTGGCAGGGAATCGAGATACTTCGTGGACGCCAGCTTCGCCGTTTCGACCGCTATCTCTGCCGACGTGCCGCCGATCACCAGGGCCAGGTGGTAGGGAGGGCAGGCCGACGTGCCGATGAGTCGGAGCTTCTCGTCGAGGAAGCGGGCGAGGCTCGTGGGGTTGAGCAGCGCCTTGGTTTCCTGGAACAGGTAGCTCTTGTTGGCCGATCCGCCTCCCTTCGTCATCACGAGGAACTTGTACTCGTTGCCATCGACCGCCTCGATCTTGATCTCGGCCGGAAGATTGGTGCCCGTGTTCTTCTCGTCCCACATCGTGAGCGGAGCCATCTGGGAGAAGCGGAGATTCGAGGTCTGGAACGTGTCGAAGATCCCCTGCGAGATTGCTCGCTTGTCGTCGCCGTCGGTGAGGACGTATTGACCCTTTTTCGCCTTGACGATCGCAGTGCCCGTGTCTTGACAGCCGGGGAGAATGAACCCGGCGGCGATGTTGGCGTTGCGCAGCAGCTCGGTGGCGACGAAACGGTCGTTCGACGACGCTTCGGGATCATCGAGGATCTTGCGGAGCTGTTGCAGATGGCCGGGCCGTAGCAGGTGCGAGATGTCGCGCACCGCAGCGGCGACGAGTTCTCGGATGGCCGATTGGTCGACGCGGAGAAACTCGGTTCCGCCCAGATCGACGACTTCGACGCCGGCCGTGGTCAGGTGTCGATAGGGCGTGTCGTCAGGGCCAAGGGGAAACAAGTCGGTGTAGTCGAAGCTGGACATCCGCTCACCGTAGCGAGCGGCATTCATCGGAGCGAAGGCCAGATGGCGGTTTTGGTCGGCGTTGGAACCGAATCGCTCAGGCCAGGTTCCAGAACAACTCTGAATCCTCGCCACCCTCGGCCGCGAGGGACGAGGCCAGTTTCTCACCGGCGTCCGACAACGTGTATTCCCGGCGCTTGGGTCCTTTGGATTTCTCGAGATCCTCGACCCACTCCCAGGTCACGTAGCCTCGGTCGCTGAGCCGATCGAGACAGCGATAGAGCGTGCTGTACGACATGGCTCGGGTGGTGTGGTGCATCATGCGGAGCTGACTGGCCAACTTGTATCCATGGAAGGCCGTCACTCCGAGTCGTTTCAACGCCAAGGCAGCCATCAACGTCCGTTCCTCGTTGGGAACGAGTGTTTCAGGGCTCCGGCGACGCATCGGACGACAGTACGCGTCGAAATGCGTTGGTCGAAAGGGGGCGGGAACAATCGCCCGTGGTGCTTGGGTCAAACGACCCGAGCCTCGATAAGCCCTGATCAGGCGGCTTTCAGGCCGGTCGGCCCGATCTCAAGGAGAAGCGGGAAAGGTCATCGGGAGTAGACGGGGCCCGCGCACCTGGCCGGTCGACCAGCGGATGGCCTCCGGGTCGGCCAGGGCGAACTCGGGCACCCGCTCGAGCCAGACTTCGATGCCGACCGAGAGTTCCATCCGAGCGAGATTCGATCCCAGGCAGCGATGGATCCCGAGACCGAAGGCACTGTGGCGGTTCTTCTCTCGGTCGATGATCACCTTGTCGGCGTCGTCGAAGGCTTCAGGGTCGCGGTTTGCGGCCGGGAACGGCAGCAAGACCCAATCACCGACTTCGAGTTGTTGATCTCCGACGACCACGTCTTCTTTGACCAGCCTCGCCATGGTGACCGGGGCGTAGGCCCGCAGAAGTTCTTCGATGGCGAAGGGGAAGATGGCAGGCTCGTCGATCATCCGATGTCGATCGTCGGGGTGAGCCGCCAGGTGCCAGAGTCCAGCGCCGATCGCCGACCAGGTGGTATCGATTCCGGCGATGATGATCAGCGCAATCGAACCGAAGATGTGCTCATCGCTCAACGGATTGCCGTCGAACTCGAGGCCGAGCAGGTAGCCGATGAGATCGTCGCGGGGGTTGGCCCGGTGATCTTCGATGGCCTGGGTGATGTAGTACTCGAGTGTGTCTTCCTCGCTGAGGACATGGTCGATGCCCGGGGTTTCCATGATGCGATGGATGAACAGGCGCAGCTTGTCGCCGTCTTCTCGGGGCAGGCCGAGCATGTGGGCAATGACCCGAACCGGTATGTGCTGGGCGTAGTCGACGGCGGCATCGCCTGATGTGGCGTTGTTGGCCAGCATCTCGTCGATCAGTTCGTGACACACCTCACGAGTGGTTGCCTCGAGCTTCGCCACCTCTTTGGGGGCAAAGGCCGGCAACAGCAGACGGCGAGCCATCTGGTGAATCGGTGGATCGGATGTGATGGGTGGCGCTCCGCCGAGGCCGGGATCGGAGTCGGGTCGGACGGGGCTCACGACGACACCATGGGACGTGAAGTGAGTGGTGTCGTAGGCGATGGCGGAAACGTCTTCGAACCGAGTGGGTAGCCACGTGCCACCGAAGCGATCGGAATGGGCCACCGGGCATCGTCCCCGCAGATCGTCCCAGATGGCCGGAGCATTCTGGGCCCAATCGGAGTGTGTGTGGTCGAAGTCGGTGCTCCAGTCGGTGACCGGAGCGGGTCCGGGCGACGAGTGACCGAGTGTCTGTTCGCTCATGGCTGCGAACCCTAGACCGAATCCTCGTACGTTGTAAGGTCTGGATCCGACGATGGTGGCGCAACCGCCTCCCAGCGCCCGTTCGACTTGGCGAACCGCACCCAAGAACCGCTGCCTGTGCGCCTCCACTGCACGGCCTCGCCGGTGGTCGTGTCGACCATCCGTTTGATCTCGACCGGTGCCACATGGGCGTCGACGCCAACTTCTCCTGCCACATCCCAGGCCCGGGAACGGGCCGTCAATTCTTGGGAGGAAACGCCACTTTGTTGTACGAGATGTTTCCAGCCCGGCGTGCCGCGTTCGAGCGAAGCTCGGCGTGCGAGGTCGGCGGTTGCGTGAATTCGGTGAGCGACCACCGTGCCGTGCTGGAGCAGGGCGAGGGCCCGATGGGCGGCGTCGTTGGCCAGCGTTTGCAGCCCGTTCGACGTGAATCCGGCGCTGGACGGTGGATCGGAGGCAAAGGGTGGAAGCCGGCCTGGTGAGTCGGGGAGGGTGTGGTCGTCCGGCAGGGGAGCCTCGCTTCCGCTCCATAGCAGCGATCCGGCTTGCAGCGATTCTGGCGCCAGCGATCCGGACGGCAAGCCTGCGTCGTCGACCGACAGGCCCTGGTGGTTGGCGCCGTCGCCGTTGCCGCCATCGGGGTTTCGGTCGGGATCGTCGGCGTCTTCCTCGGATGGGCCCCGTCGAACCTTCGTGACTCGATCGATGAGTTGCGAGCGGGACAAACCACGAAGGTGGAGGAGTTCGAATGGGTCCTCGTCGATTGCCTCGGCCAGCAGGAAGATCACGGCCGCCGCGTGTTTGCATGGCGAGTCATTCGAATGGCAGCTGCAGGTGATCGCGACCTGTGCTGGTTCGGGCAGGAATTGTTCGGCGACACCCTCGGGGAGTTCGCCATCGAGAAGGGCGGCGGTGGACGCCGTCGATGCTGCCAGTCGCTCGACGAGATCGTCCCAAACCGTTTCGTTCACGGTGGGAACCTTGGCCGCGGCCTGATAGGTCATCCGACGACCGGATCGTGCAATCATCGATGCCACGCCTGGTTCGATGTCGACCTCCAGTTGCCAGTCGTAGCGGGCGTACTCACTTCCTCGCCGTAGCGAATGGGTCGAGAACTCGCCCGACAGCTCGACGCGGTCGAGCCAGTCCGAACCGAGGGTCATTCGGTGCGCTCCAGGTCGGTTCCGTCCGGGTCGGACAGCGAAACGAGTTCGGCGAGATCGTCGTCGCTCAGGTCGGAGATCCAGCCTTCACCGGCGCCGATCACCGCTTCGGCCAACTTGCGCTTGTCGCTCAGGAGGGAGGCGATGCGGTCTTCGATTGTTCCTTCGCAAATCATTCGATGGATCTGCACCGGTTTGGTCTGGCCGATTCGCCAGGCTCGGTCGCTCGCTTGATCCTCGACCGCAGGGTTCCACCAGCGGTCGTAGTGGATGACGTGGGTGGCCTGGGTGAGGTTGAGGCCGGTTCCGCCCGCCCGCAACGACAACAGGAAGACGTCGGCCTCGCCCGCTTGGAACTTGTCGACCATTTCCTGACGTTTCGAGAGGGTCATGCCGCCGTGGAGAAACAGGGTGCGGAATCCCTGGGCCTCGAAATGTTGTTGCAGGAGCTCGGCCATTTTCACGTATTGAGTGAAGACGAGGGCCGCCTGTCCTTCGCCCTGGATCGTGTCGATCAACTCGGTCACGGCCCGGAGTTTGCCCGAGCGGCCGGCGAGGGGTCCGCCCTCGGCGAGCAGGTGCTCGGGGTGATTGCAGACCTGCTTGAGTCGGGTGATCAGTCGCAGGACGAGGCCCTTGCGCTCGATGCCCTCGGCCTCAGCGATTTCGGACATGACCTCGGTGACGACCGCCTGGTAGAGCGCAACCTGCTCGGTGGTGAGCGGCACGATCTCGTCGGTTTCGGTTTTGGGCGGGAGGTCGGGAACGATGGTGGGGTCGGCCTTGGTGCGACGCAGGACGAACGGACGCAGGAGTCGGCTCAACTGCTCGGTTGCTTCGGGATCGTCGCCCTGTTCGACGGGTGCCGCGAGGTCTCGGCGGAAGCGTTCGAGCGGGCCGAGAAGGCCGGGCGTGCTCCAATCGAGAATGGCCCAGAGGTCGACGAGGTGGTTCTGCACCGGGGTGCCGGTGAGGGCGAATCGGGCACCGGCCGGAATGCGCCTCATCGCCTTGGCCGTGCGGGAGTAGGGATTCTTGATTGCCTGGGCCTCGTCGGCGACCACGAGTCCCCAAGGGATGGCGCCGAGATCGGTGGCATCTCGTCGGGCGACACCGTAGGTGGTGAGCACCACATCGGTTGGGGCGATCGTGCCGAGCTTGCGATTCTGGCCGTGGTAGCGATGAACCCGGAGCGACGGTGCGAACCGTTTGATCTCACGTTCCCAGTTGCCGACGACAGACGCGGGGCAGACCACGAGCATCGGGGCCGCCAGATCGAGGCTGCTGCGATGAAGGTGCAGGGCCAGTATCTGGATGGTCTTGCCGAGACCCATGTCGTCAGCGAGCACACCACCCAGGCCCAGGTCGGCCATCAGGGCCAGCCAGGCGAGTCCGCGGCGCTGGTAGGGGCGGAGTTCACCGTGGAGGGTTGCCGGTGGTTCGACCTCTTGGTTGGCGTCGAGCGATCGCAGACGATCGGCGATCTCGGCCAGCGGTCCCTCGACCGTCATCAGTTCCGAACCGTCGATCTCGACCAGCGCTCCGAGCGCGACCGCCAGTGCCGTGGATGCTCCGATTGTGCGCTGCTCGCGCAGTCGGCGCACTCCGCGGCCATCGACTCGAACCCATTCACCGCGGAATCGGATCAGCGGGCGTTTGGCCTCGGCCAATTCGAGCAACTCTTCTTCGGAGAGTTGCTGCCCGTCGATGGCGGCTCGCCAATCGAGTTGCATCACACTCGAGAGGTCGAATCTCGTGGCCCCGGCAATTCTCGGTGCTGACCGGACGACCGGCGTGAGATCAACCGAGCGGAGCAGTTCGCCCGCCACGAGAACGGACAAACCGACCGAGCCGAGATCACGCCCGACCGAGCCGAGCAACTCGTCGACCTCGTCGTCGGAGAGCGTGATCCGATCCGGTGTTTGCTGGGCGAGGAGTCGTTGGGCCGGTGGCCACACTCGGGCGGCCCGGCGCAGTGTGATCAACAGGGACGTTTCGATCGAGGCGAAACGATCGCGTAGGGCCTGGGGAGCACGCCACAACGACTCCATGTCGAGGATGCGGGCTGCTTCCCCCCGGCTCTGGAGCCCGAGGGCAGCAATGAACTCGTCGTCGACGGCCCCTGGCGGAGGGGGCATCAACCGGAGAACCAAGAGTGGCGAGCGTTGCTCGGTTGCCATCTCGAACGAATTGACGGCCGATCGAACGTCGACGACCGAGGGAGACATGGAGGCGAACGCCCGATGGCCGGCGGCGATCGGTGCGCCCGGTGTGCGGACGAATGCGTCGGCCACCGCTGAACTCAACTCATCGACGGACTGACTCGCGGACGTGGATCCCCGAACCGCCCACGCCTCGGCCGGCATGGAACGTGCGATGGCTTCGAAATGATCGACGTCGGTGGACCTGAGGGGGCCGAGCTTCCAGGCATCGATTCCGGTGCTGGTCAACGACGGCTGCACCTCGGCTCGGGCCATCACCAGCAACGCATGTCGACCCGCGCTGCGAAGACTGGCGGCCGAGGGTGAGAGCGTGGCCGGATCTGCGGTCAGCAGCGATTCCATGGCATCGAGAATCGGGATGACTTCCATGGGAACCTGCCGAATGAGAAACCGTCCGTCCTCGAATTCGAGCAGGTCGATCTCTTCGATCATTCCTCCTGAGGGACCACTGGGCAGGGCGGCCGGGCGCGCTTCATCGGCGACTTCACTCCAGAATCCGATTCGGGAGAACCGAGGCGGATCGGAGGGAAGGAAGGTGGCTTGCACCATCGATTCCTCGGGCACGGGAGCGCGCATCTGTCGAGCGTAGGCCGACATCCCGAGGACAGGCGGGTCCTCGTCGGGAACACCTCGACGAATCGTGGATTGTCGGATGCCTACTCGGCCATGCTGGAGGGTTTCGGCTCAGCGATGGAGGCCGAGGCTGCAGCGGAATCGTTGATTGTCGCCTTCTTGCCGAGGCCGGAGGTTCGGGTGACCTCGCCCTTGTAGAAGAGCCATGTGACGGGGATCAGGTAGGCGAAGTAGCCGAACACCCGGATGCGCTCGGGATCGGGGCTCCATCCGAACAGGCCCTTCAGGAAGTCGTGCAGGGTGGAACCCTCGGCAAATGGCCCGGAGGTGATGGTCCAGACGCTGTCGGCGATGAAGGCGGCTTCGATCTCGAACAGTTCACGAAACTCGTGCAGGCCCTTTGCGAACAGACCGGCGGCGAAGAGAATCAGGAGCATTCCGGTGACTTGGAAGAAGCGGCGAAGATCGACGCGAGTACTGCCCCGATAGAACGCAAGTCCGACGACCGATGCGATGGCCAAGCCGATGAATCCGCCGATCACCACTGACGTCCCGGAACTCGAACCCGTTTCTGCGCCGAGCAGGAAGAGGACGGTTTCGAAGCCCTCTCGTGCGACGGCGACGAAGGCGATGATGGAGAGGGACATCGGAGAATTGGCCAGCGCGGCATCGATCTTGCCGTGGAGCTCCGACGAGATATTGCGGGCGTTGCGCCGCATCCAGAAGATCATCCAGGTGAGGACACCCACCGCCAAGAAGGCCAACACGCCCTCGATGGCTTGTTCCCACTTGCCTTCGAACTCGCCGATGACCGCTTGGAACAGGATGCCGGTGGCGATACTGGCCGCAACGGCGGCACCGACGCCGATCCACATTGCTCGGAGGTGTTCGCTCCGTCCCGTCTTCACGAGATAGGCGGCGATGATTGCGACGACCAGCGAAATCTCGAGGCCTTCACGCAAAGTGATAAGTAGTGATGCTCCCATGACGGATGATGTTAAGCATGCCTACGATCGAGACGCAACGCAGGAGGGAAGTTTTTCTCAGCTGCCGACTTTGGGTTCCCGGGGCAACCCCAGCACTCGCTCGCCGATGATGTTCTTCTGGACCTCGGAGGTGCCGGCGTAGATGGTCGCCGGTCGGGCGATGAGGAAGCTGGCGTACCAGTTGGCCGCGGTGTTGGGGCTGCCGATTGCGGGCGGTCCCAGCCCGCCACGCATCTCGGTTTCGAAACCGGCCATGACGTCAGCGCCGAAGATTCCCATGGCGCTCTCGGTGATGGCCTGGAGGTGATCACTCCAGAACAGCTTTCCGATCGAAGCTTCGGGGCCCGGAGGTTGTCCGGCCAGGAATCTCGTGAGGGCCTGCATTCCTCGGTAGCGCATGATCTCGACCACGGCGTGGAACCGGGCCACATCCTGGCGAACCAGGGGGTCGTCGGCCAGTCCGCGATCTCTCACCACCTCGATGAATTGGTCGAGCTGTGCTCGGAAGGCCAGAGCCTGGGTGGTGGCGCCGACGCCGCGCTCGAATCCGAGCAGAGTGTTGGCAACGGCCCAACCGTTGTTGGTTTCGCCGAGTACCGCGTCGACCGGGCAGCGGGCATCGGTGAAGAAGACCTCGCAGAAGTGGTTCTGACCGACGATGTTCGTGATCGGTCGGACCTCGACGCCGGGCTGATCCATCGACACGAGCAGGAAGGAGATCCCGTGGTGTTTCGCCGCGGTGGGATCGGTGCGGGCCAGGACGAAGATCATGTTGGCGGACGCACCGGCAGAGGTCCAGATCTTCTGACCGTTGATGATGTATTCGTCGCCGTCTCGTTCCGCTTTGCAGGCCAGGCCGGCGAGATCGGAGCCCGCATTGGGTTCGGAATAGCCCTGGCACCAGACGTCGACGCCATCGAGAATGCGGGGGATGTAGTGCTGCTTCTGTTCGTCCGAACCCCAGCTGAGGATCGTGTTGCCGACCATGCCGATGCTGAATGCGTCGTTCGCCCCAGAGGTCGGTACGCCCCGTTTGGCGAACTCTTCGTTGAGAATGACGTATTCGAGATGGGAGAGTCCGGCGCCGCCGTATTCGGCCGGCCAGTTGGGGGCCAGGAGTTTGTGATCTCGAAGGGTGTTGCGCCAGTCGTGCATGAAGGACGAGCGCTCGGCTTCGGGAAGGGCGCCGATCCCGGACCAGTCATCAGGGAGTTCGTCGGCGAGAAATGAGCGGATCTCCTGGCGATAGGTGTTTGACGATGGGGGATAGGTGGGATCCACGATGTTCGTCTAGCAAAGGCAGTCGGCCGGGGCAAATGCGATCGCTCGAATATCTGCTTTTGGCATGATCGAACCTGCGCCTCCTGCCCCGGGGAACCTCACCTATGACGGGATTGAGGCAATTGACCTAGCCTTGGAAGCGTGATGGGCGAAAACGCGTTGGCGTGTCTCGGTGGGAACAGACCATGAGTCGGCTCGGTCAAACGATGAGAGCGGCAGCAGGATGGCTCGTGGCGATTGTGCTGGCCATGTTCATCGTTGGCTATGCGGGTGGGCAACACCTCGGCGCCGGCACACCGTCACCGCAGGTCGACGCAATCGACGTCGAGGTACTCGGAACCGTTCAGACCACCTCCAGGACGACCGCATCGAGCTCGACGGTCACAAGTGACACCACGGGTTCGTCGCTGATCTCGACGACGGTGACGACATCGATCTCGACGAGCGGCGCGCCATCGTCATCGTCCGCGGCCCAGCCCGCGAGCGTCGCCCCGGTCACGTCTCCGAGGACCACCGTGACGGTTCGCACCACCCCCGCTCCGACAAAGGCGCCGCAGACCACCGTCGCAACGACCGGGGCCACCGCACCGCCCGAAACTCCGACGACCACGGCTGTGGCCATCACCGCTGCCACTGCGCCGTCAACCGCCACCACAGCAGAACCAACAACGACTCAGACCACCGCCGAGTCCACAACGACCACCACCGGCAGGCGGTCGACGACCACCACCGAATTGGTCACAACGACGACGACGACCGAGCGGGCAACGACGACGACCACGGAGAAGCCGCCAAAGTGCAAGGGGAAGGGCAAGGGTTGCGAGCAGGACGACTGACTCGCTCAGCCCTTTTCGCTCTTGAGTCGGCGTGAGCCTCCGTGCCAGTCCTCGACTTGGCCTGCCTCTTCGGTGGTGATACCGAATGATCGGAGCTGAGGGCGCTCGCGGAGACTGCGTTTCAGTTCGGCGAAACCGGGGTGGCCTGCCAGTTTGATGACGGCGTCCCAGAGTTCCACGGCGTCTTCTCGTTTGGGCACGCGGCTGATCACCGGACCGAAGAAGCCCGGACCGTCGGGCGGATTGAAGGCCAGGATCGGTGTGCCGACATCACGGCCGGCCTTGTCGAGGGCCTCTTCGGTTTCGTCGGCGATGACCGAATCCCATGACGGTTCATCGAGGGCGTCGGCATACGAGGGGGAAAGATCGAGCGACTCCAGGATGGGTTTGATGTGTTCGACCGTTCCCCATTCGGTTCTCGACGACAACTCGGTCGAAGCCTTGTCGACGTCGAAGATGGTGGTGCTGATGGCGGTGTAGAGCGGCCCCATCATTTCGCGCCCTTCGCCCTCGCGGACTGCAGCACAGACCCGGAGCAGACGAAGGCCGGCGGTGTGGCCCGTCTCGTATTCCGGTGGGAACTCTTTGTCGTAGTCGACGTCCTTGTTGAGGATCCGGAGCGAAATGAACCGCCAGTCGACTTGGTAGTCCTTCTCCTCGGCCACGATCTCCACCCACCGAGACGTGAGCCATGCAAATGGGCACACCGGGTCGAAGTAGAACAGGAGGTCGGGGGAGTCAGAGGCCATGGCCGACATCAACACCGAACCGCAGCCGCTTCTTCCGCAGTCTCTTGATCCGCAGGTAGACCTAGCGCCAGAACCGTGCACACACTCCGTGGGCTACGCTCCAGCCGCCTTGACGGCGCTCCGCGCAAGCTGGAGCGTAGCCCACGGACCCAACGAATCACAAAGGTGTGATTCCGATTCCATGCAGTAACGCGGGTCAGAGACCGCGTTACTACGTACAATCGTCACATGTCCCAGGTAGTCGAGCAATTGGCCAGGCGTCAGCTCAGAGTCGGACGAACAAGCTCGTTCACGCTCGACCGCCCCGACGCCGAACTCCAACGACTCTCCGACGCCGGCACCGTCCTCACGCTCACCAAGGGCTTCTACGCGCTGGTGCCAGAAGATCGGCGGGGCGAACACACCACGTGGCGACCCACGATCGAGGGCGCCGCCCTCGGCATCGCAGCGGCACTGCACGGGCCGGACGAGATCGCGCTCAACGGGCCCTCGGCGGCTCGCGCCCATCGCTGCTACCCCCGTGCGCTCGGCACCGCATTCGTTGCCGTGCCGCAGCAACGCCGGCCACGCCAGTCCATCGTCGGTGAGATCAGGTTCGTCGAACGAGACATCGGCAAGCTGGACACTGTCCGCATAGAGACCGACCTCGGGCCTGGCTGGGCAACCAGTGTCGAGCAGACCGCCCTCGACCTCTGCCGCGATCGTCCAGCGTGGAACATCACCGACGAGGCACGTACCGAGATGATCCGGCGCCTGGCTGACCGGATCGACTGGGACCTCATCGACGAGATCGCCGAGACGACACGCGGCGTCAAGACCCTACGCAGACTCCGCGCCATGCTCGACCGTCCGCAGTCATGATCGATCGATCCGAGATCGAGGCAGTCGCAGGCCGGTTTGGGGCGCCCGACAGCCAGATCATCCGCGATCACCTCATCAGTCACGTGCTCGCCGCGCTCGCCGACTGGCCCGACAGCGACCGCGTGACGTTCTTCGGAGGCACCGCGCTCTGCCGGACGTGGCTGCCCGACCTCCGCCTCTCGGAGGACATCGACCTGCTCATCGACTCACCTACTGGCGGTGAGGGCCTGCGCCAGCACGCATCGAGACGGCTCCGGCGCGAGTTTCCGAACCTGGAATGGACTCGCCTCGGCGCCCAGCACCAGGTCGAAACGTGGACGCTCGCTGCCGAGGACCTCGAGGTCAAGGTGCAGCTCGCTCAATGGCGCCACGGTTGGCATGCGATCCCGATCGTCATGCAACCTGTCCAGTTGCGCTACTCCGACCTACCCGAGGCTGCGGGCCTCAGGGTGCCGACACCGAGCGGATTCGCTGCCATGAAGCTCATGGCCTGGTTCGATCGCCACACCCCTCGCGATCTCTACGACCTCGCGGCGCTCGCCGACGCCCGGCACATCGACCGCGCCGCGGTCGATCTCGTCAAAGCCATCGCTGGCTTCACTCCCGGCACGAGCACACTCGAACGTCGTGTGCCGCGAGCGGTGCAGTCATCGTGGCAGGCGGAACTCGGACACCAGCTTGCTGACGCATCCACAGCGGAGCAGTGCTTGGCCAAGGTCCGGACCGCGCTCGACGATCTGGGCCGCGACAACTGACGGCCGCGGTCGGCGATGTCCTCGGACTTGGTCGCTGTGGAAGCCGGAGCCATGGCGAAGACTAGAACGATGGCAAGTTGCGCGAACGCTGCGACGGGAGGTCGGGAGCATCGCGGCGTTCAGAGACTGCGCAGCATCCGCAACGGACCACCCGCGGTGCTCTCGAGCGCGACGTGATCCAGCAGCAACAGCATGGCGACATCGTCGGCCGTGAGCGTGGGATTTCCGGTGCGCTCGGTGCCATCACGTCGCCACAACACCTCGCTGGTCGCCTCGTCGGTGATCTGGGCCGACCCTGCCGCCGGGAACGTCATTGCCCAGCGACGGGCTTCCCCCACAACGCGAATCTCTCGCTTTCGGCGGCGCAGCCGGGGTCTGTTCCGGTGCAGCATCACCTCGTCACCACCAATCGTTGCCCGGACGCCACCGATCTGCATCCCCATCGCGTTCGGTTCGGCGCTCAGCCATGCTGAACCGTCACCTCCCGGCCCGGCCACAGCTGATCGAACGCCTGTATGGAAGCCGCCGGTCGGCACCCAGATCGCAACGCGCCACGGACCTGCAACGAAGTGGCGGGCGGTCAACGGCGCCTCAGTCGGCGCCATGGACTCGGTGGCATCGCTCATCGTCAGATCCATGGTTCATCATGACCCGTCATCGACGGGACATTCTTTCCGACCGGATGATTGCTCAGTCCTCGGATTCGGACAGGTTCAACGCCGATCTCACGATTCTTGCGCTTTCGGCGATGGCTTCCAGGGCGTCCACGTCGTGGGGGTCGTGGAGGGCGATCGTCACCTGGTCCACGCCGACCTCAGCCAGCTCCAGCAGGCGGCCGGCTGCGTCTTCCGGTAGACCGACCAGGGCTCGTTCGAATATGGCGGTGAGGTCTTCGCCTGTGCCCCGCTCGGTGGCCACTCGCTCGAGCAGACGATCGAGCGATTGCTGGGTGGTGGCGACGAAAGCGTCGATCTCGAGAGAACGTGTGAGCGTTCGCCCACACAGGAGGTTCGACATCCGGACGCTCTGCTCACCGAACTCCTTCGGCGTGCAGAAGGAGGTCTCCCAAACGTCGCCGTGTTCGGCGGTCAGGCTCATCGCTCGAGGACCACGGGCCGCGATCGTCACGGGGATTCTCGGACCGGTGGCTGCGGCCGGTGGCGTCGGTGCCGACCACAGTTCGCGAAGGTGTACCAGTGCGTCCTCCAGATCGGCGAGTCGGTGGTCGTAGTCCGGATACTGAACACCGAACGGCTCCCACCATTGGCGTCCAAAAGAGGATGCGGCTCCGACACCGGTGCGGAAGTCGAGGCGGCCATTGGATATGGCGGCGACGGTTGCGGCCTGCTTGGCGAGAAGAACCGTGCTGCGGTAGGTCGGCAGCACGTTCGCGATGACGGGACCGAGCCGGATTCGCTCGGTCGATTTCGCCAGGGCGCCGAGCGTCGTCCAACAGTCGAGATTGAGGTCGTTGGGCGACTCGCCGTAGTAGAACGCATCGATTCCGATCGACTCGGCCAACGTGCACGTGGCCTCCACCTCTTTGAAGCTCGATGACCACACCTCCAAGGCAAACCGCACGCTTGGTTCCTTTCTGTGGTGTCGGGACTAACCGGGGGTGGACAGCGGGGAGCCTTGCGAAGGGCGCTTGGTCGGCACCTTCGATCCGATCTCTTCTGGTGACGCGCAGCGTAACCCCGCTGCGATACGTCACATGGCCCAGCGGGTCATGGCTGTCACAGTCGCTGAGTAGTGTCTCAAACAAGCATTCATCGCCGTTCGAACACGAAAAGGCGTTGGAGATAGCGCTTGACAATCGAACTGGTGTTCGCTAGTGTCAGTCTCACGGTTCGTCCGCTCGAAGTACCGACTTCCCCCTAACTCAACCGATCTGGCCTTATTTCTTGGCTGAGATCTGACAGGCCCATTGTGGCCTGGGGAAGTACGTGCCATGTCGAACGCAGCCAGCACATTGCAGAAAATCAACCATCAGCTTGGCTCCGTCGACGTGTCCGGCCTCGATGAAGCTGCGCTCCGGAGTGCCACCGCCGAGGCCCGTGGCGCCGAGCGAGCGCTGGCTGCGGTCAAGCTGCGAATCGGACAACGAGCCAACCAACTCGCCGCCGCCGGTTCCAGCGCTGATGCCGGGGCGGTGTTGCTCGGTGTTGGTGACGTGTCGGCCGGGACGGCCCGCAAGGAAGCAGCCCGGGCCGACGTGGTCGACACCATGCCTTCGCTCGGGTCGGCGCTGTCTGACGGTCGGGTGGGTGCTGAGCATCTCGATGCCATCGCTCGCACGGCCCGTTCGCTCGACGAACCCACCCGCGAGGCTCTGGCAGGTTTGCAGGACGGGTTGGTGGAAGCCGCGGGGCGGATGCCGGTCGATACTTTCAACCGGCACCTCCGCCGCGAGGTCGACCGGATCCGTGATGACCACGGCCTGAGCCGGGCCCTGCAACAACGGGCCCGATCCGAACTGAAGTACTGGACGGACAAAGACGGCATGGGCCAGATCCACGCCAGCCTCGATCCCGAACGCTACGCCGTGCTCACTGGCGCCATCGAGCGTGAAGTCTCCGCCCTGGCCAACAAAGCAAACGCCGACGGCACCCCGGTGAAGAAGAACTCCGCTTTGGCCCTCGAAGCGCTGCTGGAGTTGGTCGGCCACGGCAATGGCCGCCAAGGACGGCCCCACATCACCCTGGTGGTCGACGCCGAAACAGCGTTACACGGGCCACACGAGAACTCGATCCGCCAAACCGTAGATGGGGCCGAAGTCCCACCCGAAACCATCGACCGGTTCTGCTGCGACGCAGTCATCCGCAAAGTCGTCATCGACAAACGGGGCGTCCCGATCGACGTTGGGCGCAGCGCCCGCACCGCCACCGACGGGCAATGGGCCGCCTTGAAGGCGATCTACTCCAGTTGTGGGTGGGAGGGTTGTGATCGGCCGGTGAGTTGGTGCCAAGCCCACCACATACGGGAGTGGGATCCCGGAGGGTTGACCGACCTCGAGAATCTGGTGCCGTTGTGCAACCGGCATCATCACGCTGTCCACGAAGGCAAATGGTCGATCAAACTCCTGCCCGACCGAACGCTGCGGATCCGAAGACCCGACAACCAACACTGGGCCAACACCAAACCCGACCGGCTCCGGCGATGGCCCGGCGCACCCGCAGGCCAGGAGGTTGCTCGATCGAAACCCCCGGGTGCTTCGAATGTCTTGATCGACGTCGAAATCGACGGGCAATCGAATTGTGACGGCCCGATTGCCGGCAAACCGATCTGTGCGATAGTTGCCACGAGGGAGTGCCGATGAGGGGGACAATGATGCGAGAAGTCGTTTTGGTTGTGGTCTTGGCGTTGACGGCGATGGGCCTGGCAGCGTGCGGCGACGATGGTGGCGCCGGATCCGCGCCGAGCGGCGCCGACACGACGGCCAGTGTGTCGGACGTCGGCCAAGGGGATGCGAGCGAAGACGGGAGCGGCGAAGAGGCCGCCGAGGGTGTCGGTCCGGAAGATTCAGGCTCGGGCGATACCGACGATGGGGGCAGCGATGTCCAGGACGTCATCGACGATCTGGACTTCGGCGACGGTCTTGCTCGAGTGACGATCGGTGACACGAGTTTCGAGTTCGTCCTCGGTGGCAACGAGTCGGCGAACGGCACCACCTACATCGGGGTCTGCCAGGAACTCTTCGGCCTCTTGAACGGTGGCGGATTCGTCTCCGGAGATCCGCAAATCGGAATTGAGTTCACGATTCCGCCGCCCGACTGGGAATCGTTCGGCGACGGTCGCTACGACAACTCGATGCCTCGTATCGAAATTGATCTGGGTGACTCCGGAGGCTGGGCGGCCGACATGTCCCTGACTGAGCGATTCCCCGGCGCAGCGGGCGAGAGCCAGATCGACCAGTGGACCCTCGAGGGCAGTGTTGCGAAGGGGACGGCCACGTTCATCGCCATGGAGTCTTTCAGCGCACCCGTCGACGGTAGTGCAGGAGTGGAAGGTTCATTCGAGATCGGATGCGAAGAGAGCTGAACGTCGGGGTCGTCCGATGGGACGCTCAGGCCTTGCGGTAGCCGGCGATCGTGGCCCGAAGTGTGTCGTCGAGCGGCGTGGGCTTGAGTCCGAAGGTGTTGGTCGTGGCATCCGAGTCGATGACGAACGGTTCCTCGAACTGATAGAGGACTTCCTTCAGTTCTCGCACGAGTGGCACCACGATCCCGATCACCGACAGGGCCACCCGGGGAATGGTCTTGACCTTGACCGGCTCGACTTCGGCCAGAGAACACATGCGCTGCACCAGTTCACGCTGACTGATCGGCGGCACGGTCGGCACGTTCCAGGCTGTGCCCCACGCCCGCTCGTCGGCCGCGATGGTGACGAGGGTTTGGGCCACGTCGTCGATGGCGGTCCAGCTGTGATCGACATCGGTTCGTCCGAGTAACGAGACGGATTTCCCGGCCAATACCCGTGGCACCACCCGGTCTCCCATGTGGCTGTTGGCGCCGGCTCCGGGGCCGATGAAATCCGCAGCCCGGGCTTCAGTTGCCCTCACCCGGCCGGCCTGATGAGCGGCCAGGGCGTCATGCCACATCTGGGCCCGAACGCCGCCCTTCACGCTCGGCGGATCGAGTGGGTCGGTCGCCTTCATGGGGCCGTTTGCACTGTTGTTGCCGTAAAGATTGCTGAGCGTGACGAGAACGGCGTTGTTGGCTTCGGCCGCAGCCAACAGCGAGGCTGCCAGGGGAGGCCATGCGGTGGTCCAACGGTTGTAGGGCGGGTTGGCACAGTTGTAGATCGCCGTCGCGCCTTTGGAAAGGCGGGACATGGCCGCCGCGTCCGAAGCGTCGGCTGCCACCAGTTCGACCCGGGACACCTTTGGGCCATTTCCAGAGCGAGTGATCATCCGGACGTCGTGACCTCGTTCGGCCAACAGCGTTGCGGTGGCCGTGCCGGTGGGCCCTGCGCCGATGACTACATGCAATTCACCATCTCGGCCCGAGTCCGTGGCGGGGTTCGAGCCCTCGTTTGGCTGGTCGTTGTTCATCTCGTTGTTCATGCCACTGTTCATGTCACTGATCCCTTTGTTGTGTCTATCGATCTGATATGAGAGCACCGCTCTCGTTGTGACTATGAATCAATCCGAACTCAAACACAAGAGCACCGCTCACGAAAAGTTCGTCTGCTCTTGTTCTGGCCGGTCGATCAAGCCATCATGAGCACGTGAGCGAGACCAAAGCCATCGGAGTCCGGGCCCGCGTCCGGGCCGAGTTGACCATCGAGATCAAGCGGGCGGCCAAAGCGCAACTGGCCGTGGACGGAGCCGCTGGGTTGTCGCTCCGGGCCGTGGCTCGCGACTTGGGGATGGCCTCATCAGCTGTCTATCGCTATTTCGCCAGTCGAGAGGAACTGTTGACGGCACTGATCATCGACGCCTACAACGCCGCCGGTTTGGTGGTCGAACAGGCGGACGCCGCTCGGGACAGGTCGGACCACCGAGGTCGATTCGTGGCGATGGCCAGAGCCCTGCGGCAGTGGGCGATCGACAACCCCCACGAGTACGCGTTGATCTACGGGTCACCCGTGCCGGGTTACGATGCGCCCGAGGACACCATCGATCCCGCAACCCGGATTCCGGTGGCGCTCCTCACCGTGTTGATCGAGTCCCGAACCCAGCCGAGATCAAGATCCAAAGCGGGCAAAGAAGCTGACGAGCTTCGGCAGTCGCTCGACGGATTGATTGCATTCACTGGAGACTTGGTGTCACCCTCGCATCTGGCGCTGGGGGTCGAGGCCTGGGCCGAACTCTTCGGTTTGATCAGCCTGGAACTCTTCGGCCATTTCAAGAACGGGATCACCGATCCGGAATTTTTCTTCGATCACGCTGTGCACACCCTCGCCGACCGAATCATCCCCTAGCGCCGACAGGCTCCGAGAGCTGACGGCGGCCGAGGTCTGGAGCTCCTCGCGGGATCGGTGGGACGTTCGACCCTGGGGGCGTGACGAGGACTTCGCCAGGCTGAAGGGCACGAGAACGTTGATGGCGGCGAGCGCGCTCGAGTCAGCTCGTTGCAATAGGTGATTCGTCCCCTGCGTCTCGAAGGTCCGACTTCACATCAGGAAGGAAGAGCCAGTCATGAGACCAGGAAGAATTGCCGCTCTCGTCATCGGGTGCCTGCTTGTCATCCCCTCGATTGCCGTGCTGTTGGCAGGAGGTGCGCTCGGCCTGGGTCATGCCTTCGGTCGCGACGATGACGGCTATTTCGATATCAACCTCGACCGCCTCGAAACCAACAGCGTTGCCCTCACCGCAGAGGACATCACCTTCGCCGCCGAACCGGGCTCGCCCGACTGGATCATCGACTCGCTCGATGCCGATGTCCGCCTTCGCATCACCAGCGCCGACAGTGCCAGCGATCTGTTCGTTGGGATCGCCCGTGAATCCGACGTCGATGCCTACCTCGCAGGTGTGGCTCACGATGAAGTGACCGACCTCGACAATGGACTCGAACCCGTCTATCGCAATCGCAGCGGCCGCAACGAGGTGACCCCGCCCACCGAACAAGACTTCTGGGCTGAGATGGCGACTGGACCGGGGACCCAGGAGGTGGTTTGGGAAACGACGAGCGGGCGCTGGGCGGTCGTGGTGATGAATGCTGATGGCTCACCCGGCGTGTCCGCCGACGCCAACGTCGGGGCGAAGGCGGCGTTCGTCTTGCCGCTTGCCTTGATCATGCTCTCGGCCGGCGCCCTGTTCACAGCAGCTGCTGTTGCGCTCATCGTGGCGGGTGCCGTCGGGTTTCGAACGGTGTCCGAGGATGCGACCGCTCTCGCGCCGAGCCAACGGACGGTGGTGGCCGATTCACCGACCCAGGACCATCCCGTGATGCTCGAAGCGGGACTCGACCCCAACCTGTCACGCTGGAAGTGGCTCGTGAAGTGGTTCCTGGCCATCCCACATTTCATCGTCCTGGCCTTTCTCGGCGTCGCATTCGCCGTGCTCACCCTGGCGGCCGGGGTGATGATCGTGTTCACCGGCCGGTACCCGCGGGGTATCTTCGACTTCAACGTCGGGGTCCTCCGCTGGACCTGGCGAGTGACGCACTACGCCACAACGGGTGGCATCGGGACCGACCGTTACCCACCCTTCAGCCTCGACCCTGAACCCGGCGATCCCGCTCGACTCGACATCGCCTACCCCGTCCGGCTCTCCCGTTGGCTGCCGTTCGTCAAGTGGTTCCTGGCCATCCCCCACCTCATCATCGTCTCACTCCTGGCCGGGTCGTCGGTCCGCTGGTTGGCGTTCAACGGCGACCGATTCGGGTTCGAGCCCACTGGTGGTGGAGGGCTCCTCGGCCTTCTGGCCTTGGCCGCCGGCGTCATGTTGTTGGTCACCGGTCGCTATCCGCGGAGCCTGTTCGACCTCATCATCGGATTCAACCGTTGGATCTACCGGGTCATCGCCTACGTCGCTCTCATGACTGACGAGTACCCACCGTTCCGCCTGGACCAAGGAAGCAGCGAACCGGCAAGGCCGCCCGCCCCGGACCAGCCGACGTCGGGTGACGCCATCGATCTCCGACCCGTCATCGAAAAAGAGAGGCAGCACAGTTCTCCCTGAGTCCCGCCACCGGCTCCACACCGCGAAGTTTCGCTCGGACTCACGCTTTCGTCTCGGCTGTGGAAGAGTTGTCGCATGGCTGAATTTCTCACTGATATCAAGACGTTGCGAGAGCGTGCCCGGGCGAATATCGAACAAGGCCCGATCACGTCCGCCTACGGAGCCGACCGGGAGCGGGTCGTGCAGGTCCTCAACGAAGCGTTGGCCACCGAATTGGTCTGCGTCCTTCGTTACAAGCGCCACTACTACACCGCAACGGGAATCAACGCGGCCCCGGTCGCCGCTGAGTTTCTGCAACACGCCAATGAAGAACAACAGCACGCCGACCAGATCGCGCTGCGCATCACCCAGCTCCAGGGTGAGCCCAACTTCGATCCCGAGGGACTCGCCTCTCGGGCCCATGCCGAATACGACGCCAGCCTCGATCTGCTCGACATGGTGCGAGAAGATCTCGTGGCCGAGCGTGTGGCGATCGAGAGCTACAGCGAGATGATCGCCTGGCTGGGAACCAACGATCCCACCACCCGCCGCATGCTCGAGAACATCCTCGCCATGGAAGAAGAGCACGCCGACGACCTGCTCAGCATCCTCGAAGATTTCACCAAGAGCTGAACCCAGTTTCCGGCCAGGGTGCTCCCACCAGGGACGCTCACCGATCGGCGCCAGCGCGACGAAGCCGCCATCCCTTCCGGGGTGGCGGCTTCGTTGTGAACCGACTGAGGTCCGACTCCTGCCGGGGCTTGTCAGCCCCGGCAGCCGGGCTTGTTCAGCTGGTGATCAGGGAAGGACTACCGGGCAAGGAACGGCCCCGCTGGTCGTGCACGTGACACGACCCTGGATCGAGGGGCTCAATGGCGAGCTGGCCGCCACGTAGTCCGCAAGATCCTGGTCCATCAGGTTGCGGGTATCGGCTCGGGCGATGATGTTCGGATAGCCATCGCCACCGCTGAGAACGAAGTCGTTCGAAGTCAGTGTGTAGCTGGACCCGGCCGTCAAGTCGATCGCCGCACCGGTGCAGGAACCGTCACCAGCCTGGCGAACGGCCCCCGTCACCCGACTACCGGCTGCTGCCGAGATGTCGAAGGTGAAGCAAAGGCCCGAAACCTGGGCGAATTGCCCCGCCACGCCAGGCAGGCCTGACACGCCGTTCTCCAAGAAGGTCTTGAGTTCTGCGCCGTTGATCGTGACGGTGGCCGACTCGTTTCCGAACGGCAGGACGGTGATGACCTGACCGAGGGTGATTGGAATCGGCGAGCCCGAGAAGGCCGGGCAG
This sequence comes from Acidimicrobiales bacterium, assembly GCA_037969565.1. Classification (GTDB taxonomy): domain Bacteria; phylum Actinomycetota; class Acidimicrobiia; order Acidimicrobiales; family SZUA-35; genus SZUA-35. The sequence continues at coordinate 7,982 of JBBKXQ010000173.1, read as the reverse complement.
AAGTCGGTCGGATTGTCAGTGGCCGGACAAGTGAGATTTGCCCGGAGTCCGCCGGCGTTGGTGAGCGCGAAGTCGGTGCCGTAGGCGGCCCTCATTGCGTCGGTGACGACATTGCCGACCAGGGACTCGCACGTCCGGCCTGCGGACTGCCCACAGGAATCCGACCGTGGGATGGCCACGGTCGACGAGCCGAGGACCGTGTTCAGGATCGGGCCGAGTTGAGCGCGGAACGGATCGAGGACGGCTTTGACGGCGGGGTCCGGGACGACACCATCAGAGAACGGAACGATCCGCTCGACGTCGACATTGCGGACCTTGCGGTTGTTCTGATCGACGGTGATCGTGACCCGGCCGTAGCTTGCGCCTCGGCTCGCGTTCTCCAGCACCGGAATGCCGTTGATCTCGTCGTTGAACGGGACATCGGTGTGGTCGGCGAGGATGAGGTCATAGTCCTTCGTCTTCAGGCTGTTGGCGAGATCGACGATCGGCCCGGATGGCGCTCCGGTGTCCGTGTCGATGAGGGTGACGCCCATGTGGGCGATGACCACGAAGACGTCGGCACCCTCGCGGTGAGCCTCTTTCCGGGCCTGTTTCACGGCGGCAACCGGATCGGTCACTTCGATCGTCCCGAAGTTGCCGGGGAATACCAGGCCAGGAGCCTCGGGGTTGGTGACGCCGATGACCGCAACCTGCACGCGTCCGAAGTCGAAGATCTCATAGGGCTTCACGCCGGTGAGGTTGTCCTCGACGTTCTTCAGATTGGCCGAGAGATACGGGAAGTCGGCGATGTCGATCATCTGTTGGAGATGGTCGATGCCGCGGTCGAAGTTGTGGTTGCCCAAGCCGTCGGCCGAGAAGCCCATGGCATTCATGGCGAGAACCGCCGGCCGTTCCTCGAAGAAGTTGGACAGCGGAATGGAGCCACCGAATGCATCGCCGGCGGTGAGTGTGATCGTGTTGGGATTGGCGGCCCGATCAGCATTCCAGAGGGTGGCCAGTGCCTCCGCTCCGCCGACGTTGCCGACGCCGAAGATACTGAGCGGTTCGAGCTGACCGTGCCAGTCGGACACATTCAGGATTTGAATGTCGATGTCGGGCCGGCGTCCGCCAGGATCAGCCCCCGCACTCGGAACTATGGATGCTGCAGCCGCCAAGGCCACAGCAAGCATCACAATAAATCTCTTCACAGGTCCCACCCCTTTTGATTATGGTCTTTGAAGCGCACAAGGTAGCGCAGCAGTAGCCGACGCGCCCATTGGGTGCTCGTTGGGCCGACTCGTGAGTTGGGGATCGGTCAGAGCGGATGCGAGGGGGGTTGCATCCGTTGAGCGACCGCCTCGGTGAAGCGATCGAGGATCATCGCGATCAGCACGAGCGCCAGCCCGACTTCGAAACCGAACCCGAACAAGCTTCGTTTCAACGCCCGGACGGTCTCGAATCCGAGTGCGCCACCACCGACGAGACCGCTGATGATCACCATCGCCAGGCTCATCATGATCACCTGGTTGATGCCGGCCATGATCGTTGGCGCCGCCAGCGGGATACGGACACCGAACAAGGTCTGCCGGGGCGTGGCCCCAAAGGTGCGCGAGGCCTCGATGGTCTCCTCGGCGACTTCGCGAATGCCGAGCGCGGTGATCCGCACACCGGGCACCATGGCGTAGAGCACGGTGGCGATGATGCCGGGAACGACGCCAACGGTGAACAGGATCACGGCCGGAATGATGTAGACGAGGGACGGGATCGTCTGGAGCCCGTCGAGAATCGGTCCGAGCACCGCCTCGAGCCGGTTGTTGCGGCCGGCCATCACTCCGATGGGTATGGCAACGAGCACCGCCAAGCCGGCTCCGATCAGGACCTGAACGAGTGTGTCGATCGACAACTCCCACATGCCGATCAGGCCGAGGACCATCAGCGCGGACATGGTGAAAGCAGCCAAGCCGACCCCCTTGACCCTCCAGCAGGCCCAACCCGCGACGAACACCACGACGGGCCAGGCGACGGTGTCGGTGAGAAAGTCTCGGGCCGGCAGGTACAGGTAGACGACGATGCCATCGCTGAACCAACGAGTGAACCAACGACTGTTGTCTCTGACCCACTCGACGCCGTCGTCGATCGGATCGAAAACCGACCAGTCCCAGGCCTCGGGGAAACTCACCCAGCCTGCAATCCTCCCGATGAGTGCGGCCGCCACCAGGCCGCCAAGGGCGAGCAACATCGATTGCCTCGAAACCCTCCGGGCGGGGTCGCGTTCGGCCAACGACTTCCACACGCGATCGAGCACCATGGCCACCGCCACGATGGCCAAACCGGCAGCGATACCGCGTCCGGTCCGGCGGGAATTCAAGCTCTGGAGAACGGGCGAGCCCAGGCCGTCGGCTCCGACGAGGGTGGCCAAAACCACGACACCGAGGGCCATCATGATCGTCTGCGACAGCCCAGTGATGATGGTGGGTAGCGCCATCGGAAGCTGCACCTTCACCAAGGTCTGTGTCTTGCTTGCTCCGAACATCTCCGAGGCGTCGACCGCTTGGGGTGCCACCTGTTTGATCCCGAGCGTTGTCAGTCGAACAACGGGTGGCAGGGCGTAGATCACCGTGGCCACGGCGCCCGGCACATTGCCGATGCCGAAGAGCATGAACATCGGGAGGAAGTAGATGAACGCCGGAATGGTCTGGGCCGCGTCGAGGATCGGGCGGAGAACCATTTCGACTCTTGGCTTCAGCGCCGCCAACATGCCGAGCGGCAGCCCGATCAGTACGGCCAGGAGGACAGCCGACGACATCAACGCAAGCGTTTGCATCGTGGGCTCCCAGAACCCGAGGAGCCCTGTGTAACAAAGGGCGGCGGCGGCAACGAGGCCGGCCCGCCACATCCTCACTCGAGCTGGGATGAGAAAAACCAAACCCACAACCACGAACCAGGGCAGCCAGAGCAGCAGATCAGACAAACCGGTGATGATTCCGCCGATGCCTTTGCTGACGGGTGTGAAGAAGTTGGTGAACACCGGATGAGAAAGGCGGTTGGATCGGAGCCAACCGCCGGCCTCCTGAATCGGGTCTTCGAACGTGTTGTCCCAGCGGGCCGGGAACAAGCGCGTGCCGTCAGCCGCTCGTGAGCCGGCCCCGAGCGCTTGGAGCAACACGATGCCGACTGCAAGGGCGATCCACGGCAACCAACGTCGCCAGGCAACGCTCGTGCCGGCGGGAAGGGCCGAGGCGGTGGTTGTCACAACACCTTCTGCAAGAGCATTCGGACGGCGTCCCGATCGACGAGTCCGATCGGTTGCGCTTCGTCGTCGGTGACGGTGAGCGGCCGCGGGTCCTCGAGGAGAAGGGGCAGGAGTCGCTCCACTGAATCGGTGTGCGACACCGACTTCCAGCCTTCGGTCCCGTTGCTGGCGCGCATGACATCGGCTGCGGTGAGCACCTTGATCTTGGGGATGTCTTCGGTGAACTCACGGACGTAGTCGGTTGCAGGACTGGTGATGAGTTCCGAGGCGGTGCCGACCTGGTCGAATTCACCGTCCTTCATGATTGCGATCCGATCGCCGAGTTTGATGGCCTCGGCGAAATCGTGGGTGATGAACACGATCGTTCTCTGCATATCCCGCTGAAGTCGGATGAGCTCGTCCTGCATGTCTCGACGAATCAACGGATCGAGAGCCGAAAACGGTTCGTCGAAGAAGAGGACCTCGGGATCAACTGTGAGGGCTCGAGCCAACCCGACTCGCTGCTGCATGCCGCCAGACAGTTGCTGCGGATAGTGATTCTCATACCCCTTCAGTCCGACGATCTCCAGCACCTCCCGAGCCCGCTCTTGGCGTTCGGATTTGGGGATGCCCTGAACCTCGAGGCCATAGGCGGCATTGTCGATCACGCGCCGGTGGGGAAACAGTCCGAAGTGCTGAAACACCATCGAGAGCTTCTTGCGACGAACCTCCCGCAGCGACACGTTGTCCATCGCCGTGAGGTCTTGACCGTCGAGAAACACCTGGCCTCGTGTGACCTCGTTGAGCCGAGCGATGCAGCGGATCAGCGTGGACTTGCCCGATCCGGAAAGGCCCATGACGACGAACGTCTCGCCCGGTTGGACCGAGAGTGACACGTTCTTGACGCCGACGGTGCAACCGGTGGCCGCGAGTACATCAGCCCGAGATTGCCCCATTTCGGACATCTCCACCGCTTTCTCTGGTTTGTTCCCGAACACTTTCCAGAGATCTCGCGTTTCGAGGATCGGATCGAACGCGGTCGCACGCGCCGCTAGTGTGCTTGGTTGTTCCCCTACGTTGATCACGGATCGTCAGGGTAGTCAGAAACCAACCAACCGACCGGTTGAGGAAAAGAGTCAGAAATGAAGAAGACGATATTCGCACTATTGCTTGCGTTCGCGCTACTCGCGGCCGCCTGTGGCAGCAGCGACTCGACCGCTGCCGGTGACGCCGACGCCGACGCCGGCGCCGATGCAGGTGGGGGAGTCGACGACTCGAAGGAGACCATCACCCTCATCGTCAACCCATGGTCGGCCTCCCGTCTCAACGCCGAGGTGGCCAAGAACCTCATCGAGAGCCAACTCGGCAATCCCGTCGAGATCAAAGAGGTCGACGAGAACGACGCCATGTTCACCGGTATGGCCGATGGCACGCTCGACGCCGTGCTGGAAATCTGGCCGTCGGGCATCACCGATGCCGAGAATGCCTACTTCGACGATGGCACCGTGAACCGCATCGGTGACCTCGGCGCTGTCGGCCAAATCGGATGGTTCGTCCCGAGCTACGTGATCGACGAGAACCCTTCGCTGGCCACCTGGGAGGGATACAAGGATCCCGCCAACGCCGCCCTGTTCGCCACCGCGGAAACCGGTGACAAGGGACGATTCCTCGGCACCGACCCGAGCTACTCCCAGCTCGACGAACAGGTGATCACCAACCTGGGCCTGCCGTTCGAAGTCCAGTTCTCCGGCTCTGAGCCGGCAACCGTTGCCGAACTCGATTCGCGCGTCGCCGCCGGTGAGCCCGTGCTCATGTACTGGTGGACCCCCACGGCCGCCGTGGCCAAGTACGACCTCGTCAACGTCGAGCTGCCGCCCTACACCGACGAGTGTGGAGCATCAGCCATGGCTGAAGACGGTGGCGTGGATTGTGCCTATCCCGAAGACGTCATCATCAAGGCCGCCTCGGCCCAGCTGAAGGAGAAGGACGCTGCGGTTTACGCTTTCCTCGAGAAGTTCACCCTCACCAACGATGACCAGCTCGAGATGCTGCCGTCGTTCGAGATCGACGGTGAAGAGCCGGCCGATGTCGCTGCCGCATGGGTGGCAGCACACGAGGATGTCTGGAAGACCTGGCTCTCCTGAGCCGACTCCGCAATCACTGAACAACTGAATAGCTGAAGAACGGCGTCATGTCCCGACGTTGATCTGTCCGAGAACCATCGGCACAGGATCAACGGCCGAGGCATGACGCCGTTCCTGCTTTCACGAGGCCAGCTGGTGTCCGGCGCACCGACCGGTTTCGAGGAGACCCGGGTCAGCGGCCGAAACGATCGTGGGGTGTGTCGAGGTCGACACCACGGTCGCGGGCGGCGGCGATGATCTCGGCCGTCGGTAGTGATTGCGGCGTGATCCCATGGTCCAGGTCGAGGCGGTCGCCCAGCGAATCGATCTTCCAACCGTCGGGTTGGGCCTCGTCGAGTTCCTCCCACCGCAGCGGAACGGCCACCGGGGCGCCCGGCCTCGGTCGCAACGAGAACGGCACCACCACCGTGGCGGTGGGTCCGTTGCGAAGCCAGTCGACGAAGACACGACCATTGCGGTTCTTCTTCAAGAACTCGGTGGTGAGTTGGTTGGGCTTCTCCAGAGCGGCCAAGCCGGCCAGCGCTCGCGACACCTCGGAAACCTGATCGACCGTGGCCGTGCCGTCGATCGGCACCCAGACGTGGAATCCCTTCGAGCCAGTTGCGAGAGGAAAACCCTCGAGCCCGAACGACTCGATCAGGTCGCCCACGATCCTGGTCGCCACCCGAACCCCGCCCAGATCACCGGCCTCGGGGTCGAGGTCGATCACCATCCAGTCGGGGTTGTTCGGACGGGCCGCAGACGACGTCCACATGTGAAACGTGACCGTGTTCTGGTTGGCGAGATACGCGAGGTTTTCGGCCCGGTCGACGACGGGATATACCGTCTCACCGCCGCCGCGTTTCGGTACCGATTCCCGCCTGATCGAGTCCGGGAAGTGGTCAGCGGCGTTCTTCTGCATGAACCCCTTCTTCTCGATGCCGCCGGGAAAGCGCTGCAGCGTCAACGGTCGACCGCCGAGGAACCCGATCATCCGCTCGCCGACCCGCTCGTAGTGGGCGACGAGATCGGTTTTGGTGAAGCCATCGGCAGGAAAGATCAGCTTGTCAGGACTGGAGACTTTCACTCGACAACTCTGTCACGGATCAGGCGGTGTCTCCTGACGCGCCGGCGCGTCGCCAAGGGCAACGAGTCGATGGCGGGCCGCTCCGTAGAGTGCAGCGTCGTTGCCCAAGCGCGCCGCTCGGGTCTCGACCCCCACCGACTCGGTCAGCGCCGGCCCGAACAGGTCGAAGGCGGCAACCAGCCCGCCGCCGACCACCAGCAATTCGGCGCCGATGGCGTCGATCGCCGGGGACAGGAATTGTCCGAGGTCGGCGCCGAACTCGGCGATGGCTTGCCTGGCGGATCGAACCGGGGCGGAGTCGGAGCGGGCTCGCCCGACGTCGACTTCGAGGTTGTCCATCGTCGTGCCCAGACGACGGGCTAGCCCCCGAGCGGAGAAGACATCATCGGCCACGCCGTGGGGAGTCGCCACCGTGTAGAGGTCGCTGACCGGTGCGGCGAGCGAACCCTCGATCGGCTCCACCGAGCATTCCCGCAGCACGAGGCACGCTCCCAGCCCAGTACCGAGCGTGATCATCAAGGTCCGCCGGTCGGGATCGCCGGCGCCTAGCCACGTCTCACCGATTCCTGCCGCTACCGCATCATTCAAGTATCCAATTTCGAGATCGCCGGTGGCCGAGTCGACGATTGCGTCGGTGAGCACCATGCCGTAGAGGGACGAGAACTTGTGCTGAAGAAGGGGGATCCCGGCGGGATAGTCGAAGGGCTCGGGGAATGCGATCGACACCTGGTTCGTCGGTTGCGGTGCCGCTGACAAGGCGGCGGCGGCGGAGTGGCGAAGCGCTTCGATGATGTGTGCTGCACTTCCGTTGCTGTCGATGGACCGTTCCGATCGACCGAGCAGCGTTCCTGATTCAGACACGGCCCCGGATTTGATCGAGCTCCCGCCGACGTCGAGTGAGGCCACCCATGTGCTGCTCGTCATGATCCCTCCGTTATAGAGCCGTTCTGGGCCCGAAGGGTGATGGCCGGTGATCGAGCCCTACCATTCGGGAACGTCGACCCGAATGTTCCGCGGTTCGAGATCTCGAGTCATCCCCGGCATCGGAGCATCGGGCTCCCTTGGTCTGCCACCCCCAGCGATAGGACCGCCCGCCATGAAGCAATCGACCAACATCGTTGGCTCACTTTCTCGGCGACCAGCCGTCACCCTCGCCGGGCTGGTCCTCGTCATCGCCAGCGCCTTCTTCGTCTTCTGGGCGGTGCTACCGGATGGAGACGCCCAGCCTTCTGCCGTCAATCGAGAATCAGTGGCAGAACCATCCGAACCGTCGTCGACCCCACAATTGGTCGCGGGCGGAGTGCTTCTCGGCGGCTGGGCTGCGGCGGGCGCTGTCATGTTCTGGAACGCGAACCGCCGTCGGTCCGAGTCAAAAACATCCGACCAGCAATCAGAACCGACGCTCGAACACCGCTAGCCGAATCACCCACGGTCAACCTTTGGGTTCAGCAGCATCAGCTATTCCCCCAGACTGTGTTGGGGTCGCCACTGTTGACGATGAATGCGTCGAGATCGGGGTCGGCCCCCAACTTCGCGAGTCCGACGGCGAGGCCATTGGCGT
>JBBKXQ010000172.1:0-52279 GCA_037969565.1 Acidimicrobiales bacterium | reverse complement strand
GGATGTAGTTGGGGGGCTACTCGATGAGAGCGACGATGTCGCCGCCGCCCACAGAATCACCCGAAGCGACGCGAATCTCTTTCACCGTCCCCGCCTTTTCGGCGTTGACGTTGTTCTCCATCTTCATCGCCTCGAGCACCACGATCGTGTCGCCCACCGCCACGGTCTGACCGACCTCGGCCACCACCTTCACGATCGTGCCCTGCATGGGAACCGTGACCTCACCCGACCCCGAGCCGCCACCGGAGCTGCTCGATGAGCGCCGCTTCTTCTTCTTGGCCCCGGCGCTCGGGCCTGCCGTGGCAGCCGACTCGGGTACCCACATCGCAACCTGGAATCGCTTGCCGTTGACTTCGACCGTCACATCCCGGCGAACCGTCTCCTCGGCTTCATCGATGTCACCCTCGACCACTGGGGCCTTGGTGCTCGAGAGGTCGAGCACCTCCTCGACCCACTTCGTGGAGTGTTCGATCGCCGAAAAGTCGGGGTGTTCGAGAATGGCGATGTCGGCGGGGATCGTGGTTGCGATCCCTTCGATCTGGAACTCTCGGAGGGCACGGAGTGTGCGAGCGATCGCGATCTCCCGATCGGCGCCCCAGCACACCAGCTTTCCGACCAGGTTGTCGTAGAACTGGCTGATCTCGTCGCCCTCTTCGAAGCCGCCGTCGTAACGCACGCCGTAGCCCGAAGGGACCCGCAGCTTCGTGATCGGACCGGGAGACGGAAGGAACGCGCCACCCGCCGGGTCTTCGGCGTTGATCCGGATCTCGATGGCATGGCCACTGATCGACACGTCGGCTTGCGTGAACGGCAGTTCGCCGCCCGCAGCAACGTGGAGTTGGAGCGCCACCAAGTCGACACCCGTGACCATCTCGGTGACCGGATGCTCGACTTGGAGCCGTGTGTTCATCTCGAGGTAGTGGAATTCGCCGTCCTCGTAGAGAAATTCGACGGTTCCTGCGTTGGTGTAATCGCAGCCCTTGGCCACCGCCAACGCGGCCTCGCCCATTGCCTGGATGATCTCGGCTGCGATGCCGGGAGCCGGAGCTTCTTCGACCAATTTCTGGTGGCGTCGTTGAGCCGAGCAATCGCGCGTGCCGAGGTAGACCCCGTGTCCGTGCTGATCACACAGCACCTGCACCTCGATGTGGCGGGGTTTGGTCAGGTACTTCTCGACGTAACACTCGTCGCGACCGAAATAAGCCAGCGCCTCGCGTTGAGCTGACTCCCAGGCATCCGCCGCTTCTGCTGCGCTTTTGACGACCTTCATGCCCCGACCGCCGCCGCCGAACGCGGCCTTGATGGCGATCGGGTAACCGACCTCGTCGCCGAATGCGGTGACCTCGTCAGGGCCGGACAGGAACTGGGCGACGCCGGGAACGCCGTGAACGCCGACCTTCTCGGCCGCCTCTCGAGCGCTGATCTTGTCGCCCATGATCTCGATGGCTTCGGGCGGCGGACCGACGAAGGCCACCCCGCGTTCGGTGATCGCCCGAGCGAAGTCGGCATTCTCGGAGAAGAAGCCATAGCCGGGATGGACGGCCTGCGCCCCGGAGCGTTCGATGGCATCGAGGATGGCGTCGGTGTTGAGGTAGCTCTCGGCTGCGGTTTGACCACCCAGGGCATACGCCTCGTCTGCGAGTCGAACGTGTTGGGCGTTGCGGTCGAGTTCGGAATAGACGGCGACGGTGCTGATCCCGAGTTCTTGGCACGCTCGAATGACGCGAACGGCGATCTCACCTCGGTTGGCCACGAGAACCTTCGTGAATTTGGAGGCGGCCAATGAAGAATTTCCCGAAGCTGCGTTCTGCACGCCCGTATGGTTAGCCGACGTGAGCACCCAATGGAAACCTTCACCTGCTCCTGGGACGAGGTTTTCTTTGATCACGATCGTCGACGAAACCGGATCGACCAACGCTGATCTCCTGGGTCGAGCGAATTCAGACCTGCGCGAAGGCGAAGTTTTGATCGCCCGTCATCAGACCGCGGGGAGGGGACGTCAGGGTCGAGTGTGGCTGGATCAGCCCGACGCTGCCCTCCTCATGAGTATCTCGTTGCGCCCGCCAGTGGCCGTCGCTCCGCTGATACCACTCGTTTTGGGAACCGCTGTCGTACGAGCGATGAGCTCGCTGGGAGTACCTGTCGGATTGAAGTGGCCCAACGACGTGCTCGCTCCCGACCACGGTGAGCGGAAGCTGGCAGGAATCTTGGCCGAGGCAGCAACGGTGGGATCCGATCTGGCCGTGGTTGTGGGAATGGGCATGAATCTCGAGTTCTCCGGTCCCATGCCGGCCGAGGTTGCCGACCGGGCAGTCGATCTCGCCCTCCTGCTCGATGGCCGGCCACTCGACCGCGCCGCACTCGTCCTGGCCTTGCTCACCGAATTCGAGAACGCACTGGTCGAGCTCGAAACGGGCGGAAGCGCATTGGCGCTCGATCATTATCGGGACGCATGCCTCACCCTTGGTCGCCGGGTTCGGTTCGAGACGGGCCAGAAATCCGTCGAAGGGCGAGCCATTGGTATCGACCCGACGGGAGGACTCATCATCGAAAACGAGAAGTCCCTCGAACAGACGGTGCTCACCGCCGGAGACGCCCACCACCTGAGGTGAGTGAGTTTGTCATCATTCCCCTCAGGTCGCGTCCCTGAGCTGCCGATGCTGGACGAGTCATGTCGCCATTCGCCTCGCGCCCGGGTTCCCGCCGCGCCACTTCGTCCCGACGCTGGATCGTCGCCACTGTCATCGTTCTGACCAGCCTCGTGACCACGATTCCGGCTGCCACCGCTCAAGACGATCCGCCACCGACCACCGCGGCACCGACCACCGCGCCACCAACCACCGCGCCACCAACCACCGCGCCACCAACCACCGCGGCACCAACCACGGCGCGACCGACCACCGCGCCACCGACCACAGCGCGACCCACAACTGCACCCACGACGGCGCCACCCACCACGGGGTCGCAAGGGACAGCGTCGCCGACGACTGCACCACCGGCCGGGTCGGCCACAACGGTCGGTCCGGCGCTCGAGACCACGACGACCATCGATCCGGTGAACCCGCTGCAAGGCGAAGGCCCGACCGAGACCGTGCCAACCCGAACCGTCACCATTCCGCCTCGCTCCGGTGGATATGCGAATCAACCCGACTTCAAACCGCCCCGAGTGTTGTGGGGCAACGTGCGCCTGGCCGAAGCGAACGTGGCGGAGGCCGAAGAGGCTCATCGCGAAGCGATTTCTCGGGTGAAGTCCACTCGTTTGCGAACCAAAGAGGTCGAGACCATCATCGCCGGCCTCGACGCCGAGACGTCGGCCGCGATCGCCGAGCTGCTGCTGGCCGAACAGCGCCTCGAGGAGCGGGCATTGTCGGCTTTTGTTCGTGGTGACTCGTTCGCCATCAGCCCGTCACTGGAGCACGATGAGATCCTCCAGTCGATGGCTCAACAAACCATGGTGGAATCGATCTTCGACCAGGACGAGGCCGCGATCTCGTCCTATCAACAGCTCCGAGACTCCCTCGACATCGACACCCAGCTCACCTATCAACGGCTCCAGCTGCTGGTCTCGATCGAGAAATCTGCTCTCGACCAGGTCGAGGAGAAACGAGAAGCGATCCAGCAGGCGGAGATCGAGCTCAGGGCATTTCGGGCGGGCAGCGAGATCTTCATCGATGGCCTGGTGTTTCCGGTCGGCGACGGCGTGGAGATGCCGCTGATCGATTCGTTCGGCTTCGCCCGGATGACCGGAACACCCGACGAGCATTGGCACGAAGGCATTGACATCTTCGCTCCGATGGACACGCCGTTGTTGGCCACAGAACGTGGCGTTGTCACGAACATCGGCTCTGGTCGTCTCGGTGGCAACCGTTTCTGGCTGCGGGGCGAAAGTGGCACCGATTGGTATTACGCCCACCTCTCGGGTTTTGCCGCTGGCCTCCGTGAAGGCGAAGTCGTCGAAGCGGGTGAGCTTCTCGGTTACGTCGGAATCACCGGCAACGCCGTTGGAACCCCGCCCCACGTCCACATGCAGATGCATCCCGACGGTGGCCGACCCGTCAATCCTTACCCACTGCTGGCAACCGTGTACGAACTCGATCAGGAAGCAGCGCTCGCCGACCAGCGTTGACGGCCGAGCGAGTCGATCGATCGGCCCAACCGAACCGGCATTCCGAAGAGGTCTCCCAGAAGCGCCTCATCGAGTACGTCGTTGATCGGACCGCTCGCAACGGCCCGCCCGTCGGCGATTGCGAGCAAGTGGGTGGACGAACTCGGGACGTCTTCGAGGTGGTGGGTGACGAGCACGGTTGCCGGGCCATCGGGTTTGGACGACAGATCATCGAGGGCGGAGATCAGCGACTCCCGACCGACGAAGTCGAGACCAGCCGTCGGTTCGTCGAGCAAGACGACCGATGGGTCGTTCATGAGCGTGCGGGCCAAAAGGCACCGCTGTCGTTCGCCGGAAGAGAGGGTTGCGAAGGTCTGAGATCCCATTCCGTCGAGGCCCATCTCGGCCAACAAGGACAGTGCCCGCCTCGTGTCGGCTGCTTCGTACTGGTGCCACCAGGGTTCGAGAGCGGCAAATCGGCCGCACCGCACCACCTCTTCGGCGGTGAGGGATCCTCGCAGCTGATCGATCAACGCTGCTGATGTGAGACCGATGCGGGATCGGAGCTGGCGAATGTCGGCCCGCCCCAGCTCGGTTCCGAGCACGCAGACTCGGCCCGATGTCGGATGCATGGCCAGTCCGGCGATGCGGATCAGCGTGCTCTTGCCGCCGCCGTTCGGTCCGATGACAACCCAATGCTCGTCCTCCTCGACCTGCAGGGAGATTTCGCCGAGGACGCGGCGACCATCGATCGTCTTCGTGATGTCTTCGAGCGCGAGGGTGGCCACAGCCCGAAACGCTACTGCCCCGCAACCCGCCCCATGAGCCTTGGCTCTGGCCGCGATAGCCTCCCCGCAACCCATGAACGTCGTCCTCGGCCTCCTCCTCATCGTTGTGCTCGTCGCCGCCAATGGCTTCTTCGTCGCCGTCGAGTTCGCCCTCGTCGCTGCCGATCGCTCGAAACTCCGAGCGCTGGCCGATGAGGGTCAGTGGGCGGCCAAGATCGCTGTCGGGATCCTCGCTCGCCTCTCGTTCCATCTCTCCGGAGCTCAACTCGGCATCACGATCACCAGCCTCGTCTTGGGTTTTCTCACTGAACCCCTGGTCGGGACCCTCGTCGACCCGCTGGTCGAACCCCTGGTGGGGAGGCCCGGCTCTGGCTTCTCGATCGCGCTGTCGATCGCGATTGCCACGGTCGTACAAACGGTCGCCGGTGAGCTGATTCCGAAGAACATCGCCATCGCTCGGCCCGAATCAGTGGCCCTGGCGTTGGCGCCGGCCGCTCGAGTCGTTCATGGCGCCTTCACCCCGATGATCGTGGTCTTCAACGGCGCCGCCAATTGGTTGGTTCGCCGCTTGGGGATCGAGCCGACCGACGAGCTCACTTCTGTCCGCTCGCTGGAGGAGATCGAATATCTCATTCGTTCGTCAGGGGAAACCGGCACGATTGCGCCCGATGCGGTCGATCTGCTCACCCGATCCCTTCGATTCAACGAGAAAAACGCGGCTGATGCGCTCACGCCCCGTGTGCATGTGAAGGGCCTATCGGTTTCGTCAACCGTCGGAGACATGATTGACCTCACTCGGGAGACGGGTCACAGCCGATATCCCGTCTACGGGGACGACCTCGACGACCTCCGAGGGGTGGCCGATATCAGTTCGGTATTCGCTCTCGATCGGGCTCGCCGGATGACGGTGCCGATCACGCAGATCATGCGAGAACCAACCGTGATCCCCGAGACGAGGGAACTCAATGACATCCTCGGCGACTTCGTCACGAACGAAGGTGACTTGTTGATCGTCCTCGATGAGCACGGCGGGATGGCGGGCGTTCTCACGCTCGAAGACGTACTGGAAGAAATCGCCGGCGATGTCGATGACGAGTACGACGAGACACCGAGGCTCACCTCGGGCATGCGGGCCGGTGTGTCCATCGTGGCCGGCACCCTCCATGCCGACGAGGTGGAGGAGGCATCCGGGTTCGGCATGCCCGAAGGGGAGTACGAAACGGTCGCCGGGTTCATTCTCGATCAACTCGGCCACATTCCGGTCGAGGGCGAGAGCTTCAGCTTCGAGGGCTGGGACCTCGAGATCGTTGCCATGGATCGGCTTCGGATCGCCTCCGTGCAGATCGTTACCCCAGCAGAGGAACGTCAATGACTGCCGCCATTCTGGCCAGCGAGGGAGCGGGCGGCCTGAGCATCGGTTGGTCATTGTTCGCCGCCGTCCTCCTGATTCTCGCGAACGGCCTGTTCGTCGCCTTCGAGTTCGCACTCATCGCATCGAAAAGGTCGGTGTTCGAATCTGCCGCCGAAGGCGGCGGGTTCATCAACAAAACCGCGCTGAGCGCTATCTCCGATCTCTCTGTTCAACTCGCCGGCGCCCAGTTGGGTATCACGATGGCCACCTTGGCCCTCGGTTACGTGGGTGAACCTGCGCTCGCCGTGCTCATCGAAGGGGTGCTCGACCGAGGCCTGTCGGAAGAAGCGACGCGCATCGTCGGGTTTGTCGTGGCGCTCGGAATCGTCTCATTTCTCCATCTGGTCGTTGGTGAGATGGTTCCGAAGAACATCGCGATTGCGGCTCCCGAGGGGACGATTCGTTGGCTGGTTTTGCCTTATCGGGCCTACTCATGGACGGTCCGCCCCGTTGTGTTGTCGCTGAATTTTCTCGCCAACGCGGGATGTCGCTTGCTCGGTGTCGAGCCCCGGGACGAGCTTCATACGTCTCACTCAGTTGCCGAATTGTCGGCGATCGTGAGCTTCTCGTCCGAGGGTGGCGGCATCGAGTCGGACAGTGCCGATCTTCTGCAGGGGGCCATGGATTTCGCCCAGCGTCCGGTCGGCGGGATTGCCCGCCCGCTCGCCTCGACCACGACGATCCGGATGGGGGCCACCGTCGCCCAGGCCGAGGACGCCGTCGTTGCCTCAGGCCAAACCCGAATCCCGATTCTGTCTCCCGCGCTCGGCGAAGACCGGATCGTCGGCTATCTCCATGCCAAGGATCTGCTGAAATTGGATCAGGCCGCAATCGGATCGCCGGTGCCCAAATCACTCCATCGGCAGATGGCGGTGGTGAGCGAAGATCGTTCGCTGGTGCAGACGCTCCGCACCCTCAAACAGTTGCGAAGGCAGATGGCGCTCGTGGTTTCGGCCGATGGTCCGATCGGCATCGTCACGGTCGAAGAAGTGGTCGAAGCGCTGGCCAGTCCGCTCCGGTTCGTGTCGGACGGCGAAAAGACCGTGCCTGGGTGATCTCACCAGGTCCGTGGCCCGTCATGCTCCTCGCCTACTAGCCTCTCGCTCCGTGTTCAAACCCCGTTGGTTACGTCCTGACGGGCGCATGATCTTCAGCTCGCTGCTGCTTGGCGCCGCCATGGTTGCGGTGCCGGCGAACACGCAGAGCACCTCGGTCCTCGCACTGCGGCTCGATCTGCCGAGCGACCTGTCGGGCGGGGTCGAGGTCGATGGCGTCGACCAATATCAGGCCCTCTTCGAATTGGCCGGAGCGGTGGCCGGCGCTGACATCGAAACCGGCCGCGATCCAGTTGAGAGTTCCGAGCAGGCAACGATCGGTTCCCCGGTCGATCGCCGCCTCTTCTTCGAGGGAGAAGCCGATCTGACGCTTCCGGTCACAGCCAGTCGAGATGGCGTCAGCGTCGAGTTGGCGTTCCTGGGCAACACTGAACGCATCCAACTCGTCGACCTCGCTCGGCGCTGGTCCCAGGAGGAGTCAGTTCGGCGAGCCGACAGTTTCCTGCCGCTGCCCAACGATGGAATGCTGACCTACTGTCCGGTTCAAGGCGATGTCGAGTTCATCGATTCGTGGGGCTTTGCCCGGTCCGGCGGACGTCGACACAAGGGGGTCGACATGATGGCCTCGATCGGTACGCCGATCGTTGCTCCCGTTGCGGGAACGGTTTCGCTTCGTACGAACCGCGTCGGCGGCCGCTCCTTCCATCTCGAGGGCGACGATGGCAACTACTACTACGGCACCCACATGTCCGACTATGGCGAATCCGGTGTGGTCGAGGCCGGAGCGATCATCGGGTACGTGGGAGACGACGGAAATGCCCGCGGCATCGCCCATCTTCATTTCGAGATCCATCCGGGCGGCATCGCAGCAGCCAATCCGTACCCCGCGGTCAACGACGCCTGCTGATTCGGGGGATGAAAATCTCCTATATGTGGTCGAGCAATTCGGTCGCCGCCGATCCGGCCGATCGTTTACCTGTAGCCACCGCTTCTTCGAGTTCGCGGAGCTGATCGGCGAGATCGCGACGATCGAGAATGCGCTCGATCAACACCGAGTGAAGGTCAGCCCGGAGGGCGGCGACGGCCTGATCCCGGCGCTGACGTTCCCGCCATCCCGCCAACTCGAGTTCGCTGTTCCGTTCCAGTACGTGGTCGAACAGTGCGTCGAGCCCCACACCGGTGAGTGCCGAGACGGCAACGACGTCGGTCGGGAGGTCGGGCCATTTCGGACGGAGCAGATGTAGAGCGGCTCGGTGGTCGCTGACCGTTCGCTCGGCGAGTGGCACCAGATCGCCGTCACACTTGTTCACGGCAACGAGATCGGCGAGTTCCATGATTCCTCGTTTGATCCCCTGGAGATCGTCTCCGCCTCCGGGTCCGATCAAGAGCAGGAAGACATCGGTGAGCTCCGATGCCGCAGTTTCCGATTGCCCGACGCCAACCGTCTCGACGATCACGAAATCGAAACCCGCCGCCTCGCAGAGCAAGATGGCCTCGCGCGTGCGTCGGGCGACACCGCCGAGGTGGCCACCGGCAGGGGAGGGGCGAATGTAGGCACGGTCATCGCGACTCAGCAAGGGCATCCGGGTCTTGTCGCCGAGGATCGAGCCGCCCGTTCGAGCCGAGGTCGGGTCGATGGTCAGGACGGCTACCCGATGGCCTCGATCGCAGGCCAGCAAACCGAACGATTCGATGAACGTGCTCTTGCCCACCCCCGGAGTGCCGGACACGGCCAGACGAATACTGCGGCCCGTCGCGGCGAGGATCCCGTCGATCAACTCGTTGGCCCGGGCCCGATCCTCGGGCCTGGTCGACTCGATCAGGGTGATGGCGCGAGCCAGTGCGCGGCGATCACCGGATACGAGGGCGGCGGAGAGCTCGTCGTTCATCGACCCGACGCCGTCAGGCTCCGATGATCGAATAGCCGCCGTCGACGTGAATGATCTGGCCCGTGGTGTGAGGGAAGAGATCCGACAGCAGTGCGACGCAGGCTTTCGAGACCCCGGACGAATCATTGACATCCCAACCCAGAGGCGCCCGCTTGGTCCACTCGTCTTCGAAGGCCTGGAAACCGGGGATGGACTTGGCGGCAATGGTTTTCATCGGACCGGCGGCGACGAGGTTGCACCGAATCTGGCGAGGGCCCAGTTCGCGGGCCAGGTACCGGTTGAGTGACTCCAACGCCGCCTTTGCCATGCCCATCCAGTTGTAGGCGGGCCAGGCAACCGTGGCGTCGAAGGTCAGGCCGACGAGTGAGCCGCCTTCGGTCATCAGCGGGGACACGATGTCGGCGAGGGATCGCAACGAATAGGCCGAGACCTCCATCGCCACCGCCACATCGCTCCAATCGGCGCCGAAGAAGTCGTCGCCGAGACAGGCCTCGGGGGCGAATCCGATGGCGTGAAGGGCCCCGTCGACCCGACCCCATTTCGATGCGAGGTGCTCGTTGACGGCTTGCCGGTGCTCGGCGTTGCTGATGTCGAGTTCGAGCACCTCGGGCGTGGTCGGGAGTTTCCGGGCCACTCGCTCGGTGAGGCGGAGCGCCCGACCGAATCCCGTGAGAACGATCTCAGCACCCTCCTCTTGAGCCATCTTGGCCACGCCGAAGGCGAGTGAGTCATCGGTGAGAACTCCCGTGATCAGGAGCTTTTTGTCGTCGAGTAGTCCCATGGTGCACACAGACTGGCACAACCGCTCCTTCGTTACGGGTTTCGGAGAACCGAGCCTTCCCTCGCTATCGTGCCGCAGTGATGTCCGACCCTGAAGCCCTCCGCCTTTACGACACCTCGAAGCGGGAGATCGTTCCGTTCGAGCCAGGCCCGATCGTCACGATGTACACGTGTGGCATCACGCCCTACGACGCAACGCACCTCGGACACGCCGCCGCCTACCTCGGTTACGACGTGCTGCAACGTCGTTTGCGTGATCGTGGTCACGAAACTCGTTGTGTCCGAAACGTCACCGACGTCGACGACGATCTGCTTCGCAAGGCTCGGGAAGTGGGGATGCACTACCTCGATCTGGCCGCAGCCGAAACGGCCCGCTTCGACGAAGACATGATCGCTCTCGAGATGTTGCCGAGTTGGAGTGAGCCCCGGGCCACGTCGGCAATCGCCGACATTCGCGGTTTCGTCGGCATGGTTCTCGACAACGGCCACGCCTACCAAGCCGGTGGCGCGGTGTACTTCGATGTGAACTCGTTTCCGAAGTTCGGCGAGGTGAGCGGCTATGACCGGGCCACGATGCTGGCCTACGCCGCCGAGCGAGGAGGCAACGTCGACGACCCGAACAAGCGGGACCCACTCGATTTCGTCCTGTGGCAGCCCTCAGCCGACGGCGAGCCGGCTTGGGAGTCGTTGTGGGGCCCTGGACGACCCGGCTGGCACATCGAGTGTTCGGCCTTGGCCATGCGCGAACTCGACACCACCATCGACCTCCACGGTGGCGGTAGTGATCTGATCTTTCCTCACCACGAATGTGAGGCGGCCCAATCCGAGGCCGCAACAGGGGAGCCATTCGTTCGGCACTGGATGCACCAGGCGATGGTGCGCATGGACGGCGAGAAGATGTCGAAGTCACTCGGCAACCTCGTGTTCGTCAGCGATCTCCGCAAAGAATACGACACCCGGGCGATCAGGCTGGGCGTGCTCGCCCACCACTACCGAACCGAATGGGAGTGGAACGACCACCTCATGCCCAAGGCTGCGAAACGCCTCGACGCCTGGCTGCTCGCCGGTGAAGGCGATGCCGCACTCGCCGAGGTGAGAGCGGCACTCGACAAGGATCTCGACACGCCCGGCGCGATCGAGGCGATCGACGCTGCGGTCGCGGCCGGGGGCGGAGTCTCGAAGGCAGCTGCCCTCCTGGGTGTCCGCATCTGAAATTCAAATGGGAGCCCCATCGGTGGCTCCTACACTCGGTCGCCGTGGCTGACATCACCCTGACCCTTCCCGACGGATCCGAACGCTCTCTTGCCGAGGGATCCACGGTCACTGATCTGGCTTCCAGCATCGGGCCCCGCTTGGCCAAAGAGGCGCTCATCGGCGTGGTGAACGGCAACGAGGTCGATCTCGTCCAACCGCTGGTCGACGGGGCGTCGGTCGAGATCGTGTTGCCCGACTCCGAGCGGGGCCTCCACACCATTCGACATTCGACGGCTCACGTCCTGGCTCAGGCCGTGCTCGAGCTCTGGCCGGGCGCCACCTTCGCCATCGGTCCGCCAATCGAAAACGGTTTCTACTACGACTTCGAGTTGCCTGACGGGGCCACGTTCAACGACGACGACCTCGACCGCATCGATTCGAAGATGCGCGAGATCATCAAGGCGAAGCAGCGGTTCGTACGATCCGAACTCCCCGCGTCAGACGCGCTTCTGCTCATGGCCGACCACGGCTACAAACGCGAGATCATCGAAGCGGTGAGCAGCGGGGCCATCGCGTCCGAACTCGAGGGCGAGGCCGGCGGCGACGTGATCAGCTTCTACCGCAACAGCGACGCCTTCGTCGACATGTGCGTCGGCCCGCACGTGCCCCACACCGGGCATCTGGGCCACTTCAAACTGATGAGCGTGGCCGGCGCCTACTGGCGGGGCGACGAGAAGCGTCCGATGTTGCAGCGCATCTATGGAACGGCATGGGCCAACAAGAAGCAGCTCGCCGAACACCTGCATCGACTCGCCGAAGCCGAAAAGCGAGACCACCGCAAGCTCGCCCGTGAGCTGAACCTCCTGTCGTTTCCTCCCGAGCTCGGAGCCGGTCTTGCGGTATGGCACCCCAGGGGAGCGATCATCCGGAAGGTGATGGAGGACTACTCCCGAGAGCGCCATCTCGAGGGTGGGTATCAGTTCGTCTACACCCCGAATCTCGCCAATGGCCGGCTCTTCGAGCAGAGTGGCCACCTCGATTTCTACGCCGACGGGATGTACCCGCCGATGGAGATGGACAACGGCACGTACTACCCCAAGCCGATGAACTGTCCGATGCATTGTTTGATCTTCAAAGATGGTCAGACGTCCTACCGAGACCTGCCGATTCGTTTGTTCGAACTCGGAACCGTGTACCGGTACGAGCGGGCCGGAACGCTGCACGGGCTGATGCGCATTCGTGGTTTCACGCAGGACGACAGCCACATTTACTGCACGGAGGATCAGCTGGCCGACGAGATCGCCAGCTTGCTCGATTTCGTGATTTCCGTCTTGAAGGCTTTTGGTTTCGACGACTTCGTCTTCAACCTCTCCACGAAGGACCCCGAGAAATTCGTCGGCTCCGACGACATCTGGGAGCTGGCCACCGACGCGCTCCGACAAGCGCTCGACAAGCACGGTCTCGAGTACGGAACGAAGGAAGGCGATGCCGCGTTCTACGGTCCCAAGATCGACGTCGATGTGAAGGACGCGATCGGTCGGTCGTGGCAGCTCTCGACCATCCAGGCTGATTTCCAATTGCCCGAACGGTTCGACCTCGAGTACGTCGACATCGACGGCGAGCGGAAGCGACCGATCATGCTGCACCGGGCGTTGCTCGGGTCGATCGAGCGGTTCTTCGGCGTCCTGTTGGAGCACTACGCCGGAAACTTCCCGGTTTGGCTCGCGCCCGTGCAGACACTGGTGCTCCCGGTGGCCGAAGACCACGAGGAGTACGCGACCGAAGTCGTCGCCGGATTGAAGGCGGCCGGTGTTCGCGTCGAACGTGTCGAGGCGAACGATCCGCTCGGTAAGCGAATCCGGAACGCCAAGATGCAGAAGATTCCCTACATTCTCGTGGTCGGGGGCGACGATGTCGCCAACGGCACCGTCGGTGTCAACGTTCGTGGATCGGACGGGGCCGAGCGAGACGTTCCGTTGAGCGATTTCATCGATCGTGTCACCGCCGAGGCCGAGCAGCGGGTCTAGACGTCGATGGATCGTCTGTGGTCGGGATGGCGGATGGCCGTCGAGCCCGGAATGGGGTCCGATGGGCTTCCTCATGCCCAGATGCAGCCCGCCAACGGACAGTCGGTGTTCGAGGCGATCGAGCAGAGCGGTCGGCCTGATTCCGAAACCTACATTCCGTGGCGTGGTGAACAGGTTTTCGCCATCTTGAATGTGTTCCCCTACACCTCAGGTCACCTCATGGTCCTCCCGAAGCGGGCGGTGGCATCGATCGAAGAACTTCCCGACGATGTCTTCGATGAGTTGTGGCCGTCGGTCCGTGCCGCAGTGGTGGCCGTGAAGGCGGCGTTCCATCCCGACGGGATGAACATCGGGGTGAACGACGGAGTGGCCGGAGGCGGATCGATTCCCGAGCACCTGCATGTGCACGTCGTTCCCCGCTGGCGGGCCGACACGAATTTCACCGCAACCACCGCAAACACCCGGCTGCTGCCGATCCCGTTGGTCGACACGTGGCAGCGGGTGAGGGATGCCTGGCCGGCCTGAGTAGCGTTTCGGCGGTGAACGACGAGGCCCCGAACGACGAACTACCCGAGGATCTCCAACCGGCGTTTGCCGACCAAGAGGATTACGTCTTCCCCAACAACAACCGGCGGCGGATTCCGGGCGCGATCTACATCGTGTGCGCCGCGTCGTTGGTCGGCATCTATGCCGTCCGGGGTGAGGGAGTCCTGGTCAATCGTGGTCTGCTCTGGGCCGCAGTCGGCCTCGGTGTGCTCGGGATCTACAGCGTCATCGCCGGCTGGAACCTCCACGTCGATGAACGTCAGGCCCTGGTGCATGCCACGAAGTCGGTTGGGTTTCCCGTCGGCCACGCGTCAGCCCAGATGGGTTGGCGAGGTGTTCTGTCCCGACCGACGTGGCGCATCTTGCTCTATTCCAACGACGAACCTCCGGCCAAGCGGGGCCTGGTTCTGGTCGACGGCGTCGACGGAAACGTGGTCGAATCGTTCGTCGAGGACAACCCCGAGGATTGGTCCGAGTTCGACGAGTAGATCTTTCCGGCGGGTCGCGGTCAGGCCTGAGCCCGCATCCAGGCCAACTGCTTCTCGGCTTCCTCCAAGGCTTCGATTGCGGTGCGACCCAATTCGCGGGCGAGGTCGAGCGGGTTGGTCTCGCCGCCTCCGACCACAGCCACAGATCGGGCCTGTTCGGCTGCCGTTGCCCGCTCGAGGCGTTCGGCAATTCGCTCCGCATCGTCGGCCAGCGAATCGATCGATTGGGCAACCGACCAGGTGCGATCGTCGGTGAATGTTCGTTCCGCAGCGCGGAGGGCGGCGCCGGCAATGACTGGCTCGTCGTGATCCAGGGCCCGCTCGGTCTCGTTCGATATGACCGACATGGCTTGTGCCGCCGTGGTGAGCAGCGAGGTGAGGCTGTGGTGATCGGGGCCGGGAGCGTCGACCAGGCGGCTCAGCTCCGGCCGATTGATGGCGCCCGCGATCGCCCCGAATCGTCGGCGCAGCGACCGAAGCGTGATCGAGACGTCGCGCGGGGCCAACTGCGAGAACCGTTCATCTGACATCTCGCTCAACATAGCTCGCTCGGCCCAGGGGCGAGCTTCGTCTACGCTATGGGATACGTTTCTGCTAGCGCGTGCTAGCTTGTAGCAAGCAGTGTCCCCCCAGCGTCACCGCGAGAAGGACTGGTCTCATGTTCGACGGCAATTTCCGATCAACGGTCGACAAGGCCACCACGCCCATCGGCCAGAGCTTGCACAATGTCGGTGTCTCACCCGACGTGATCACCGGCATCGGCGTTCTGATGGCTGCCGGCTGCGGCATCGCCATCGGAGTCGGGCAGTTTCCGTTGGCCGTCCTGCTGCTCGCTCTCACCGGTTTGCCTGATGCCCTCGACGGCGCGGTCGCCAAGGCTGCCGGTTCGTCCGGTCCTCGTGGCGCCTATCTCGACTCGGTCTCCGACCGTCTCTCGGACGGTCTTCTGTTCGCCGGAGCCGCCTGGTACCTCGGAGGCACCGACAACTCACGTCTCGCCATGTTGCCGTTCGCGATCTACATCGCGGCATCGCTGGTGTCCTACCAGCGGGCCAAAGCCGAATCGCTCGGCTTCGACGCCAAGGGTGGAATCATGGAACGGGCCGAGCGTTTTCTCGCTCTCGGCTTCGGCTTGGTGTTCAGCGCAGTCTTCGTCGAAGTTCTGTGGCTCATGCTGGCGCTCACCGTGGTCACGGCCGTCACCCGTTTCATCAAGGTCTGGCGCCAGGCAACAGCCGTTCGAACCGTGCCGTTGAAAGACAAGGACAACACGATGGCGGCCCGCCGGGCTCGGCGTCGTCAGACGCGAGCCGGCACCGACTGGCGTGATCGCAAACGTCGCCCCACCCGCCAGGGCTGACACCGTTTGAGCAAACAGCGTTTGGTCCTCGAGTTGGGTTCACGTGTCCTGCGACCCTTCCCGGTGTCGGTTGCCGCCGGCATGGGCGAGGCGCTCGGACGGCTCGTGGGCCGGCGAGGCGGCCCCCGGGTCACGGCGCTCGAGGGCAACCTGGCCACCGTCTTGCCCTCAGCCACCGATGAAGCGATCGCCGAAATGGCCATTGCCGGGTTCGGGTCCTATGGGCGGTATTGGGCCGAGTCGTTACGTCTTCCTTCGCTTTCGCCCGGTGCCATCGATCGTGGCTTCGACGTGGTTGGTTACGAGCACATCCAAGAGGCCCGGCATGCCGGTTTCGGGCCGATCATGGTGCTGCCCCACTTGGGGGGTTGGGAGTGGGCCGCGGCCTGGCTGACCCGAGTGGCGCAACTCCCGGTGAGCGCCGTCGTCGAACGGCTCGAACCGCCCGATGTCTTCGAGTGGTTTCGCGAATTCCGTGAGTCCTACGGCATCGAGGTCATTCCGCTCGGGCCCGACGCGATGGGCGGCGTGGCCAAGGCGGTCCGTGCCAAACACGTGGTCTGTCTTCTGGCCGATCGAAACATCGTCGGATCGGGTATCGATGTCGACTTCTTCGGCGCTGCCACGTCCTTGCCGGTCGGGCCGGCGCTTCTCAGCCGTCGTACCGGCGCTCCGATGCTGCCAACGGCGGTCTATTTCGACCACGACAAGAAGGCTCGGACAAGGCACGTCTGCCATGTCGGAGAACCGATTTGGCCGGTGAGAACCGGATCACTCCGAGACGACCTGAGATTGATGACGGAGCAAAACGCGTTGGCACTCGAGGTATTGATCCGGCGGGCGCCAACGCAGTGGCATGTGCTCGAGCCGCTCTGGCCAACGTAGCCTCCGGCGGTGCGCATCGGAATTGTCTGCCCCTACAGCCTCGGCGTGTGGGGCGGCGTTCAGACCCAGGTGCTCGGTCTGGCCCGTTCGTTGCGGCAGGCCGGGATCTCCACCCAGGTCTTGGCACCGTGTGACGGGTTGCCGCCCGAGCCGTGGGTCACGCCGCTCGGAAATTCGATTCCCTACGCCCAGAACGGTTCGCTGGCCCCGCTCGCTCCGGATCCGGCGGCCCAACTCCGGGTGCTCGGCGCGATCAGAGATGAACGCTTCGATGTGCTTCATCTGCATGAACCACTGGCGCCGGGACCGACACTCACTGCACTCACCGTGAAGCCGATGCCGCTCGTCGGAACCTTTCACGCCAACGGCACGATCGCGGCCTATCGCTACCTCCGGCCGCTGGTCCGAAGTCTCACCCGGCGCCTGGATCTGAAAGTCGCTGTGTCCTCCGAGGCGGCCGATATGGCCCGACGGCACCTCGGGGGTCGGTACGAGGTGTTGTTCAACGGCATCGAGATCGAGCGCTTCTCCCAGATCGAACCGACGCCGACGAAGGGCCCCACCGTCCTCTTTCTGGCCCGGCACGAGCCGAGAAAGGGGCTGCGGGTCCTACTCGAGGCGGCGGCACTGCTCCCGCCCGAGGCCCGGATCTGGGTCGGCGGGGACGGACCGCAAACCGTCGAATTGCGGCAGGTTTTCGGCGGGGACGAGCGAATCGAGTGGCTGGGAACCATCAGTGATGAAGAGAAGGCCGCTCGGCTCCGTGGTGCCGATGTCTTTTGTGCTCCCTCCCTTGGTGGTGAGAGCTTCGGTGTGGTGCTGCTCGAGGGAATGGCGGTCGGAACGCCGGTTGTGGCCAGCGACCTCGACGCCTACCGGATCACCAGCGAGAACGGGAAGAATGCCTTGCTGTTTCCGACTGGAGACTCCGTGGCTCTGGCGGCGGCAATCCTCGAGTCCTTCGAACGGGGGCCGGCAACCGAGCGGCGAGTCGAGTCGGGCCGCGAGCGGGCTGAGGAACATTCGATGAGCAAGCTCGCGGCGGAATATCTCCTGCGCTACGAACGTGTCCTTTGACCAGCCATTACGCGATCGGCGAGGTGGGCGTTGGCCCGGGGTGAGTCGCTTCACCGACCGACACCTCTAGTCTCATACCGCCATCTTCTGAGGAGTCACCCGCTCTTGCCCTCTCCTGATCTTCGTCTCGCTTTCGTGCTCGCGTGGGCACCGCTCGCGCTCGGAAGCTCGCTCTTGTTCGCGGTGATTTTCGCCGTGATCGGACTGCCGTGGTGGCTTGGCGTCATCGACGGTTTCGTGATCTCGGCCGGAATCGTGTGGTGGTTCACCCGGTCGGCGGTCGAGCGGTTGGTGAACCAACTCGGAGGTGTCGCCGTCAGTGATGGCGATGATCCTCGATTCGAGAACCTCGTCGAGGGTCTCGCCTTGTCAACCGGCCTCGCCGAACCCGATCTCTACATCGTCGCTGATTCGGCACTCAACGGGGCGGCGTTGGCCCGTGGTGAATCTCGAGCCCTGGTCGTCACCAGCGGTCTGCTCGAAGGATGCGATCGCATCGAACTCGAGGGTGTGCTGGCCGGATTGCTGTCTCGGCTGAAGAGCGGCGATGCCGAGGCGGCAACACTGGCGGCCGTCCTGTTCGGCAAACCCGTCCTCGACTCCGGCGCTCCCGACTTTCTCGAGCCGCTGGTCAGCCTCGCCTTCCGCACGTTGTTCAACGAGCATCGCGAGATCACCAATGATCGCGAAGCGGTTTCGGTCACTCGTTACCCGCCGGGTCTGAGCTCGGCGCTCGAACGGATTCTCCGTGGCCCCTATGAGCCGGCCGGAGTCACGGCGGGCACGCGTCATCTCTGGTTTGCCCCTCCTCGTCCAGCACCGTTCCTACCTCACTCGCCGCTGTCCTGGCGGCTCGATGTCCTCTCGGAGGCCTGATGAAGCATCCCAAGATCCTCGCAATCCTCTGCGCGCTCGCGCTCGGAGCTTCCGCTTGCTCGAATGATTCCGGTGTCGCCGTAGAAGAGATCGCCTCGACCACGGCCGTGGCCGAAACCACGACGAGTGCAGCCCCCGAGCCGGAAACCACCTCCACCGAGGCTGCGCCGAGCGATGAGTTCATCACCGATGGTGCACCGCTGACCGGTCTTCCCATTCCTCCTGATGCCGATCTCGACCATCCTGCTCTGGCCGTGAAAATCGACAACCACCCGATCTCTCGGCCCCAAGAGGGACTCGATCAGGCCGACATGGTGTTCGAGATGCGGGTCGAGGGCATCACTCGATTCCTCGCCATCTTCCACTCGACCCAGCCATCACCGGTCGGCCCGGTTCGGTCGAGCCGAACCTCGGACTTCGACTTGCTCCGGGGGCTCGACACCCCGCTCTATTCGTCGTCGGGCGGAAACGCCAACGTGGCCAATGCGCTTCGCACCTTGCCGATCCTCACGGTGACCGCGCTCAGCCGCACCGAGTATTTCCGCGACGGTTCCCGATCCGCCCCCCACAACCTCTTCACCAACACTCCCGACCTCTTCGCACTCGCACCCGACGATGCCGTTGCGCCCCAGCCCTGGTTCCAATTCCGGGCTGATCCGGCCAATCTCCCGGCAACGGCCCAAGCGATCTCGGGAACCGTCACGATTGCCTACAAGAGCGGCCCCCTGGTCACCCACACCTGGGATCCAGCACTCGAAGGATGGGCCCGCACCGAAGATGGTCGCCCCCACACCAACGTGAACGGAGACCAACTTGCTCCGGAGAACGTGGTCATCATGGTCGCCACCTATGGCAGCAGTCCGGCCGATTCCCGGTCGCCCGAACTGAACAGCGTCGGTACCGGTCAACTCTTCGTCCTGACAGCGGGAACCGTGATCGAAGGCACCTGGAGTCGGGAAACCGCCGAGTCCAAGCCGGTGCTGCTCGACAGTGCGGGTGCACCCATAGCGCTCACGCCGGGAAACACCTGGGTTCTGTACCCCGAGTCCGGAAACGTCACGCTCCCCACCGACTGAAAAAAAATTGGCCTGCTCGGTCGCCTATTGGCCTGCTTCGCAGTTTTAGACTCCGGCTCATGTCTGAGAACCAGGGGAACATTGCCGGTACGACTCGGGTGAAGCGTGGACTCGCCGAGATGTTGAAGGGCGGGGTGATCATGGACGTGGTCAACCCCGAACAAGCCAAGATCGCCGAGGACGCCGGTGCGGTTGCCGTGATGGCGCTCGAACGCGTGCCGGCCGACATCCGACGTGATGGCGGTATCTCGCGGATGAGCGATCCCGACATGATCCAAGGCATTCAAGAGGCCGTGTCGATTCCAGTGATGGCGAAGGTGCGGATCGGTCACTTCGTCGAGGCGCAGATCCTGCAGAGCATGAGCGTCGATTACATCGATGAGTCCGAAGTGCTCACACCCGCCGACGAGGCCCATCACATCGACAAGTTCGCCTTCGACATTCCCTTCGTGTGCGGCGCAACCAACCTCGGTGAGGCGCTCCGTCGTATCTCCGAAGGTGCGTGCATGATCCGATCGAAGGGCGAGGCCGGCACCGGCAATGTCGTCGAGGCCGTTCGTCACCTCCGCTCGATCCTGGGCGACATCCGCAAGATCACGCAGGCCGATCAGGCCGAATTGTTCGAGTGGGCCAAGCGTCTCCAGGCCCCACTGCCGCTGGTCCAGGAAATCGCCGAAACCGGTCAGTTGCAGGTCCCCCTGTTCTGCGCCGGGGGATTGGCCACTCCGGCTGACGCCGCCATGGCCATGCAGCTCGGTGCCCAATCGGTGTTCGTCGGGTCGGGGATCTTCAAGAGTTCTGATCCGGCCCCTCGAGCGAAGGCGATCGTCGAAGCCACCACGAACTACCTCGACGCCGACATCCTCACCAAGGTCAGCCGCGGTCTCGGAACGCCGATGACCGGTATTGGTATGGACGACACCACCAAGTTCGCCGAACGCGGTTGGTGACCGGCCCGCCGCTCGTCGTTGGCGTTCTGGCCCTCCAGGGGGCCTTCGCCCGACATGTCGCCGCCCTCGAGGGTTGCGGTGTCGCCGGGGTCGAGGTTCGAACGCCGGCGCAGTTGGCGGCGGTCGACGCCCTGGTGATTCCTGGCGGCGAGTCCACCACGATCTCGAAATTGCTCATGAGCAATCAGGTGCTCACTCCGTTGCGCCAGCGATTGGAAGCGGGTCTGCCCGTCTTCGGCACGTGCGCCGGAATGATCCTCTTGGCGTCGGAGATTCTCGATGGACGACCCGATCAGATCTCGCTCGGGCAAATCGACCTCTCGGTCCGTCGGAACGGTTATGGCCGTCAGATCAACTCCTTCGAAGTCGATCTCGACGTCGAAGGGTTGGATGAACCGTTCCGTGCCGTGTTCATCCGGGCTCCGAAAGTGGAGCGCTTGGGGAGCGCGGTGCGGGTTCTGGCCACGGTCGACGAGGTGCCGGTTCTCTGTCGGTCCGAGAACGTGATGGTTGCATCGTTCCATCCCGAGCTCACCGACGACACCCGGCTCCACCGGCTCTTCATCGACACAATGGTCCGCCCTGAACTCACCGGCCGAGAGGCCGGCGCCGAAGCCGGGTAAGGTCCGCAGCTATGTCGGGTCATTCCAAGTGGGCAACCATCAAACACAAGAAGGGCGCCGCCGATGCAAAGCGGGGCAAGCTCTTCGCCAAACTGATCAAACAGGTGGAAGTAGCCGCACGTCAGGGGGGTGCCGACCCTGAGGCAAACCCTTCGTTGCGGGCGATGTTCCAGAAGGCCCGAGACAACTCGGTTCCCATCGACACCATCGAACGTGCGGTCAAACGGGGCACCGGTGAACTCGAGGGAGTGAGCTACGAGAGCATCACCTATGAGGGATATGCCCCGGGTGGTGTGGCCATGCTCATCGAGACGTTGTCCGACAATCGCAACCGAACCGGTTCCGAAATCCGCTCGTTGCTCAGCAAGAACGGTGGGTCGCTCGCCGAGCCCGGCGCCGTTTCCTGGCAGTTCGAACGCACCGGTTACGTCAACGTCACCAAGTCGGCTTCGGAAGACGATGTGATGATGGTCGGTATCGACAACGGAGCCGAAGACGTCGAAGACCTCGACGAGTTCTGGCAGGTCACTTGTGAGCCGACGAACGTCAATGGCCTTCGGTCCGCGCTCGAGGCCGCCGGAATCGAAGTGCTCGAATCCGACACCACGATGCGGGCCACCAATCTCGTCCCGATCGACGAACTCTCCACCGCCAACGCCGTCATCCGAATCACCGACGTGCTCGACGATCAAGACGACGTGCAAGACGTCCACACCAACGTTGATTTCAGCGACGAGATCATGGCCCAACTGGACTGAGGCCTCGTCGAAGCGTCAGACCGAGCTGACACCCAGCAGTCGCTGACGGGTTACCGATCGAACGCCGCGATGCAAGCTGAAGAGTGCGATGGCCCATGCCACGGCACCGACGACGTAGGGCATGTAGCTGGCCCCGAACAACACCCCGGTGCTCTGGCTGTAGGCCATCATGATCAGCGGAAGGGCGACGAGCCCTGATGCCTGTTGCGCCGCGGCCGTGGATTTCACCTTGGCCGACAACCGCAGAACCAGCGAGAGGCAGATGGCCAAGAACGGTGGCAGGACCCAGAGGATCATCAACCACCATTGGGCCGTCGGGAAGAACCAGCCACCCACCTCCGGCCCGACCACGAGGTTGACGATCAACGAGTAGACGCCGAAACCCACCGCGGTCGTGACATAACCAGGGATGAGGGACGCGATCAATTTGCCGATGTAGATCTCGCGGGCCGAGGCAGGGGAGTGGGCCAGGAACTCGCCTGTTCCCCGCTCTCGCTCGCCAACGATCGTGGCTGCTCCGACAGCGGTGGAGATCGTGAGGGGAACGATCACGGCGACAGGAGCGAACAGGAAGACGGCGAGGGCATACGCAGTCTGCGCTTCGGGCGATTTGCCTTGGATCTGATCTTTGGCTGCGTCGGGTAGTGCGTCGAGTGCCGATGAGACCTGAGCGATGATCTCGACATCGCCGACACGGGTCACTGTCAACAGGAGGGCCAGCGGTACCACGGCGAAGAAGATGGTGCCGAGGATCACCATCGGCACCCAGAAATCCTTCGCTTGGATCAACTGCTTGAGGTCGGTCCTGGTGACCGTGAGGGTTCGTGACCAATTCATGGAAGCGTCTCGATTCGGGGTTGGCAATTACTTGGCGACATGGGCGACGCTCGGGCGACGGACGGGACGACCCGTGGCTTGAGGCGGTGGTGGCATCTCATCGGCTGCGATGATCTGGCCCCGACGAACGGCGAAGTAGAGGTCCTCGAGGGTCGGAATCACCGGAACGACACTCGTGATGTCGATCTCGCGTCGAACCAACGAACTGACCAAGGCGGGCACTTGATCCAGCGATTCGATCTCCACCATGGCGGTGTCGTTCGAACGCTCGTAGCTCAGCACTCCGGCCTGACCGGCGAGGATGTCGAGGTCTTCGGGCCGGACGGCCGAGAGTCGAAGTTGCTGCCGAGGGAAGTATTCCTTGGTCAACTCCGAGGCCGTACCCGAAAGCAGATTGGTGCCGTGCTGCATGACCACGATCTGGTCGGCCAGGCCCTCGGCTTCGAGAAGGAGGTGGGTGCAGAGGAGAACCGTTCGTCCGTCGCCGGTCATCTGTCGGATGAGTTCGAGCACGGCGACGGCTGACTCGGGATCGAGACCCGACGTCGGCTCGTCGAGCAGAAGGAGATCGGGTTGATGCAGAATCGAGCGGGCCAGCGCGAGCCGGGTTTTCATGCCCGTCGAGTAGCCGCCGACCTGCTGGTCGAGTGCAGCATCGATTCCGAAGTGCGCTGAGGCCTCTTTGATCCGAGCGTCGGCTTTGTGGCCGAGCCCATACAAGGCTGCGGCGTAACGGAGGTTGTCCCAACCGTTGAGACGGTCATAGAGCGAGGGTTTGGCAGAGACCACGCCGCAGCGCCGCCGCACTTCCTCACCCTCGGCGGAGTCCGGATCGAGACCGAACACCCGGGTGCTGCCCTGTCCGGGACTGAGGGCGCCAGTGACCAGGCGAATGGCAGTGGTCTTGCCGGCTCCATTCGGCCCGAGGAGCACCGTGATGGATCCGGTCGGGACCTGGATCGTCAGATTCGTCAACGCCTGCACGTCGCCGAACCATTGCGAAACGCCCGAGACGTCGATTGTCAGTTCTTCTGCCACTCATCCGTTATCGGCCGGGCCGAGACAGCGCTGAGGACTGATTCGAGAGATTGGGCCGAATTGCCCGTTCCCTCATCCAGGAGCCGCTACGGTCGTACAGGTGTTCGTACTAGGAATCGATCCCGGTCTGTCGCGGTGCGGGTACGCCGTCATCGAGCCTGGCTCCCGCGGTGGCGGTCGAGCCGTCACGCTGGGCGTGATCACCACCCCTCCGGCTCAGGCCACCCCCCATCGGTTGGCCGAGATCCAGAGGGAGATTCGGGCCTTGATCCGGGAGTACCATCCGGCCGTTGTGGCCGTCGAACGAATCTTTTTCCAGAACAACGTACGCACGGCGGTGAGTGTGGCCCAGGTCTCCGGGCTGGTGATCGCCGAAGCCATCAGCGGCGGATCCGATGTGGCCGAATACTCACCGAACCAGGTCAAGTCGGCCGTGGCGGGCGACGGTCGGGCCGACAAGCGGCAAATGCAGGAGATGGTGCAGGTGCTGCTGGGATTGTCCTCAGTGCCGAAACCGGCTGATGCCGCCGACGCTGCGGCGTTGGCGTTGTGTCATCTCGCCCACGACCCATCCGGCTTCCTCAGCAACCGGATTTCGGCGAAGCTGCGTCGATGATCGGTTCAGTTCGAGGAATCGTGATCGACCGCGAGGCCTCCGTCGACAAGCCGAGCGGCGATGTGATCGTCGAGGTCGGCGGTGTTGGGTATCGACTCACGGTCACGGGTGCCACGCTCGGCGAGTTGCCACGCAGCGGCGAGGTGCTGCTCCATGTCCACCATCATTTCTGGGAAGCCGACCAGAGGCTCTACGGATTCCTCACCAAGGACGAACGAGTTGCCTTCGAGGGTCTGCTCGGCGCCCACAAGGTCGGACCAGCGCTGGCTCTTGCCATCATCGCGACCCACCCGCCGGCCCAGTTGGCTCGCATCCTGGCCGACGACGATCTCGATGCACTGTGCGAAGTCCCTGGTGTCGGATTGAAGACGGCGCAACGACTGCTCGTCGATCTCCAGTCGTCACTCGTGCTCCCCGTTCTCGACACCGTTGATGGTGAGGCCCAATCGGTCGCCGGATCAGCAGGCCTCCTTCCGCCGACTGCTGTCGCCGATGTCCGGAGCGCGCTGGCCGAGTTGGGCTACAGCTCCGACGAGATCAAGACGGCGATTGCCGGTTTGCCTCGGGCCGACGACGAGGCCGATGGTGGCGACGCCGGTGCCCTGTTGAAGTTGGCGCTACGAGCACTTGCGGGAGGTTGACGAGATGCCTCGCGATGAATGGGTCGACCCCGAACGCCTGCCCGTCGATGCTCTGGTCGAAGCGGCAGATCCCGGGGACGATCTGTCGATTCGGCCCCGCACACTCGACGACTTCGTCGGACAACGAGAGCTGAAGGAACGGCTCGGAATCATCCTCGAAGCGGCCAAGAAGCGTGAGGAGCCAGCCGACCACCTGCTCTTCGCCGGGCCACCAGGGCTCGGCAAAACCACGCTCGCCGGGATCGTGGCCGCCGAGCTGGGATCCCACCTCCACGTCACCTCGGGGCCGGCGATCGAGCGGGCCGGCGACCTCGCCTCCATCCTCACGAAGGTCGAGGCCGGTGACGTGCTCTTCATCGACGAGATCCATCGCCTGCCCCGCATGGTCGAGGAAGTTCTCTACCCGGCCATGGAGGATCGTCAGATCGACGTCGTGCTCGGCAAGGGCCCGGCCGCCCGTTCGATCCGATTCGATCTCGAACCGTTCACACTCGTCGGTGCCACCACGCGCACCGGTCTGATCACGGGTCCGCTCCGAGACCGTTTCGGGTTTGCCTTTCGGCTCGAGTTCTACGACGACGAAGATCTGCAGTCGATCGTGTCGCGGGCGGCGCAGATCTTCGGCATCGCACTCGAACCGATTGGTGCGGCCGAGATCGCCAAACGAAGCCGCGGGACACCCCGAATTGCCAATCGTCTCTTGAGCCGAGTGCGCGATTACGCCGAGGTCCGGGGTACCGGAGTGATCGATCACGAAGCGGCGTCGGACGGGTTGGCCCTGTTCGGAATCGACGAGCGGGGGCTCGACAAGGTCGATCGCACGCTCCTCGAGAATCTCTGCGTTCGTTTTGCCGGCCGGCCAGTGGGGCTCAGCACCCTCGCCATCAGTGTTGGTGAACCAACCGAAACGGTCGAAGACGTGATCGAGCCATTCCTGATCCAGCAGGGTCTCTTGGTTCGCACCCCGCGGGGCCGGGTGCCGACCGACGCTGCCTGGCGTCATCTCGGACTCCAGCCGCCCGAGCACACTCCGCAATTGTTCGGCTGAGCGAAGGGTCAGCGAGCATGGAAACCAGCGACTTCGACTATGAGCTACCGGCTGCGGCGATCGCCCAGACACCGGCCGAGCCCCGAGATTCAGCCCGGATGCTCGTGGCCGACGCATCCTCGCTGAGGGATCTTTGGGTACGGCACCAGACGGTGGCCGATCTGCCCGACCTGCTCAACGAGGGCGACCTCGTCGTGGTGAACGACACGAAGGTTCTTCCGGCCCGCCTCCATCTCCACAAGGCCAGCGGCGGTGCGATCGAGTTACTGCTGCTGGAACCCACCGGGCAGCACCGCGAATGGCGCTGTCTGGTCCGGCCGGGCAAGCGGCTGAAGGCAGGCGTCGTCCTCGAGCTGGCGGGCGAGCCCGTGGCCGAAGTGGTCGACGTACTCGACGACGGGCGTCGTGTCGTCCGTCTCCTGTCTGACGACCTGCTCGAACGGGCGGGAGAGATCCCGCTTCCGCCGTACATCACCGAGCCCTTGGCCGACCCAGGGCGATACCAAACGGTGTACGCCAACGAACCGGGCTCGGTCGCGGCTCCAACGGCGGGGCTCCATCTCACGAACTCGGTACTCAGCAGGTTCACCGAACGGGGGATCGAATTGGCCCGTGTCGACCTCCGAGTCGGGCTCGGCACCTTTCGTCCGATTTCGACCGAGTCGATCCTCGATCACGTGATGCACGCCGAGAGCTATTCGATCGACCCGGAGACGTGGGCGAAGATTCGCAACGCCAAGAGGGTGGTCGCCGTCGGCACCACCACGGTTCGAACGCTCGAATCGGCGGCCGCCACCGGGAACCTGTCGGGACCAACCAACCTCTTCATCCACCGAGGATTCGATTGGCAGGTCGTCGATGTGCTGCTCACCAACTTCCATGTGCCCCGCAGCTCGCTCTTGGTGATGGTTGATGCCTTCATCGGTGAGCGTTGGCTCGACTTGTACATGCAGGCACTCGACGCCGGATATCGCTTCCTCAGCTTCGGCGACGCCATGCTGCTGACCCGGTCGGGCCGTTAGCCTCGCCCGATGTCCAGCCCCCTGTCCATGTCGATCGCGGCCACCGACGGCAAGGCCCGAGCCGGCACACTCACCACGCCGAGGGGCGTCATCGAAACGCCGGTTTTCATGCCGGTCGGCACTCGGGCGGCCGTCAAGACGCTCGACACTGCCGACCTCGAACGCCTCGGACCGCCGATCATTCTGGGTAACACCTACCACTTGATGGAACGGCCCGGTGCCGACCTGATCGAGAAGCTGGGGGGCCTCCACCGCTTCATGGACTGGTCGGGGCACATGCTCACCGACTCCGGTGGCTACCAGATCTTCTCGCTCGAGCCCAAGATCTCCGAAGACGGCGCCACCTTCAAGTCGGTGTACGACGGCGGCCAGACGCATCTCACGCCCGAACGTTCGGTGCGAGTGCAGGAGCAGTTGGGGGCCGATATCGCCATGGTGCTCGATGTCTGCCCGCCTCTTCCGAGCCCTCGTTCGGTGCAAGTCGACGCGTTGGAACGCACGCTGCGCTGGGCCGAGCGGTCGAAAAACGCCCACACGAGAACCGATCAGGCCCAGTTCGGAATCGTGCAGGGAGGTGTCGACCTCGAGATGAGGCGCTCCTCGGCCCGCCAAACGGTCGCCATCGGCTTCGACGGCTACGCCGTCGGTGGGCTGTCGGTCGGCGAGACGAGGGAAGCAATGATTCCGGCGCTCGATGCCGCCACCGCTGAACTTCCGATGGACAAACCTCGCTACTTCATGGGTCTCGGTGATCCGATCGGTCTGGTCGAGGCCGTGGCCCACGGCATCGACATGTTCGACTGTGTGCTGCCCACCCGCTTGGCCCGTCACGGCACCGCGCTCACCTGGGAAGGAAAGCTGAACTTGAAGAACCAGCGCTTCCGCGACGACGAGGGTCCGATCGATGGCAGCTTCGATCATCCACTGTCCAGCCGCTATAGCCGGGCGTATGTGCGACACCTCTTGAACACGAACCAATCGACGGCCGGGCGCATCCTCACGCTCCACAACCTCGCGTGGTTGGCCGACCTCACGAGTCGCATGCGACTGGCCATCATCGATGGCACATTCGAGCAGCTGAGACGTGACGTATGGACTGCCTGGGCAACACCGCGTGAGGTTCGCTAGCCGCTAGCGTTTCTCGGTCGCCCACCGACCGGACCCTTCATGCAAGCCTTCATCCCATTCATCTTCGTTTTCGTCATCATGTACGTGGCGTTGATCCTCCCGCAGCAGCGCCAAGCGAAGGCATCGCGCGAGCTGATCGCCAGCCTCACCGAGGGCGACGAAGTGATGTTGAACTCCGGAATTCACGGGTTCATCACCACGATCGATGGTGCCATCGTGTGGCTCGAGGTCGCCCAAGGCGTCGAACTCAAGG
The DNA here is from genome assembly GCA_037969565.1 of Acidimicrobiales bacterium. GTDB lineage: Bacteria > Actinomycetota > Acidimicrobiia > Acidimicrobiales > SZUA-35 > SZUA-35. The sequence goes on along the minus strand of JBBKXQ010000172.1, from coordinate 23,808 downwards.
TCTCCCGAGCCATGGTTTCCCAGAAGATCGTTGATACCGACGACCAGGTCGACGACGACGATGACGATGACGACTCGAACGGGCTGGGCGACACCGACACGATTGATGCCGACTGATGAACCGCAATAGCCTGCTTTCTGCACTTTTCGTCGTGGTCGTGGCCGTCGGCGGGTTCATCTACACCTTCGCCGTCGGCAACGAACCGCTTCTGGGCCTCGATCTCCAGGGTGGTGTGTCGGTCGTTTATCAGCCCACCGGCCCCGCCGATGAGGAAGCCCTCAATCAGACCGTCGAGATCATCCGCAGCCGAGTCGACGCCCTCGGTGTGGCCGAACCGGAGATCTCTCTCCAGGGTCAAACCATCGTCGTCGACCTCCCTGGGGTCGAAGAACAGCAGCGAGCACTCGAGTTGGTCGGCCAAACCGCCGAATTGCGCTTCCGACCCGTTCTGCTCGACCTGGGCACACCGGGCCTGGAGTTGGGTGACGTCACCACCAGCACCACGCCCGACAGCACCACGCCCGACAGCACGGGAACGACGGTCGAAGAACAATCGCTGGCACCGGTTCGCGGTCGTCAAACCGACTCGACCAGCCCCGACACAACCGTGCCGGCCGTGCCGGATGAAACGACGCCGCTGAACTCGTTCGAGTTGGCCGTGCAGAATGCCTGTTTCGGCGCGCTCACCACACCCGAAAACGACATCGCCGAAGCGTTCGTGCTCCTGCCCTCCCGCGATGGTGGTTCGGTCTGTCTCGGTCCATCCCTGCTCACCGGCGAGGCGCTCGAGACATCCGAAGTGAGTTTCGACACCCGCGAGTGGGCCGTGAACCCGGTGTTCAAGGCTGGAGCCGACGGGATCGACGCCTTCAACGCCATCGCTCAACTGTGTTTCAACCGTACCGAGGCCTGCCCCACCGGCAGGTTGGCAATCGTCCTCGACCACGAGTCGGTTTCCGCTCCGGCCATCAACGCCGCTGCGTTCGAACGCGATCGCATCATCATAAGTGGTTCGTTCACCGAAGACGAAGCCCGAGATCTCAACACGGCTCTCCGCTTCGGAGCCCTGCCCGTCGAACTCGAGGCCCAGGCAACTCGCACGGTGTCGGCCACCATCGGTGACGACGTTCTGCGATCCGGCGCCATCTCGGGTCTCATCGGTCTGGCGCTCGTCGCAACCTACCTCTCCGCTTACTACCGACTCTCCGGGTTGATCGCCATCCTGGGCCTGACCCTCTCCGGTCTGATGTTGTGGACGATCATCGCCTGGTTCGGTGCCAATCAGGGTCTCGCGATCTCGGTCGCCGGCCTGGTCGGTCTCATCGTTGCCATCGGTGTCTCGGCCGACTCCAACATCGTGTACTTCGAGAACGTGAAGGACTCCGTTCGTTCGGGACGTCGAATACCGACGGCGATCGAGCGGGCCTACAAGGCTTCGATCAGTACCATCGTGAAAGCCGACGTGGTGAGCCTCATTGCGGCGGTGTTGCTCTATTTGCTCACCGTCGGCGCGGTGCGGGGCTTCGCCTTCTACTTGGGTGTCGCCACCCTGCTCGATCTGTTCGTTTCCTACATGTTCATGCGTCCGGCCCTGGCGGTCCTCGCCCGAGTGGTCGGCGACAAGCCGAAACTTCTCGGACTCTCGAGCGGAGGTGGATCGTGAAAACTCTGCGATCGATGATTGCCGGCGAGTCCCACATCGCATTCGGCCCCATCTGGAAACGCTCGATGCCGATCTCGGGAGCCGTCACGGTTGCGGCGCTCCTGTTGTTGCTCTTGGCCGGCCTGAACCTCAGCATCGACTTCGAGGGCGGCGGCATCTTCGAGGTTCCGGTTCCAGCTGAAACCACCGTCGAGCAAGCTCGTTCGTCGATTTCGGACCAAACGGCACGAATCCAGAAGATCTCCGATCCCGACCGTGGGGCGTTCATCCGGGTGCAGACAGGGAGCGAGGCGCTTGCCGCCTCCAGCGATCTCGTGGTCGAACTGGCCGACCTGGGCGGCGTCGGCGTCGATCAAGTGAGCATCAACGAGGTCGGTCCCACGTGGGGCGATCAAATCACGAACAAGGCCGTTCGAGCGCTCGTGTCCTTCTTCATCGCGGTTGCCCTCTACCTGGCGTGGCGACTCGAGTGGCGTATGGCTGTCGGCGCCCTGCTCGCGGTCATCCACGATCTCCTCCTCACTGCGGGTATCTACAGTCTTCTGCGCTTCGAAGTCAGCCCGGCCACCGTGATTGCTCTGCTCACGATCATGGGCTACTCGCTCTATGACACCGTGGTCGTGTTCGACAAGGTGCTCGAACGTCAGAACGAACCGGCGGCGCTCCACGATGGTTACAGCAAGTACATGAGTGATTCGATGAATCTGGTGTTGATGCGGTCGATCAACACCACGATCACCACCCTCCTGCCGGTCTTTTCGATGTTGGTCATCGGTTCGCTCCTCCTGGGTGGCGCCACGTTGCGCGACTTCGCACTTGCGCTGTGCATCGGTCTGGTGCTCGGCACGTATTCCTCGGTCTTCGTTGCTTCTCCCGTGCTCGCATGGCTGAAAGAGCGCCAGCCCGACATCGCCGAGGCCCGGGCCATACGTGAGAAGCGTCAGGCTCGGAAGTCCAAGGCGCTGTAGAGTCAAGCGATGAAACCCCCGGTCTGGCTCGAACAGGCGGTGGCCGACGTCCCGGACTTCCCGAAGCCCGGTATTCGATTCAAGGACATGTCGGCACTCTGGCGTTCAGCAGCTGACACCTCGCGGTGTTCGGTTGCCCTCGCTGCGGGTTTGGAAGACGTCGACGTCGTCGTCGGCATCGAAGCACGGGGCTTCTTGGCCGGTCTCCTCACCGCCCAACGGCTGGGCGTCGGTTTCATCGCCGCCCGTAAGCCGGGGAAACTGCCCGGACCGATCGATCGGATCGAGTACGATCTCGAATACGGCACCGATTGTCTCGAGATCCAGTCCGGATCGTTCGCACCCGGCGATCGGGTGGTGATCGTCGATGACGTCATCGCCACCGGAGGCACGGCGGCGGCTGCTGCGGAGTTGGTGAGCCGAACGGGTGCGACCGTCGTGGAGATACGGGCCATTCTGGAGTTGTCGGCGCTGGGTGCTCGCCAACGTCTGGCGCCCCATGTGGTTCGATCGTTGTGGGAGATTGCTGACTGATGGCTGTCGTCGAACGATTGATGCCGTGGCATCGAGAGAAGCAACCGGTGGCGGTCGAGATCGCCCCACTCGTCGCTGGATTCGATGGCAAGCGTCGTGCTGAGAAGATCGACCTGGTGGCCCGGGCCTACCAAATGGCGGCGACCGCCCACGTCACCCAGCGTCGCAAGTCGGGCGAGCCCTACATCACCCATCCGCTCGCCGTGGCCACCATCGTGGCCGAACTCGGGCTCGACGAGATCACCATCGCCGCTGCGCTCCTGCATGACGCCGTCGAAGACACCGCTTGCACCCTCGCCGACATCGAGGCCTCGTTCGGGGCCGAAGTCGCCGCCATCGTCGACGGCGTCACGAAACTCGACCGTCTGCGCTTCGACTCGAAGGAGGCGCAGCAGGCTGCCACGTTCCGCAAGATGCTGGTTGCGATGGCCAAGGACGTTCGGGTCCTGATCATCAAGTTGTGCGACCGGTTGCACAACATGCGCACCATCGCTGCCATCCCGGCCTGGAAACAAGAACGAACCGCTCGCGAAACCCTCGACGTCTACGCCCCCCTGGCCCACCGACTCGGTATTCAGGAGGTCAAAACTCAACTCGAAGATCTGAGCTTCGCCGCCCTTCACCCGAAGCGGTATTCCGAGATCGACAACATGGTGGCCGTACGGGCCCCCGAACGGGAGATCTACCTCACGCAAGTGCTCGAAGACGTGCGGGGACGAATTGCCGAGTTGGGAATCGACGCCGACGTCACCGGACGGGAGAAACACCTCTATTCGATCTACGAGAAAATGGTCGTGAAGGGTCGCGAGTTCGGCGAGATCCACGACCTCATCGGAATCCGGGTGATCGTCGATTCCGTGCGGGACTGTTACGCCGCCCTCGGTTCGATCCATGCCACCTGGAAGCCGGTGCAGGGCCGGTTCAAGGACTACGTGGCCATGCCGAAGTTCAACCTCTATCAGTCGTTGCACACCACGGTGATCGGTCCCCAGGGCAAGCCGATCGAGGTGCAGATTCGCACCAAAGACATGCACTCTCGGGCCGAGTTCGGTGTGGCCGCTCACTTCCTCTACAAGGAGGAGGGCGGCAAGCAGGTCACTACGCCGTCGGCGCAAGTCGACATGCCCTGGCTGGCCAGAATCATCGACTGGGAAGAGGAAACGAGCGACCCGGGCCTCTTCATGGCCAACCTGAAGGTCGATCTCGATCAAGACGAGATCTTCGTCTTCACACCAAAGGGCGATGTCACCACGCTGCCCGGGGGTGCGACCCCCGTCGACTTCGCCTACACGATCCACACCGACGTCGGCCACCGGACGGTCGGAGCGAAAGTCGACGGTCGGTTGGTTGCGCTGTCCGAGCCGCTGAGCTCCGGTCAGACCGTGGAGATCTTCACGTCGAAGGCCGATTCGGCCGGCCCATCGCGCGACTGGCTCACCTTTGTTCGTTCCCCTCGAGCGGCCAGCAAGATCAAGCAGTGGTTCTCTCGGGAGCGCCGTGAAGATGCGATCTCCACCGGCCAGGACGACCTGCAGAAAGCACTCCGTCGGGAGGGTCTGCCAGTCCAGAAGATTGCCGCCAGCGGGTTGATCACGAGCGTGGCCGACAAGATGAGCTACCCCGACGTCAACGCGCTGTACGCCGCGTTGGGCGAGCATCGGGTGTCGGCGAAGTCGATTGCCGCCCGAGTGGCCAAGGAACTCGACGGCACGTCGGGCCGCGACGCCGACTCTCTTCCGGTCACGGCTCGCAAACATCGGCGTCGCCGCTCCTCCGGTTCGGCCGGCGTCCACGTCGAAGGACTCGATGACCTCCTCGTCCGGTTGTCTCGCTGCTGCACGCCGGTGCCGGGCGACGAGATCCTCGGCTTCGTCACCCGCGGTCGCGGTGTTTCGGTGCACCGCTCCGACTGCGCCAACGCCATGTCGCTGTCGGCCAACCAGAATGATCGATTGATCGATGTCGAGTGGGATGCCGACGGTGTCGGCGACTTCATTGCGTCGGCTGAGGTGAAGGCCTATGACCGATCGCATCTCCTGTCCGATGTGTCGCAGGTGTTCTCCGAGAATCACGTCAACATCCTGTCGTCCACCACCCAAACCGGTGAGGATCGGATCGCTCGTCTGACGTTCGAATTCGAGATCGCCGATCCTTCCCATCTCGAGGAACTGCTCCGAACGGTCCGAAAGATCGATGGCGTCTACGACGCGTATCGGATGTTGCCCGGACGCGGGAACTGATGGCGCCCGCCCCGCTTCGCCCGCTGCCCGAGTCGTTCCCCCAGACACGACTCGATCTCCACCGCGTTGCCGCGCTCGTGATGTCGCCGACCCGACGACAGGCGATGGGCAAGATGGGCCTTTGCCGCACGCCCGGAGGATTCGGCACGCCGCCGTTCGAGCGGGATGGCCAACCGACGATCATCCGGATGGAAGCCACCGACGAAGGTGCGGGGCTGGTCGTCGAGCGAGACGGACGGGTTGACACCGCACCCATCACCACGATCGCCGCTGCCGGTGTGTTCTGTGGAACCCCACCCGACCTCGAGTGGGCTGCCGGACTCGACATCCCGGCTCCGGGCAACCCGGAACGAACACTGCAGATCGATCCGGAAGCGGCTCGGGCGCTCGCCGACTGGTACGCGTTCGGTTGGTCGATCCTCGTCGAGCTGGCGGCAGAAGAAGCGTCGATCGAGGCCTCACAGCCTCAGCTCTGGCCTGAACACTTCGATCCGGCCATCGAGATCGGGAACGCCGACGCGAAGCAGCGTGCCAGCTACGGATTTTCGCCGGGTGATGTGGCCAAAACTGCCGACCCCGGACCCGAGCCGCTGCCGTATGCCTACGTCGGCCCCTGGTTTGCCGATGACCGCCCCACCAGTTCGTTCTGGAACGCCTCGAGCTTTCCCGGCGCCCTGCTGCACCACCATGAGATCGTCGCCGTCGGCCCGAGCCACGCCGAGCAACGAAACGCCGTCCTCGCGTTCCTCCGAAAAGGCCGCAGCCTGCTTGTCGACGGCCAGTAACCTCTGGCGGGCATGTCACGCCCTCGCTTTCAAGCGCTCCCCGGAACCCGCGACCTCCTTTCTCCCGACACCGATCGGATGTACGCGCTCGTCGAGATCTTCCGTGACGAGGCCACCAAGGCCGGCTTCGGCCAGGTCGTGTCACCCATGTTCGAGGACCTCGGTGTCTTCACCAGGATCGGCGAGAGCACCGACGTCGTCACCAAAGAGTTGTACGACTTCGAAGACAACGGCGGGCGCCGAATCGCCCTTCGGCCCGAATTCACCGCATCGGTGTGCCGGGCCTACGCCCAGGAACGGCCCCTGACACCCTGGAAAGCCTGGTACACCGGCCCGGCCTTCCGACAGGAGAAAGCCCAGAAGGGTCGCTTCCGGCAGTTCGATCAGGTGGGAGCCGAGGTGATCGGTAGTCACGATCCGGATCTCGACACCGAACTCATCGCCCTGGCTGCCCGTTTCTACGAGCGGATCGGGTTGCGGCAGTTCAGCTTGCTCCTCAACACGCTCGGCGATGGGGCCGACCGCCCTCGCTACCTCGACGCGCTGCGGTCTCACTTCAACGCCGATCTCGATGCACTCACCGAACAGAGCCGAGTGACCCTCGGAATCAATCCGCTCCGAGTGCTCGATTCCAAGCGGGCCCCCGATGCCGACCTGATCGCATCGGCGCCCCTGATCACCGACTACATCTCCGATGATGCAGCGGCTGCTTTCGAGCGGGTTCAGGCCGGCCTGCGGGCAGTCGGCGTGCCCTTCGTGTTGGCCCCTCGCTTGGTTCGCGGCCTCGACTACTACACCCGCACCACCTTCGAGTTCGCCTCGATCGCCCTCGACGCGGCTCAGAACGCCGTTGGAGGCGGTGGTCGTTATGACGGCCTGGTTGCCGACCTCGGAGGCCCGGAAGACCCCGGCGTGGGATTTGCCCTCGGTGTGGACCGTACGTTGCTGGCCTGCGACGCCGAAGGTGTCTTCCCGGCTCCGCCGTCCAGGCCCGATGTGTGGGTGGTCACCACCACCGATGGCACCGAAGGCCTGGAGATCACCACCGAACTCCGCCGAGCCGGAGTCTCCGCCGACCGGAGTTTCGACGGCCGATCGATGAAGGCCCAGATGAAGGCCGCCAACCGATCGGGGGCACCCGTTGCGGTGATCATGGGCGAGTCGGAGGCGGCGGCCGATACCGTCGGCCTCCGCCCGATGGGCGGCGACGGCGAACAGACATCCGTGCCCCGATCCGAACTTGTTTCTCGAGTGAAAGAACTCCTCACACCATGATGCGCACCCATATGTGCGGCGAGCTCAGCGCCGCCAACGCCGGCGAAACCGTCACCCTCTCGGGTTGGGTGAATCGTCGTCGCGAACATGGCGAGCATCTGGCCTTCGTCGATCTGCGAGACCACACCGGCATCACACAATGTGTGATCCACAGCGGAGACAGCGAAGACAGCGTCGATGTACGAAGCGAATGGGTGATCACCGTCACCGGAACCGTCACGAAGCGCACCGCCGACACAATCAATCCCGACCTCGCAACCGGCGAGATCGAGTTGCAGGATTGCCAGGTCGTGGTGCTGTCAGCGGCCGAGGCGCCCCCGTTTCCCCTCGACGACCGAGCCGACAAGGTCGACGAGATGATTCGACTCAAGCATCGGTATCTCGACCTCCGTCGAGAGCGGATGCAGCGAAACATGCGAATCCGATCGAAGGTCAACTCGGCTATTCGACGGGCCATGGACAAGCAGAACTTCGTCGAGGTCGAAACCCCGATGCTGATGCCTTCCACACCGGAGGGAGCTCGCGAGTTCTTGGTTCCATCCCGCCAGCGGCCGGGTTCGTTCTACGCCTTGCCCCAATCGCCACAGCTCTACAAACAACTCCTGATGGTCGGTGGCCTGGATCGTTACTACCAGATAGCTCGGTGTCTCCGAGACGAAGACCTCCGGGCCGATCGTCAATACGAATTCATGCAGCTCGACATGGAGATGAGCTTCGTCGATGTCGACGATGTGCTCGCGGCGGCCGAGATCGGTGTCCTCGACGCAGCCGAGGCGGTCACCGGCGAACGTCCGGATCCCGTGGCCCGTATGACGTGGCACGAAGCCATGGAAAACTACGGCTCCGACAAACCCGACATCCGTTTCGACGTCAAACTCATCGAACTCACCGATGTTTTCGCCGCCACCGAGTTCAAGGCCTTCTCGACCGCAACTGCCATCAAGGGCATCAATCTGCCCGGAGGTTCGGCTGATCACGGCCGCAACAAGCTCGACGCGCTCACCGACGACGCAAAGTCGATGGGGGCGAAGGGTCTGGTCTGGATGCGAGTGGTGACTGCCGACGGTGCGCTGTCGCTGGAGTCGCCCGTGGCAAAGTTCTTGACCGACGCCGAAAAGGTTGCGTTGATCGAACGCTTCGGCGCGGCCGAAGGCGACCTCCTTCTCATCGTGGCCGACGAGTGGATGGTCACGTGCGAAGTTCTGGGCGAGCTCCGCAACAAGGTGGCCCGCCCGCCGGTCAGCCAAGGGCCATACAAATACCTATGGGTCACCGACTTCCCGCTGTTCGTCGGCGTCGACAGCACCACGGGCCGTCCCAAGCCGGGGCACCACGCCTTCTGTCACCCTCACCTCGCCGATCTCGACCGACTCGAATCCGATCCGATGTCGGTCCGAGCCTGGGCCTATGACCTCGTGCTCAACGGCTGGGAACTCGGATCGGGAAGCATTCGAATCCACGATCCGGCCCTGCAACGTCGGGTCTTCGCCATCCTCGGCATCGACGACGACGAAGCCAACAAGCGCTTCGGATTCTTTCTCGAACCGTTCAAGTACGGGGCTCCTCCCCACGGCGGCTTCGCCTACGGAATCGATCGTCTCGTTGCGATCTTGGCCGGCGAAGAAAACATTCGCGAAGTCATCGCGTTCCCGAAACCGCAGTCGGGAACCGACCCGATGACGAACGCCCCGGGCGAAGTCGACTCCAAGATGCTGGCCGAACTCGGAATCCGGGTTCTCCCTCCCGCAGTCGATTGATCAAACGCTCAGTCGTGGAGCCACATCTCGAGGGCGACGGTGGCTTCGGTTGCCTCGAGGAATCGGCGCACACCATTCAATTCGGCCGACGCAGCGTTGGGAATGATTCGGAGTCCGATCACATCATCATCTCGGGTGGCAACGGCTTCGTCATCAGCTTCGGCTGCCACATCGAAACCCAGACGTTCGAGTTCGTCGGCAACGGCTCCCCCGACCGTGGCCGGGTCGGCTGAATTGGTGAGCAGGCTCACCCGCCGATCGTCGGCGGTTTGCCCCTGGTCGATGGCGGGCACCAGGTCGCACGGCAGACGAAGGCCGCTGATCGCATCCGACAGGGTCCGCTCGGGTTCAATGGGTACTGCGGGTTCAATGGGTGTTGCTGGCTTGATCGGTTCTGCCGGTTCAATGGGTGTTGCTGGCTTGATCGGTACCGCGGGTTCAATGGGTGTTGCTGGCTTGATCGGTACTGCGGGTTCAACCGGTATCGCCGGCTTCGCCGGAGGTGCTTCCGGTTCCAGACCGGTGTGAATCGGCGCCCGGTGGGCCCGGTCGTAACGCAGACGTCGGACGCCCTGCACCAACAGTGCCGCGATCGACACGATGACCCAGACGTAAAGCGCATAGACGACCACGGCGATGACCATAATCCGCCGTCGGCCGACCCGGTACGCTTTCGCCGGTGGAGACTGATCTGTTTGCTGCTGCGGCCGCTCGTCGCCTCGAAGCCCGGTCGCCACTGGCGGCTCGGCTCCGGCCGGCGAGTCTCGACGACGTCGTTGGTCAGCAACATCTGCTCGGCCCGAACGGCACGCTTCGCCGACTGGTCGAGTCCGATCGGCTCTCCTCCGCGCTGCTCTGGGGACCGCCCGGAACCGGGAAGACCACACTGGCCCGGCTGATCGCCACCGCTTCATCGAAGGCGTTCGAGCAGCTCTCGGCCGTCAACGCTTCGGTGAAGGACGTACGCGAAGTCATCCGAGCGGCCGAGGAACGGCTTGGAGCCCATGGGCAGGGCACGATCCTCTTCCTCGATGAAGTCCACCGCTTCAACAAAGCCCAGCAGGACGCATTGCTTCCGGCGGTCGAATCCGGTGTGCTCACCCTCATCGGGGCCACAACCGAGAACCCTTTCTTCGAGGTCAACGCTCCGCTCCGGAGTCGTTCCACCCTGTTTCGGCTCGAAATGCTCACCGCCGACGACCTCGGCGAACTGATCCGGAGGGGCCTGAAAGCGGAACGAGCGGCGGCCTCCGACGATGCGATCACATACCTGGCCGATCGGGCCGGCGGTGACGGTCGGCAGGCCCTCACCACGCTGGAGGTGGCCGTCGCCCTCGCATCAGCCGAGGCCGCAAGGCTGCCGGGTTTCGACGACACGGCGATCGTCGACGTCATGCTCGAGCACGCCGAGGCGGCAACCGACCTGAAGTCGCTCCGTTACGGACGTGACGAGCACTACGACATCGTCAGCGCGTTCATCAAGAGCATTCGAGGCAGCGACCCCGATGCCGGCCTGTATTGGTTGGCTCGGATGATCACCGCCGGTGAAGACGCCAGATTCATCGCCCGGCGATTGGTGATTCTCGCCTCAGAAGATGTGGGAATGGCTGACCCGATGAGTCTGCTGGTCGCCAACGCAGCGGCGGCGGCCGTGGAGTTCGTGGGTCTGCCCGAGGCCAAATACAACTTGGCCCAGGCCGTGATCCACCTGGCAACGGCTCCGAAGTCCAACTCGGCCACGGTGGCGATTGGTGAAGCCATGCGGGATGTGCAGGAACTCGCCGCCGGTGAGGTCCCGATGCATCTACGCGATGCCCACTACCGGGGTGCCAGCTCCCTCGGCCACGGCGAGGGCTACGACTATCCCCACGATCATCCCGATGGATGGATTGCGCAGGAGTATCGACCGGCCGAGGTGGCCGAACGTCGCTATTACCGGCCGACCGATCGTGGTTACGAGGCCCGCTATCGTGGGCCGCTGTGACGATCAATGAGCTGACGGCGATCATCGTGGCCATTGCGGTCGTCGTGGTGGCCGTGGTTCTGGTTGTTGCGGTCAACAACTTGAACCGCACGCTCGCCAAGCTCGAAGACACCGCCCAGCAGTTGCGGGACGAGGGGATCGGCGCCTTTCGGGAGTTGCGGCAACTCGTTGCCGACGCCGATGCCGAACTTGACAAGGTCGATCTCGTGCTCGACCGGGCCGACCAGGCAACCACGGCGATCAGCGAGACCTCCCGTCGTACTCACGAAGCGGTGCAGGACCCGGTCATTCGCTCGCTGGCCATCGCCTCGGGTACCAGCAAGGTCACCAAGGGCTGGCTGGCCGCCCGTCGATTCCGCAAGAGAGACGAACGAGCATCGTGATCTCGTTCCTCGTACGAAGATTCCGTTGGGTTGCAATTGGGGCCGGAGCGCGATGGATTGCCCGCCGGGGCGTTGGCCGATCCGTTGATCGAGCGTCGGCATCCCTCGAAGACCGACTCCCAACGCCCGTGCTGAGGGCAGCCAATGCGCTACCCGGTGATCTCGTTCGAGTCGGTGGTGCGGCCACCGTGGCCGGTCGCACTGCTCGGCGCTCCAGCGTCGCGCTCGTGAACAGCGTCGGCAGGAATCGGGTGATCCAGGATCGATTGGCCCGGGCGAAACTCACTGTGCGGGCCCAATCCGAGGTCATCCGCCGCGAGATGATGTCGGACTATGCCCGCTACGTCGACGGTGATTCTGCAGCCTTGGAAGCGCTCCTCGACTTGCGCGACGTCGAAGCGGAACCGATTCCCGAGGTTCCACAACCGGTCGCGCTCGGCCGTTTCCGGTTCCGGCGGTCTCTGGCCGACGAGCAAGTAGGCCGCGTGCAACGGACCTATCGAAAACCCGTCAAGCCCTGGGACCGAAGCCGATAACCTCCGCTCCACCATGAGAGCGAAAGAACTGCGCCAGGCCTTCACCGATTTCTTCACCGAGCGGGAGCACTTGCTCGTCCCCTCGGCGAGCCTCATCCCGCACGACCAAACGCTCCTGTTCGTGAACTCGGGCATGGTGCCGTTCAAGCCCTACTTCGTCGGTGAGGAGAAGCCGCCCCATCCCCGGGTCGTGTCCGTGCAGAAATGTGTCCGGGCCGGCGGCAAGCACAACGACCTCGATGAGGTCGGTCGCACGTCCCGCCACCTCACGTTCTTCGAGATGATGGGCAATTTCAGCTTCGGCGACTATTTCAAGGAACAAGCGATCCCGCAGGCCTGGGAATTCCTCACCGGCGTGCTCGAACTCGACCCCGAGCGACTCTGGGTCACGGTTCACCTCAGCGACGACGAGGCCGAAGAGATCTGGGCCACCAAGGTCGGTGTCCCGAGGGAACGGATCCAGCGTCTCGACGACGACAACTGGTGGCGTATGGCCGACACCGGACCGAACGGCCCGAGTTCGGAGATCTTCTGGGACAAGGGCCCGAAGTACGGCCCCGAGGGCGGCCCGGCCAACCCCGAGGCCGACGAACGTTATGTCGAGATCTGGAATCTCGTCTTCATGCAGTTCGACACCGACGAGCAGGGCAATTCCGAGCCTCTGCCCAAACCATCGATCGACACCGGGGCCGGTCTCGAACGAATCCTCTCGGTGCTCCAGGAGAAGGATTCCGTCTTCGAGATCGACGAGATGGCCCGCCTGGTCGAGGTCGCGTCTTCGGTCACCGGCTATTCGCTCGGCGTCGACGAGAACAACGACCTCGCGTTGCGGGTGCTCGCCGAACACGCCCGCACGATGACCTTCCTCATCTCCGATGGTGTGTTTCCCAGCAACGAGGACCGCGGCTATGTGTTGCGCCGCATCATGCGCCGCGCTGTTCGTTTCGCCTACTTGCTCGGCGTCACCGAGTTGGTCACACCTTCGCTGGTCGATGCGGTCGTCGAGATCATGGCTCCCGATTATCCGCAACTGGCCACCACACATGAGCTCGTTCGTTCCGTGGTGGAGCGGGAGGAAAGCCAATTCCGCCGCACGCTGGCCAATGGCCTGAAAATTCTCGACGATCGACTTCTCGAAGTCGCTCCCGGCGGCGAATTGTCCGGCGCGGTTGCCTTCCTGCTGCACGACACCTACGGGTTCCCCTATGAGGTGACCGAAGAAGTCGTCGGCGAACGGGGTCACACCGTCGATCGTGCCGCCTTCGACGTCGCCATGGATGCCCAGCGGGAACGGGCCAAGGCCAGTCGCAAGGGGGTCACCCAAGCGGTCGACTTCGAGCAGGTGCAGTCGATCGTCGAATCGAACGGGGTCACCGAATTCGTCGGGCGGGACGAACTCTCCGACGTGTCCGCCACGGTGCTGCTCGTCACTGGCCAGGGGACCGACACAGTCAGCGTCTTTCTCGATCACTCGCCCTTCTACGCCGAATCCGGAGGTCAGGTCGGAGACACGGGAACGATCACAACTGATGGTGGCAAGGCCGAGGTCCTGAACACGGTGTACGCCCTTCCGGGGGTTCATCGGCACGTCGTTCGAATCGTGGAGGGTGAGGTCCTCCCTGGCGCAACTGCGTCGGCCTCGGTCGACGTCGACCGGCGCAATGCAATTCGTCGCAATCACACGGGCACCCATGTGCTGCACTGGGCCTTACGCGAGGTTCTGGGGGACCACGTCAAGCAGCAGGGCTCGCTGGTCGACCCCGATCGGCTCCGATTCGACTTCTCCCATTTCGAACCGGTCACCGAAGCGCAGGTCCAGGCCATCGAAGACCTTGCCAACGCTCAGGTCCTGATGAACGAGCCAACCGACCATCCCGAGGTAACGAAGGCCGAAGCCGAGTCGATGGGCGCCATCGCATTCTTCGGCGACAAGTACGGCGACATGGTTCGCGTGCTTCGGGCTGGGCCGACGCTCGAGTTCTGCGGTGGCACACATGTGCGGGCGCTCGGCGACATCGGTTTGATCAAGATCGTCAACGAGGGTTCGATCGGATCGAACCTCCGTCGCATCGAGGCCGTCACCGGAACCGGACCGATCACCCTCCTGCGTGAGACCCAAGAAACGATCGAGCAAGCGGCCGAAGCCATGAACGTGCCCAAGGGTGATGTTGTCGAAGGCGTCCAGAAGCGCCTCGTCGAGATCAAGGACCTGAGAGCCGAACTGGCCGAATTACGCCGACAACTGGCCACTGGTCAGGCCGACCAGTTGGCGGAACAGGCCATCAATGGGGTGGTTGTCGCCCGCGTCGACGACCTGAGTCGAGAGGAACTGAAAGACCTCGCCGTTGCACTGAGGGATCACGACGAGATCTCGGTGGTGGTTCTCGCCGGAGCACCCGCCGGCGGCGGAGCAGCTCTGGTCGCCGCAACCACCACGGAAAGTGGTCGCAACGCCGGCGAACTCATCACCGATGCAGCCAAAGCCATCAAGGGCGGCGGTGGTAAGGGCAGCGATCTGGCCATGGCCGGTGGGAAGGATCCTGGTGGCGTCGATGCCGCCCTCGACCTTGCTCGCCTCGCAGCCGGCGTTTGAGCCTCATGAGGGCGGTCGGGGTCGACTTTGGATCTCGCCGAGTCGGTATCGCGGTGTCGGCAGGAAACCTGGCAACACCGTTCGAAACCATCAAACGGGTCGGGGACCGCACGATCGAGCACGGGCGGATCGCCGAGATCGTCGCCGAAACCGAGGCCGTGGTCGTCGTGGTCGGAATTCCGTTCTCGCTCGACGGCAGCGAAGGTCTGGCCGCACAAGCCATTCGCTCGGAGATCCGGGGCCTCCGCAAGCGGCTTTCGGTGCCTGTCGAAGAATACGACGAGCGCTTCAGCACGGTCACGGCCGAACGTTCGCTTCGCGTCACCGGCACCAGAGGCAATAAGAAACGCGACGTTGTCGACCAAGTTGCCGCCGCAGTGCTCCTCCAGGGCTGGCTCGACGCTCTAACCTCTTCCGGGTGACGTTCTTCGACCAAGACGGCAAACCTCCGATCGGCAACCATCCCCATCGCGACACCGAGGCCGAGGAGTCGCGTCTGCAAGCCGAGCTCTCACCGCTGGAGTGGGAGGAAGACGCCAACTACGTGCGGGTTCTGCCCACCTGGGTGCGAATAGTCCGAGCTCTGCTGGCCGTCGTGCTGATCGCCTTCGTGGCCTACGTGGGCTATCAGGGAGCGCGAGGCTGGTTCGAACGGCAGCTCGATCCGGCGGGTGAACCGGGCGAAGCCGTCGAGGTGATCGTGCCGTCAGGGGCCACAACGGCGGCGATCGGCCAGATCCTCCAAGATCTCGAGGTCGTACCGAACAGCACGTTCTTCCGCTATTACGCCCGCTGGAAGGGTGAGGAGAACTTCCAGGCGGGGGAGTACCAGATTCCCGTGAACTCCTCGGCTCAAGAAGCCATCGACGTTCTCAACCTCGGACCCAAACCCCAGATCTTTGCCCGGTTCCAGGTCCGAGAGGGGCTGTGGGTCAGTGAGATCATTCCCTCGATTGCGGCTCAGCTCGAGGTCAGCGAGGCCGAACTCCAAGCCGTTTTGGACGGCCAACAGCTCAACCCTCGTTATCGCCCCGACGGTGTCGCCAGCTGGGAAGGGTTGCTTTTCCCCGACACCTACGAGGTCAACGCCGAAGCGACACCAGCCGAAATTCTCCAGAAGATGTCCGATGAATTCAGCGAGACCACCGGCGAGCTCGGGTTCGGGGCATCGGAAAATCTGCTCAACCTCTCGGCCTACGAGGTCGTCATCGTTGCGTCGCTGATCGAGGCCGAAACCCGAGTTGCCGAGGAACGCCCACTCGTCGCCTCGGTGATCTACAACCGGCTTCGTGAGCGCATCCCGCTGGGAATCGACGCCACCTGCCTCTACGGCCAGAACACCCGAGACCCGGCCGCGCTCACGAAGTCGGTTCTCGAAGACACCGAGAATCCTTACGCCTGCCGGGGACGTATCGGTTTGCCGCCGACACCGATCAATTCACCTGGTCGAGCGTCCCTCGAGGCGGCGATCGAACCGGCCGAATCCGACTTCCTCTTCTACGTGCTCACCGACCCGAACGGCACCCACACCTTCGCCGAGACCAACGAAGAGTTCTTGGCAGCCAAAGCGATCTGTACCGAACTCGGCCTCGGCTGCGGCTGATCAACCGTGATCGACATTTCGGGCATCACCCGGATCGCCGCCGTCATCGGTGACCCGGTTCGACATTCACGGTCGCCCCAGATACACAATGCGGCCTTCCGACACCTGGGCCTCGATTGGGTCTACCTGGCGCTTCCGGTTTCGGCTGGCCGGGGCGCCGCTGCTGTCGCCGCAATGCGCACCCTCGGCATCGATGGGCTGTCGGTCACGATGCCGCACAAGGCCGATGTTGCGGCAGCCGTCGATCGTCGCACACCGGCGGTGGAAGCGCTGGGCGCATGCAACTGCGTCTATCGCGACGGCGACGTGCTCGTCGGAGACAACACCGATGGACTCGGCTTCATCCGCTCACTCGAAGCCGAGGCCGGCTTTTCGCTCGATGGCGCCACGATCGCCGTGGTCGGAGCCGGGGGAGCCGCCAGGAGCATCATTGATGCTGCTGCCCGCAACGGTGCCGCTCGCGTCCTGGTCATCAACAGAACCCCTGCCGGGGCGGAACGAGCAGCCGCCATCCATCCATCGGTTTCCGTTGCCGAGGTGACGGATCTTGCAGCCGCCGACATCATCGTCAACGCCACATCGGTGGGTATGGCCGGCGGACCGGCGCCCGACCAATTGCCGTTCCCGGCGGAATTCATCCAACCTCACCACCTCGTCGCCGACATCGTCTATCAACCCGAGCGCACCCCACTTCTCGTCGAGGCTGAGGCCCGTGGGGCTGCCACCATCGGAGGCCTCGGCATGCTCGTCCACCAGGCTGCCGTGGCGTTCGAACACTGGACGGGGCAGCCGGCTCCCATCGAGGTCATGCTCGACGCCGTTCGCCGATCGTGATTCCTCAACATCTGCCCACTCGTTCCGATTGTGCATTGGTAGGCACTCCCGGCACAGAAAAGGTGGCCAGACCATGTTGCAAGGAACTCTCGATGTTTTCTCGCTCGACGAAGTACTCGGACTGTTGTCGGGTGCCAAGAAAACGGGCGTTTTGAAGATCAGCGGAGATCGCGGATCCGGATCGCTCAACCTTCGATCGGGAGCCCTCGTTGCGGGCTCGGCCGAGCTGGCATCCGGTGACAACGGCATCTCCGATGCCATCTTCGAGCTTCTCCGATTCGAATCGGGCTCGTTCGTCTTCGATGCCAGTGATGACGTCGCAGGCTCGGACTCCGAACAGCTCTCGATCGTTCTCGAAGCGGCCCATGTTCGACTCGGTGAATGGAAAGCCATCGAGGCCGTCGTGCCGTCGATGCACCATTTGGTGATGTTGGCCGGCGACCTCGGCGTGCCTCAGGTCACCATCGATGCGGCCGAATGGGGTGCCATCGTGATGGTGGGCGAAGGCAAGACCGTCGGTGCCATCAGTGGTCGTCTCGGTCTCGGTGAAGTCGATGGATCCCGCCGGATCAAGGATCTGGTCGAGCGGGGTCTGGTGTCGCTGGTCGCTCCTGACTTTGCTCCGGCCAGCGAGCTTCCGTCGCGGTCCTCAGCCATGCCTGCAGCCCCGCCGATCCCGGCGCTTCCCACGTTCGACGACGAGGCATCATTGGTCGACGCGTCCGGTGTGATCGATGATTCGGCGCCCGTGCTCATGAACGCCATGCCGGAAAGCCTTCCCACCCGTCGGGCCAGCGACGTCGAAGCCGAGATCGCTGCGTTCGAGTCGGTCATGCCCGACGACGACGAGGTCGTTGCCTTCGAATCCGAATCCGAATCCGTCGTCGAAGTCGAAGTCGGCGAGGATGACGGCGAGAACGGATCGCTGCTCATGCGCTACCTCAAGAGCAACGGCTGATCTTGGCCCTCGTGTTGGCGTTTGCCGTCGTCGGACTCCTGGTGGGTCCATTCCTCGGCATCGTCGTCGATCGAATCATCGAGCGTGAATCGCTCGAAATGAACCACCGTTGCCCCGTTTGTGGAAGCAACTTGGGTTCGGCGTCCATCATCCCCGTCCGTTCCTGGTTCGTTCGATGTCCGACTGATCCAGGCCATTCGCGGTGGCGGTATGCCGTGACCGACGTGATGACCGCCGTGTTGTTTGCCGTTGCCGCCAATCGTTTCGGGTGGACGTGGCAACTCTGGCCCTACTTGGCGCTGTTCGCGCTGTTCGTCGTCATGGCCATCACCGACTGGGAACACCACCTCCTTGTCAACGAGTTGACCAAGTCCACGTTCGTGTTGGCCCTTGGCTCGGTGCTGATCCTGGGCGGCTTGGTCGGCCGGGAAGACGCCATCTGGCCCGCAATCGGGGCGGGACTGTTTGCCGGCATCTTCTTCCTCGTCTTCCATCTCATCTACCCGCCTGGCCTCGGTCTCGGCGATGTGAAATTGGCTCCCAGCATCGGTCTCTTCGTCGGCTGGCTCGGCGAGGACGTGCTCGATGGGATCAGTCTCACGCTCAACGCACTGGTCGTCGGCATGCTGTTGGGGGGCGTTGTCGGGCTCGTCCTTCGCCGTTGGGCCAACGGCCAACCGGCCGAACGATTCGCCGATCAACCCGAGGAGTGGATCCCGGGCGAGGTTCCGCTCGGACCCTTCCTGATCGTCGGCGCGGTGATTCTCATCGCAGTCACCTAGATTTCCGGTGTGAATCCTGCGCTGATCCTGGAAGAAGTTCACCTCCCCGACGACCGCAAGTACCCCGTGATGATCGGCCATGGCGCCCGTCACGAACTGGCTGACGTCATGCCTGAGCAGGCAAAACGGGCTGCGGTCATCACGCAGGAGGGAATCGGGATCGAGGTCGATCCGGGTATCGAGCACCGGGTGTTCACGGTGGAGAACGGCGAACAGGCCAAGCGCCTCGATGTGATCGCCGACCTCGCTTCCCAGCTCGCGCAATGGGGAGTCACGCGCGGTGATGTGGTCGTGTCGGTCGGGGGAGGAGTCGTCACCGACCTCGGAGGATTCCTCGCATCGGTTTACCACCGAGGGATTCCCGTCATCCACGTGGCCACCACCCTGCTGGGCCAGATCGATGCCGCCATCGGGGGTAAGTGCGGAGTCAACCTCCCCGAAGGCAAGAATCTCGTTGGGTCGTTCTGGCAACCGTCGGCTGTGCTCTGCGACACCGAAGTGCTCGAAACCCTTCCGCCCCGAGAATTTCGGGCTGGGCTCGGCGAACTGGCGAAATATCACTTTCTCGGCGGCGGGCGGCTCGACGAACTCGATCTGCCCGAACGAGTTGCCGCCTGCGTCCGCATCAAGGCCGATGTCGTGGCGGCCGACGAACGTGAGGGCGGTCGTCGGGCCATCTTGAACTATGGACACACGCTCGGCCATGCGCTGGAAGCGGCGGGCACATTCGAACTCCGGCACGGAGAAGCCGTCGCCATCGGTCTCGTGTATGCGGCCGAGGTGGCGCTCCGGTTGGGTCGTATCGACCAGCAACGAGTCGACGAACATCGCCGAGTCGTCGAGACCTACCAACTCCCCATCACCGTGCCGGCCGGAACCAATCAGGACGAAATTCTGGGGCTGTTCGCCCGGGACAAGAAGGCGCTCGACGGAACCACCTTCGTTCTCGATGGCGTGAACGGAGTCGAGGTCGTCCGAATCGACGATCGCCAACTGCTGATCGACGCGCTGGAGGCCTGCCGATGATTCCGATGCTGGTGGCTCGGCGGCTCATCGATGTCCGGGCGAAACTGGTCGAGAACGACGTCGCCGGACTCCTGGTCACCAAGCCCGTCAACATCCGTTGGCTCACCGGCTTCACCGGTTCCAACGGCACGCTGGCCATCACCGCTGATCGTTGGATCCTGGTCACCGACGGACGCTACGACGAACAAGCCCGATCCGAAGCTGCCGCCGCCGGTGTCGACCCCGAGATCATGATCTCACGCCAGCCGTGGGAGCCGATCACCGATCTGATCAACAGCCTCCCAACGGTGGGGGTCGAGTCGCATCACCTCACGATGGCCCAGCACACCACCCTGTTGAACACGTTCCCCACCGTCGACTTCCGCCCGGTCGGATCACTCATCGATCGGGCCCGCGAACTCAAGGATCCGGGCGAGCGGGATCGACTCCGAACTGCGGCCGAGATCGCCGATCAGGCCTTGGGTGACCTGCTGCCCCGAGTTCTGGCTGGGGGTATGAGTGAACGTCACGTTGCCCGCCAACTCGATACCCGCATGCTCGAATTGGGGGCTGACGGGATCAGCTTCGACACCATCGTTGCCGCCGGCGTCAACAGTTCCAGGCCCCATCACCAACCGTCCGGCCATGTGCTGACCCGCGGCGATCTCGTCGTGATCGATTTCGGGGCATCGATCGACGGATACGGGAGCGACATGACCAGAACCGTCGTCTGCGGAGGCCGTCCCACCCCCGAGCAGGATCGGATCTATCACGCCGTTGCGGCCTCCCAAGCGGCCGGTGTTGCCGCCGTTCGAGACGGGGTGGAGCAGGTCGCGATCGATACTGCCTGCCGCGAAGTTCTCGACCGGGAAGGCCTCGGAGAGGCCTTTGTCCATGGCACCGGACATGGAATCGGGCTCGAGATCCATGAGCAACCCATCTTGTCCCGTCAGTCCGTGGGTATCCTCCGGGCCGATCTCGTGGTCACCGTTGAACCTGGCGCCTACCTCCCCGGCTTCGGCGGAGTGCGGGTGGAGGATTCGGTCGTGGTCACCTCCACCGGGTGTGTTCCGATCACCCTTTGCCCCAAAGGCCTCGTCCCAACATGAGTTTCTCCTCCAATGACCTGAAGAACGGCATGACGATCGAGCTCGAGGGCACCCTCATGCAGATCGTCAGTTTCCAGCACGTGAAGCCGGGTAAAGGAGGAGCGTTCGTTCGAACCACGCTCAAGAACGCACGTACCGGAGCCGTCGTCGACCGCACGTTCCGGGCCGGTGAAAAGATCGAACGGGCCTTCATCGAGAAGCGTGAGCAGCAGTTCCTCTACCGCGACGGCAGCGACTATGTCGTCATGGACAACGAGAGCTTCGAGCAGTCGACGGTGTCCGAAGTCGCCATGGGCGACGCCGCCAACTACATCATCGAGAACTCGATGGTCACGCTGCTCAAGTTCGGTGATGAGGTCATCGGCACCGATCTTCCCGCCGCCGTCGAACTCACGGTCGCCGAAACCGAGCCCGGAGTGCAGGGCGATCGCGTGTCCGGTGCTCGCAAGCCGGCCACCCTCGAAACTGGCCTGGTCGTCCAGGTTCCCCTTTTCGTCGAGCAGGGTTCGAAGATCAAGGTCGATACTCGCAGCGGCGAGTACCTCACTCGTGCCTAGCGGGCGGATTGCCCTTCGCCGAGAGGCCCGAGAACGAGCCATTGAACTCGCCTACGAGATCGAGCAGCGCGGAATGTCGGTCGACGAGCTGTTGGCCACGCTGACGCTCCCGCCCGATCCCTTCACCGAGAGCTTGCTGCGAGCGGCCGAAACCCATCGTGAGGAGGCCGATGAACGCGTCCGAGCCCGCTTGCGAGGCTGGACCCATGAGCGACTTCCGGTGCTCGACCAGCTCCTGCTCCGCCTCGCCGTGGTCGAGCTCATGACCACGAAGACACCAACGAATGTCGTCCTGGCCGAAGCGGTCGACCTGGCCTCCCGCTACAGCACCGAAGAATCGAGTCGTTTCGTCAACGGGGTGCTGTCTGCGCTCAAGGATGATCTGAGATAGGCCGAACGGCTTATCAAGAGCCCCCTCTCGCGATGTCGACATCTTCTCGTGATGCTGTCGACCCTTCCACAACGAGTCCTGCTCACTTGCCTGATGACCGCGGCCACCCTCGTGGGTGTCACCGTTCCCGCCGCTCCCGTCGACGCCCAGAACGCTGGTTGGGACGACACCACCAAGCGAGATGCGGTACTTCGGAGCTACGACGCCGAGTTCGGCAAGCCGCTCCCGGCCAGTGGCTGGACCGGCGATCGCGCGTCGTGCAATGCGGGCAGCACCTCGCAGGCCTACCGGGACGCGATCTTCGCCCGGATCAACTGGTTCCGGGGTATGGCCGGTGTCCCCACCGGAATCACGGAGAACACCTCGTACTCGGCGAAGGCCCAGCAATCGGCGCTGATGATGAGCGTGAGCGGGAAGCTCTCGCACACGCCGGACGGCTCCTTCGGCTGCTTCACTGCCAGCGGGGCCAGCGCCGCGAGTTCGTCGAACCTCTATCTCGGCAAAACCGGACCTGACGCAATCACGGGCTACATGTACGACCCAGGAGCGGGCAACGTCAGCGTCGGCCACCGGAACTGGATCCTGCACCCGACGGCCCGACAGATGGGAACGGGAGACATCCCGAACAGCGCCGGTGAGTGGGCATCGAACGATTTGTGGGTCTTCGACAATGTGTTCGGGTCCCAGCCCGCCCTGCGGGAAAGCGACGGGTTCGTCGCCTGGCCGCCTCGTGGCTTCGTTCCTTCTGATGTGGTCTTTCCTCGCTGGTCCTTCAGCCTTCGAGGCGCCAATCTCGCATCGGCGTCGGTGGTGATGGAAAAGGTCGGCCCCGATGGTTCGCGGACGCCCATCGACACCAGGATCGACTTCAGGAACAGCACTGGCGGCGCCCCCTTCGCCATCCTTGTTTGGCAGCCGAGCGGCATCGAGCCCACGGTCATTCTCGACACCACCTACCGTGTGACCGTCAACGGTGCGGTGGTGAACGGTTCGACCAAATCCTTCAGCTACGACGTGACAATCATCGGTGAACAGCCGGTGAATCGGATTTCGGTTGACTACACCGACTTCGTCAACGACGCCTACACCGACTTCCTCGGCCGCAACGCCACTCCGTCCGAATCCGACTATTGGAATGGTGCGCTGAACGGCGGGATGAGCCGCTACGACTTCGTGCTGGCTCTCGCCGGCAGTGAAGAATGGTCGGCGCACATCGTGGACGAGATGTACATCGACACCCTGGGACGTCCCGCCGAAGGTGCCGGCAAGGCGTATTGGGTGAAGCAGCTCCGCAGTGGCGTGCCTGTTGCGGCGATCGCCGGTCAGTTCTACGGCAGCCCCGAATACATCGCGAACGAGGGCAACAGCCACGAGGCCTGGCTCAGGGATCTCTACGCCGAATTGCTCTACCGGAACCCCGATGGGCCAGGTATCGGCTACTGGCTGAGTCAGGTGGAAATCGTCGGATCGGCCAACGTTGCGTCGACCTTCTACCAGTCGAAAGAAAGCCGATTGGCCCGAGTCGAATCGCTCTTCGTGGACCTCCTCGATCGTGCCCCCGACTCGGCCGGCCACGATTTCTGGGCCGAAGTGTTGCTCGACGGTGACGACATCGCCCTCGCCGCCAATCTCGCCGCGAGTGACGAATACCTCAATCGCTAGGGGTCCCGCGCCAAAGTCCCGCGCCAAAGTCCCGATCTGGCACCGAAATCTGTCGCTCTGCTCCCGCATTTCGGTGCCAAACCACCAGAAGTTTCGATCTGGCACCGAGATCTGTTGCTCCTCGCAAGAATTTCGGTGCCAGATCGGGAGGGTGGGCTGAATCGTTGGCCGCGGTCTTGGGTCTTGGGT
>JBBKXQ010000171.1:0-15264 GCA_037969565.1 Acidimicrobiales bacterium | reverse complement strand
CACCCGCAGCCCGTACTCGTCCAGGCCGGCCACCTCGACAACGCCGAGGTATTCACTGAATCGCTCTAACTCGCTGGCGAGATTGGTGGCGCAAGACATTCGACGTACTTCCCCAGGCCCACAAAGGGCCTGTCAGATCCCAGCCAAGAAAGCGAGGCCGGATCGGTTGAGTTAGGGGGAAGTCGGTACTTCGAGCGGACGAACCGTGAGAGTGACGTTAGCGAACATCAGTTCGATTGTCAACGGATTGTCGAGAGCAATTCGAGGGTGGTCTAGGAGTGCTGATCACCTGCTTCGAACCGTAGTGAGAGGGTGTGACAGCCATGATGATCACACCGTTCCGGAGCGGTATGGAGGAAGCTCCCGGGGTGGTGGTCCTGTAGTCGGGTCTGACCCTCGTGTGTGACTGACCGTTCGTGTCCTTGTAGTGAACTGTCGGCCAGGCCAACAGGACAACCATGTTCCCGGGGTTCCTCCACTGCGGTACGTGACCTCATAGGAGCCTGTTACAGCAGACTCGTGGCTGTCCCGTCCGTTCCCAGTCGCGTGGCCCTTCCAAGTCCCGTTACGACTCGAAAGACCATCAACATCATGAAGTCCCCCGCGCTTGAACGCAACGTCACCGCAGGAGTCGACACCCATCTCGACTTCCACGTAGCTGCTGTGCTCGATACCGACACCGCCCGACTGTTGGATACCGCCTCGTTCCCGGCCACAACCGACGGCTATGTCGAGCTCCACGCATGGCTGGAGAGTTTCGGAGCGATCGGAACGGTCGGGATCGAGTCGACCGGGAGCTACGGGGCCGGCCTCTGCCGGTATCTGGCTGCAGAAAGTGTTCCGGTGATCGAGGTGAACCGGCCCGACCGTTCCGAGCGCCGCTTCAACGGCAAAGATGACACCATCGACGCCGAGGCGGCGGCACGTGCGGTGATCTCAGGAAAGGCGACCACGATCCCCAAGACCGGGGACGGCGCGATCGAAGCGATCCGCTCGCTCGAGATCGTCTACCACTCAGCGACCAAGGACCGCACCCGCGCCATCAACCAGTTCAAAGCCCTGTTGATCACCGCACCGGCCGGGCTCCGGGAACGCCTTGGCACCAAAACGTTCCGGCGTCAGCTCGAACTGGCTCGCCGGTTCAACGATGCCCACCCCGACCCGGTCGAACGCGAGATCCGGCTCGCGTTCAAAGAACTCGCTCGCCGGATCGGCTTCCTCGATGAGCAAACCAGCCGACTCGACCAACGGATCAACACCCTCACCGCCCAGGCCAACCCCACCCTGGTCGGGATCTCAGGTGTCGGCCCCCACGTCGCCGCCCAACTTCTTGCCACTGCTGGCGACAACCCCGACCGGCTCGGCTCCGAAGCAGCGTTCGCCAAATTGTGCGGGGTATGCCCGATCCCAGCCTCGTCTGGCAAGACCAGCCGGCATCGGCTCAACCGCGGTGGGGACCGACGAGCCAATCGGGCGCTGTTCACCATTGTGCTGGTCCGCATGCGCCACGACCCACGCACTCGGGCCTACGTCGCCCGCCGGACCGCAGAAGGCAAGACCCGCAAGGAGATCATGCGTTGCCTCAAACGCTTCGTCGCCCGCGAGATCTTTCACGCCCTCACCAACCCCGACCCAGACACCATCACCGGTCCCGATATCCGCCAGCTGCGCACCGACGCCGGCGTCACCCTCACCGCCCTTGCCGCCGGACTCGGCCGATCAACCATCCAAGTCTCACGAATCGAACGAGGCCTCGAACACAACACCAGCCTCACCAAACAAGCCAACACCTGGCTCCAGAAAACCCCTTGACCTCTCTAGGAGCTTCATCGTTGCTGGGTACAACAGTTGTCGCCCCTTGCCGGAGATCGACGTGTCCCGGATCTCGAGCGTCCGAGCGTCATGGTGAACGAGTTCCCGACCGACCCGCATCGCATCGGCGGATCGATGCTTAGGCTCGGGGCGTGCTCGACGGACCACGAACGGCTCTGGCCTTTCTCACTCGGCTGCCCGGTGGCCGCCACCCGGCCGACGAGGCCGGCCTCACCGGATCCGTGCCCTGGTTTCCCGTCATCGGCATCCTGGTCGGGGCGCTGGCCGGCGCCAGCTATGTCGGTTCGGCCGAGCTCGTGTCTCCGCTGGCCGCCGCCTCGCTGACCTTCGCCATCACGGCGCTCATCACGGGTGGCTTCCATGAAGACGGGCTGGCCGACAGCTTCGACGCGCTGGCCGGAGGGTGGAACCGCGAGCAGCGATTGGCCATTCTCAAAGACGCTCGGCACGGCACATTCGGCGTGCTCTCACTGGTGCTGGTCACCTTGCTGAAGGTGTCCGGGCTCGCTTCTCTGTCTGGGTGGGATGCCTTCGGGGCGCTGCTCACGGCTCACTGTTTGGGACGAGCCGGCGCCGTCGCCCTCATGGCCCTCGCCCCGACCGCTCGGGACGACGGCCTCGGCGCCGACTACGCCCGGGCCCTCCCGATCCGCTCGGCATTTGCGGGTTCAATGGTGGGCGTGGTCGTGGCCGCAATCTCGTTCGGGATCTGGGCGGTGCCGATGATTGGTGCCTTGGCCCTGGCCGTGGCTGCCGTCGGCGTGTGGTCGAACCGCCGAATCGGTGGGGTCACCGGCGACCTGCTCGGTGCCGCCGAACAGGTTGGTGAGGTCGTCGTTCTCCTGGCTGCATCGGCGATCGTGGCCAACCTCTCATAGCTCGACCTCTCATAGCCCTGCCTCTCATAGCCGAACGGGCAGGTCGATGTCGCGTTCACCGAGCGGGTTACGTGTCGAAAATGCAGGGCCCGCCGAGGAAGCACCGGCCACAATGAACCGATGGCTGCGACCGGGGATCCGTGGCGCGCTCTGGCCAGGCTCATCGCCGGCGAGCGCCGCCGGTATGTGCTGCTTGCTCTCGTTTTGACGATCGGGGCGGCATTGCCCCTGGCCGGTCCGCTGCTCGTTCGTTCGGTGGTCGATCGGGCGAGCGGGGGCGGGGCATCAACGAGGGACATCGTGATTCCGGCCCTCGCCTACCTGGGCCTGGCTGTTGGTTCCCAGTTCGTTGCTGTGTTCGTTGCATGGTTGGCAACGATCTCGGCCTGGAACACCGCCAATCGACTCCGTCTTCTTCTGGCCGGGCACGTACTCGACCTCGACCTGGAATTCCATCGCACCCACAGCCCGGGCGAACTGATTCAGCGAGTCGATGGTGACATCACGTCGGTCTCGGACTTCCTCGGTCGAGTGGTGACCAAGGTAGCGAGCGCGGCGGTGCTCGTTTCGGGAATGTTCGTCGTTCTCGTGGCCATCGACTGGCGCATCGGAGCGTGCTTCTTCATCTACGTCGTCGTGGCCGGTCGGTTGTCGCTGCGGACGAGGAACGATGCGGTCGACCAGTCGGTCGACCAGATGAGTGCCTATGCCCGCTTGTTCGGTGGGATCGAAGAGCGATTGACAGCCGGCGAGGATCTGCGATCGAACCGCGCTGGTCCCCATGTGATGTGGCGGTTCATCGAAGACAGTGCTGCGGTGCTCGCTGCGTCGGAGTCGGCCGAGCGGGCCTTCGTCCGGTTCTGGGCCCGGGTCCAGAGCGCGATCACCATCGGTCTGGGATTGGCGCTCATCGGCTCGGCCTGGCTACTCGACACCGGGGCCGTCACGGTCGGAACCACGCTGCTGTTGGTGCAGTACGCACTGCTGCTTCGGAAGCCCCTCGAAGACATCGTCGACAACTTCAACATCATCCAGAAGGCAACGGGTGCCATGGTGCGGGTCGACGAGCTTCTGTCCATCCGGCCTGCCGTGGCTGATTCGGGAACGACTTCGCCGCCGCCGGGCGCCCTGTCCATCGATTGTTCCGATCTGGGATTTCACTACGGAGACGGCGAGCCCATTCTTGCCGGTATCAATCTGTCGATCGGCGCTGGTCGATCCGTCGGACTCATCGGTCGAACCGGGGGCGGCAAATCCACCTTCACCCGAGTTGTGTTGCGGCTGGTCGACGTCACGGAGGGTCAACTGTTGTTGGGCGGGGTGCCCATCGGTGAGATTCCCTTGAGCGAGTTGCGACGACGGGTGGCGATGATCCCGCAAGAGGTGCACATCCTGGCCGCGTCGGTTCGAGACAACGTCACCCTCTTCGATCCCGCCATTTCCGATGAGCGTGTGCGCGTGGCACTGCGGAGCGCCGGTCTCGATGCTCTGGCCGAGGGAGACCTGGATGCGCTGCTCGGCGCCGACGAAGTCAGCCTGTCGGCTGGGGAGGAGCAACTGCTTTCGTTCGCCCGGATCTGGCTTCGAGATCCGGATCTGATCGTGCTCGACGAGGCGACGGCCCGCGTCGATCCCGGCACGGAGGAACGACTCGAGAAGGCCGTCTCCCAACTCATCAGGGGTCGAACGTCAATACTCGTTGCGCATCGACTCTCCACGTTGAGCGCGGTCGACGAGATCCTCGTGATCGACGGCGGCCGGGTCGTAGAGCATGGTGATCGCTCGACGCTCGAAGGCGACGGTGCCAGCGAGTTTCGTCGGTTGCTGGAATTGGCTCTGGAGGTGGACGCATGATCATTCCCGCATTGAGTGTCTCGACGAACCCGCCGGACGTTCCCAGTTCCGCAGAAGCGGCGAATCCGAATCCGGGCTCAGCGCGCTCGGCGGCCGAGATGTCCGACGCGCTGGGCCGCACCGACTCGGGCCAAGCCGGTGTTTGGCGATTGGCGTGGCGAATCAGTCAGCACAAACCCAAGCAGATCTGGCTCGGAACGGGGCTCTTCGTCCTTTTCTTCTGCTTCCCGGCGCTCACTGGGTATGCGATCTCATTGTCGTTCAGCGCCTTGGCCGATGGTGACACTGAAGGCGTGATGTGGGCCACGGCCCTGCTCGTTGCGGCGGAGGTCGCTCGGATGACGGCCATCTATTACGGGGTCATCTGGTTCATCAGAGCGTGGGTGATGATGCAGTCGTTGATGCAGGCCAACATGCTGCAGGCCCAAGTGGTGAGCGGCGGCCCCGAGGCCGGACGTCCGGCGGCTTCTCCCGGAGCAGCCGTTTCGCAGTTCCGGGATGATCCCGAGGACGTTGCCGACTTCGTCGACTCGTGGCTGGATGTCGCCGGCGGCCTCGCCTTCACCATCGTGGCCGTGATTCTCCTCGGGGCCATCGACTGGTTGGCGACGGTCGTGATCCTCGGCCCGATGGCGCTCGTTGCGGTGCTCACGAAGTTGCTCGATGAGCGAGTGAAGCGTTATCGACAGATGGATCGGGACGCCACGATCGCGTTCACCAGCGCCCTTGGTGGAGTGCTGGCGGCGGCCACCACGATCAAGCTGAACGACGCCCGGCGCCCCGTCATCGGACATCTCGGTGTGCTGGCTCGTCGTCGACGGCACACCGGTGTTCGTGACCGCGTTCTCGAAGATGCCATCAGCACCACCAGCGCCGGATTTGCCGACATTGCGTTGGCGCTCGTGCTGCTCGTGAGTGCATCAGCCCTGCGGTCGGGTGCGCTCACGGCATCGGAACTCTCCCTGTTCGTCGTGTTGCTCGGGTACATCGGCTTCCTGCCGCGGATGATCGGACGGATGATCGCCCGCCGCAAACAAGCCGCGGTCTCCTTCGGAAACATGCGAATGCTCGTCGCCAACGAGAACCCGGCCAATCTCGCCGTGCCCCGTCACCTCCCACTCGATCGGGATGTTCTCGAACCGGCCGCGGTCCAGTCCATCGAGCGGATACCGCTGGAGTTGTTGGCGATTCGCGGCCTGCGGGCCGAATTTGCTGACGGCACGGTTGCGGTCGACGATGTCAGCTTCGACGTGAGGCCGGGCTCGTTCACGGTGATCACCGGTGTGGTCGGGGCGGGAAAAACAACGATGCTGCGGGCACTGCTCGGTCTTGCCTCCCGTGCGGTTGTCTCTGGTGACGTGCGGTGGAACGGCGTCGCCGTCGATGACGCCGCCGCCTTCTTCGCTCCGCCGCAAACCGCCTTCCTCTCCCAGGTCCCGAACCTCATCTCCGACTCACTCGCCGACAACGTGCTGCTCGGGGCCGATCCCGACCTCCTCGAATGGGCGCTCGATCTGTGTGCCGTCGGAGTGGATGTGGCCGAGATGCCTGATGGTGTCGGCACATTCGTCGGCCCGCGAGGGCTCCGGCTCTCGGGCGGGCAGCGTCAGCGGGTGGCCGCCGCGAGGGCCTTGGTTCGCACCCCCGAAGTGCTCGTACTGGACGACCTCTCGAGTGCGCTCGATGTGGAGACCGAACGCCGGCTCTGGCAGAACCTGCGAAAGGCGGGGATCACCGTTCTTGCCGTTTCGCATCGCAATGTTGCCTTCGACCTGGCCGATGACGTCTACGAGATGATCGATGGTCGACTGGTCCATCGCCGGACAGCCGACTAGCGAGCAACGCCATGTTCGAGGCCGCAATCCAGGCAACCGCAATATCCGCCGCCAACGGCTGGGTCAGTAGGTGTTGGCGTCGACCAGCGGCGTTGCTTTCTCGCCCCGCTCGAGCCGGCGAATGTTCTCGGCGATGATGGCCGATGCGGTCACCGGATTCGTCTCGCCCGCCACGTGAGGGGTCACGATCACCTTCGGGTGGCTCCAGAGCGCAGAGTCCGGGCCAAGTGGCTCCTCCGGAAAGACGTCGAGCACGGCTCCTCGCAGTTGTCCATCGAGGGCGGCCAGCAGGGCGTCGTTGTCGACCGTGGCCCCACGTCCGGCATTGATCAGCGCCGCTGAGCCGAGCGCTCCGAGGGCGTCGGCATCCAGGAGATTCCGGGTTGCCTCGCTGAGGGGAAGCAGATTGATGAGCACGGTGGCCTGCTCCAGAAACGGCTCGAGGCCTTCGGAACCGGAGAAATGTGGCCCGAACGGTGTGGACTTGGGGCTGCGGCTCCACGAAATCACGGAGTGGTCGAGCCCCTCGAGCCGCTCGGCGACCACGGTGCCGATGGCCCCGAGGCCGAGAATGCCCACAGTTTCCGGCTCGCCTCGAGTCACGGCCGACCACTCGTGGTCGGCCTGTTGCGCTCGGTAGACGTCGAAGTGTCGCGAGAAGTAGGTGACCCAGTGGGTGCAGTATTCGGCGAGGTCATCGGACATCTCGGGATCGACCAGCCGCACAACCGGGAGGTGGGAGGGAATGGCGCCGAAGTCGACGTGATCGATTCCCGCCGACACCAGGAGGATCGCCCGAAGCTTGGGATAGTTGGCGAGGTCGTCCCAGTCGTGCATCCAGGCCACGAGATACTCGACCTCGTCGGCGTCCCCGACGTCAGGCCAGATCCGCACTTCGCGTCCGGGAAGAGACTGAGCAAATCCGTCGACCCATCGGTGAGGATTTCGGTCGGTGTGAAGCAGAATTGCCATCGTCAGAATCTAGGGGACGTGGCTCGTTCAATGGTCCGGCCGGTGGAGTTCTGTCACGAGTGCAGGAGGCTCGAGAGCTAGTGGGCTGCGAGGCCGTTCATCAGGACGGCGGTGAATCGGTCGACCAGCTCATCCCTCAGCTCGTCAACACGCTGCGAATCACCTTTGGTGATCCGAACGAGTGCTCCCAAGTTCGGGGCGAGCAGCAACAGGCCTTGCAGCGTTGCCCACACCAAGGTGGCGCCGAGTTCCACGTCCAGCGTCGGATGGAGCTGATCCCGCACCATGGTGATCGTGCGCACGAACTGCTCGTTCACCCGATCCCGCCCTTCGACGTACGACGGATCGTGTTCGGAAATCAGGTCGGCCTGGAACACGACTGCGAAGTGGCCGGGATGATGCAGCACGACCCCGACGTAGGCCCGACCGCAGGCGGCCAATCGTTCGGCGGCGTCATCGATGCCTTCCGTCCCTGTCGCCAGACCGTCGGCGAGGAGGCCGAAACCCTCGACCGCAACCGAGGTGAGAAGCCCTCGGGCATCGCCGAAATGGTGGGCCGGGGCAGCGTGGGAAACTCCGGCTCGCCGGGCCACTTCCCGGAGGCTGAAGCCTGACGGGCCGCGTTCGGTGATCAGCTCGACGGTTGTCGCTCGGAGGGCGACAGCGAGATCACCGTGGTGGTATGTGGTCGGCACAGGTCCGACTGTAGGTGCTGACCATTCGGTGAAACCGAGATGATCCATCCGGGGACTGTCAGCCCGATGTGTGGTGATGGGCCAAGTTCTTCTTGCGAACGGCGCCGATCATGGTGAACACGAACCAGATGCCGCCGAAGACGGAGATGGGGCCCCAGAACTCCGGACTCCACCGTTCGTCGAACTCGAATGCGAGGGCCCGACCGAACGCCACCGCTGCCAGCAGGGTGGTACCGACCTGCACCCTTGGCGAATATCGGATCAGACCGATGGCCTCAGCGCAATAGGCGACCGTGGCGGGTATGGAGAGAAGCCAGATCGGCCAAGGATCGAAGCTGGCGGGCCAGGGGGCGGCACCGGCGAACGACAGGATGGCGACGAGGAGCCCGAGGGGGTAGAGCGCGGCGCAACGGCGACAGACGTGACGCCCGCCGAGGATCACACATCGTTCGGCGTATTCGTCAGGCCAGTGGTGTGCGAGCCACATGTTCTTCCTGGCAACGCGTTCTCGTTGGTCGGCTCCGAGCAGGGCCAAACGAGCCTCGAACAACTCGAGTGCTTTGGTTTGCGAATCTTCGCCTTCCACCCGTCTCCATCGGACCATTCTGGCCCGAAATGAGTGCCAGTCAGAACTTGACCACCCGGTCAAGTCGGTGAGAGCATCAGCCGTTCACCAACCGAGGAGTTCCCCATGCCCGAGGCTGTCATTGTCTCCACCGCCCGCAGCCCCATTGGTCGTGCCTTCAAGGGTTCGATGAAGGACGAGCGTCCCGACGACATCACCGCACAGATCGTGAAGTCGGCGTTGGCCAAGGTCCCCGAACTCGATCCGGCCGAGATCGAAGATCTCATGCTCGGCTGCGGCTCGCCGGCCGGCGAACAGGGTTTCAACCTGGCCCGCGTCGTTGCCGTCATGGCCGGACTCGACACCGTTCCCGGCGTCACGGTCAACCGCTACTGCTCTTCATCGCTCCAGACCATCCGAATGGCCGCCCACGCCATCAAGGCCGGCGAGGGTGATGCCTTCATCGCCGCCGGCACCGAGTTCGTCAGCCGTTATGGCAACGGCGCCTCCGATTCCGGTGGCGCCACGAACGGTGCCGTCTTCGGCGAAGCCATGGCCCGCACTGCAGCGCGCGCCGAGGGAGGCGCCGACGTTTGGACCGCCCCCGAAGGTCTGCCCGACATCTACATCGCCATGGGTCAAACCGCCGAAAACGTGGACCAGGTCGAAAACGTGTCTCGGGATGCAATGGATGAGTGGGGAGTTCGCTCCCAGAACCGGGCCGAGGCTGCCATCGAGCGTGGCTTCTTCGAGAACGACATCACGCCGATCACGCTGGCCGACGGCACCGTGCTGGCAAAGGACGATGGCCCCCGGGCCGGTGTCACCCTCGAGGGCGTGAGCGGCATGAAGCCCGTCTTCCGGCCCGACGGCCGAATCACCGCCGCCAACGCCTGTCCCCTCAACGACGGCGCCGCCGCCGTGATCGTGATGAGCGACACCAGAGCCGCCGAACTCGGCCTCACACCGCTTGCTCGGATCATCTCCTCGGGCGTCACCGGTCTCAATCCCGAGATCATGGGTCTCGGTCCCATCGAGGCGTGTCGGCAAGCGATGCGCCGAGCCGGGATGAGCATCGACGACATCGACCTCGTCGAGATCAACGAAGCGTTCGCAGCCCAGGTGCTTCCCTCAGCCGACCAGCTCGGGATCTCCTACGACAAACTCAACATCAACGGTGGCGGCATCGCCCTCGGCCATCCATTCGGTATGACCGGCGCCCGCATCATGACCACCCTCATCAACAACCTGATCGAAGAAGACAAGACGATCGGCATGGAGAGCATGTGTGTCGGCGGTGGTCAAGGCATGGCCATGATCATCGAACGCCTCAAGTAGGCCCGCCGGTAGTAGATCCTGCCACGGCGAATCTGGCTGCTGGCGCTGGTGCATCACCCGATCGGGCGATGGGCCGGCGCCAGTCGCCGTTTTGGCTACGGCCCGGGTTGTGAGGCCTAGAGGTCGGCGCAGGTTTCGAGTGCGGCCTCGAAGGCGATGCGGAAGGCGGTCGACGTGGCTCCGTTGATGTCCTTCGAACCGTTGTTGATCTCGGCTTCGGTGAGATCGCTGTTGGTGAAGATCTCGTCGACGACGCAGTTGGCTTCCTCGGTGGTGAGATCGGCCTGCTCGGTCATTGCGCTGAAGAGGCTCTCTTCGTTTGCAGGCTCGTCGCCACAGGCGCTGAGCAGGAGGCCGGCGACGGCGAGAATGGCGGCACTGCGGCCGATCGGAAAACGCATCTGCACAGTCAATCGGGAAAGCCGGTGGTTACGTCGCCGGCTAGCGGGTTTGACGGCGGGACGAGATCACGCCCGTGTCGAAGCCGGCCAGATGCAATCCGCCGGCGTAACGAGCGTGCTCGATCTTCGTGCACCGGTCCATCACCACGTTGAGCCCCCCGTTCCATGCGATCTGGGCCGCTTCCTCGCTGTACAAACCGAGCTGGAGCCACAAGGTCTTGGCGCCGACGGCCACGGCCTCGGTGGCGATCCCCGGACAATCCTCGGCCCTGCGGAACACGTCGACGATGTCGGGCACCACCGGAAGATCGGCCAATGACGGGAAACAGGGATGACCCATGATCTCGGTTTCCCCTGGATTGACCGGGTAGAGATCGAATCCCGGGTCGAGCGAGTTGAGATAGGTGAGCACGAAGTTGCTGGCCCGAGCCGGGTTCGACGAGGCTCCCACGATCGCGATGCTGGTGGCCGAGCTGAGAATGCGGTGACGTTCGAGCGCCCCGGGCGCCGTCCGTTGATCCTGGCTTTCGTCATGCACCTGACCCTGACTGGTCGCCGAGTTGGCCGTGGGCGGGGTCATGATGTGGCTCCCATTGCGCTGGCGGCGGAGAGCGCCTGATCCAGGTCCCAGAGAATGTCATCGAGATCCTCCAGGCCAACCGACAACCGCACCATGTCGGCTCCGACACCGGCTGCGGCGAGCTGCTCGTCGGTGAGCTGTTGATGGGTAGTGCTGGCGGGGTGGATCACGAGGGTTCGGGCATCGCCCACGTTGGCCAGGTGACTCACCATTTCGAGGCTCTCGATGAACACCTGGCCCGCCTTGCGGCCTCCCTTCACGCCGAAGGTGAAGATGGCTCCGGCGCCCTTCGGCAAATACTTCTCCGCCAGATCTCGGTAGGGCGAACCGGGCAGGTCGGCGTGTTTGACCCAACTCACTCGCGGATCATCCTCGAGCCAGTGGGCCACGGCTCGGGCATTGGCGACGTGGGCATCCATGCGAAAGGGAAGTGTCTCGAGGCCCTGCAACATGAGGAACGCATTGAACGGGGACAGCGAGGCCCCGACATCGCGAAGGCCTTCGGACCGAAGGGCCACGCAGAAGGCGTATTCACCGAAGTTCCCGACCCATTCGAGGTTGTTGTATGTGGCGACCGGTTCGGTCATTCGGGGGAACCGACCGCTGGTCCAATCGAAACGGCCCGCCTCGCTCACGACTCCGGCGATGCTCGTCCCGTGGCCACCGATGAACTTCGTGGCCGAGTGCAGGACGATGTCGGCTCCCCATTCCATCGGCCGACAGAGGTAGGGCGTGGCAAAGGTTCCGTCGATGATGAGTGGCACTCCGTGGCTGTGAGCGACGTCGGCAAGTGCTTCGATGTCGGCCACGGCACCTGACGGGTTGCCGATCACTTCGGTGTAGATCCCCTTCGTCTGGGGCCTGATTGCGGCTGCGAACGCTTCGGGACTGGAGTTGTCGACGAACGTGGTTTCGATGCCGAGTCGGCCGAGGGTGGAGGCAAACAGGGCATAAGTGCCGCCATAGATACTGGCGGCAGCCACGAAGTGATCTCCGGCGCCGGCCAGGGCGGTGAGAGTGAGGAACTCGGCGGCCTGCCCGCTGGCCGTGGCCACCGATCCGATGGCCCCTTCCAGGCTGGCGATGCGTTCTTCGAAGGCGGCCGTGGTGGGATTGGAGATGCGGCTGTAGATCGCGCCGTATTTCTGCAGGGCGAACAGTTCGGCGGCGTCAGCCGTGTCTTCGAAGACAAAGCTGGTGGTCTGGTAGATCGGTACTGCCCTGGCCCCGGTGGCCGCGTCGGGTCGACCGCCGGCGTGGAGGGCCCGGGTGCGAAAGCCCCATTGATGATCTTGCAGTTGGTCGGCCACGAAATTCTCCGTTTATTGTGCGCTCGCTGTCACGAGACGCAATCGTCAGTTCGAAATTGCCGCTACTTGTTCCTCGGCCGCTCGGAGCACGATGTCGGGAGTGGCCGCTGCTGGGTCGCCGAGAAGATAGATGAGGAACCATTGGTTGTTGCGAGTGAACGTGATTCCGTAGGTCACCAGTGCCTCGCCCGACTCCTGGCGGAAACCGCGGGCATCCGGAATGGATTCCACCTCGAAGATCGTTCCGCCGTCGCCGATGATCGTGATGGTGCCGTCCTCGAGATAGAAGTCGGCCTCGAGTGCGCTGACGAAGTCGTACACGGTCGTGATCAGCACGTTGTTGTTGCCATCTCGGAACGCCTTCGTCCAACCTCCCTGAAATCCTCGGGTTTCCAGCAGCGGACGTTCTTCAGTTGGGTCGGGTTGAAGGGAGGAAGCAGCCTCGAGGTCGAGAAATCGATCGGCCGACGCCTCCGGTACCGGCTCGAACCCGGTCACCTCGTCGATCAGTAGATCCGAAAGCGCTTGGGAGCCGATCGGCGCCCGGGGCTCGATCTCGTCGGGCGAGGTGACGAGGGGTGCGGTGCTGCCGGTCAAACTGCTCTCGGTCAGACCGGCTGCCTCTTCTGGTGTGGTCACATCGGTGCTTTCCTCGGTGGTGCCCAATTCGGAAGTCACGACATTCTCCTCGGAATCGTCGTCGGCCTGGGCCGAAGTGGCGGCGTTCGTGGTGACGGTCGAGCTTGCAGTCTCGTCATCGGTGTTCGATGTGCAACCGGCCAGAGCGAGAAGGCCCAGGAGTACCAACCAACCGAAAATCCTCACCCGACGAGAATGCCGTAGCCGGCGCCCACCTGGGCGAGTGCGGCCAACAGCGACCAGGCTCTCTTCTCGTTTGATCGCAGACGCAGAAACCATGACACGTGTCCTTGTTGCTCGGCCCGCACAGAGGCCAGCGCAGTGATGGAGAGTCGGACGAATCCGAACAGGGCGCCAACCGTAACGCTGGCCCCCACGCTCAGCGTCGCGGCACCAAGCGTGGCGGCCCACCACAACCACGTCGACAAGATGGTGAGCGGACCGACACCGAGTCGGGCCCCGTAGAGAACCGCAACGACCGGCGCTGAAAACAATCGACCCCACTCGACCGGCACCTGGCGACCGACCGCCACCGGACGGATCGCCGGAACTCGGGATCCGACCAGATCGAGGACCAAGGCGAAGGTCACGAGCACACTGATCGAACGAAGGGTGAGTGATGGAACGAGTTGCCCGGCGAGGCCGGCGGCAAAGCCGACCAATCCTCCGGACAGGGCCCCACTGCCGATCAGGATGAGGGCGACGAGCGGTCGATCACGCCCCCGAACCGAGGGCAAAACGGTCTCTGCGACCGACAGGCCTCAGGGCGACCAGAGGGTGTGAACGGCGGCGAGACTCGCCACGCCGGCCAACAGAATCAGTTCCGCACTCACGGTTCTGCGCTCATCTTCCCCCACTCGTTCTGGTGGCGAGCATTCACGATCGGTAGGTCTGAGCGACGGCGGTCCAGTATCCGGGCGCACCCTCGCTGCCGAACGCAAGCGAGCCGTCGACCCGCGCCCTGCCGATCGGGCGTTCATTCCAGGGCTGTCGACTGACCGGAAGTCCTTGGCCTGAGACGCCGGTGAGTTGGTCAACTCGGAAGCCGTTCACCATTCCCTGCAGCGTCCAGAACTCCTGCGTGCTGAGTTCGCCGGGGCCGGTCGTGTAGTAGACGGTGGCCAGTCGGCCATAACGAAGGCTGTGGGTTTCGAGCCATTTCGCCGCCCCGCCGAGCGCATTCAGCGGATGCAAGACGAGTGGGGCCTGGACATTGGCCATCCCGATGACGTCCGAACTGCCCACCGGGGCCAGGGCAACTCGGTCGGCCGGGATGAAGGGGGCGGCTGAGGCGAGGTCGGCCAATTCGATCGAGAGATTGATCAGATCGGTCGAGGAAGTGCGCTCCGACGGCACGCCGGCGTCGCTGGGCTCGGGGCCGATGTAGATGGTGGGCATCCCGATGGCCACCGTCGCCGCTGATCCGATGGCGATGGGGAAACCGTTCAGCGAGGCAAAATTAGCAGCGAGGCCGGCGGCTGATGCCGAGAGACCGGACGTCGCAATGGTGACCGTTCGATTGACATCGTTCAGCCTTCGAATCCGTTGTGACACGGCGACACAGAGATCCTCGGTCGTCGAGGTTGCTCCCACGATCGAGTCGACTTCGAGACCGGCGGCCAGCAACGACGCAATCATGGCGGCTGAGACATCACCGACGACGATCGCACGTACGGCGCCGAGTTGGGCGAACACCGCCCGGTCGTCGGCCGTGAGGGAACTTCCGGAAACTGGGAGCAGGGGAACACCGAGGGTGCCGGCCAGGGGAGCGGCGATCACCTGCGTCCACGTCGCGTCGCCATCAACGACCACCACCGTGCGGGCTGATGAATGAGAAGCAAGCGCAGCCGACTGGTCGTAACCGCTGAAGGCATCCCAAGCAACGGGAACGAGTGAGACGGCGAGAACGCGGGGGTCCTGGCCGCAGCTCTCGACGATGCAACGAACGTTGGTTCCGCTGGGGCAGTAGCCGTGCACGTTCGGATAGTCGACGGTGCAGCAGTCGCAAATCTTCTTCAGACCGTCGTTGCGGCAGCAGCCGTCGCTGGCGTACCAACACCAACCCCAGACGTCATCGGGGCCGTTGCAATCGAAGGTGTCGCACTTCGGCGTGACGCCTGACTGGCCACAGACACGAGCATCGGCCTGTCGGCTCAGCACGTTGGCGACGGCTGGTCCGGCGGCGACGACCACGGCCACCTGGCCGAGTCGATGAAAGAACGAGCGGCGGGTCGTTCGAGCCGCGGTCCAACGGGTCAACCGTTCCATCCCGCGATCGAGCAACGGACCGCGTTCTGCAGC
Organism: Acidimicrobiales bacterium; assembly: GCA_037969565.1. Lineage (GTDB taxonomy): Bacteria > Actinomycetota > Acidimicrobiia > Acidimicrobiales > SZUA-35 > SZUA-35. The sequence goes on along the minus strand of JBBKXQ010000171.1, from coordinate 63 downwards.
GCTGTGTTCGGCAGCGCTGTGTTCTGCAGCGCTGTGTTCGGCAGTGCTGTGTTCGGCAGTGCG
>JBBKXQ010000170.1:0-40133 GCA_037969565.1 Acidimicrobiales bacterium | reverse complement strand
GACAGTACGGAAGACCGTCCAGAAGACCGTCCAGAAGACCGTGGGAAATCGAAGGTGCCCGCCGAGCCAAAACGTGCACGCTCGGGTGGCCTTGCCGCACGGGCACGGCTCGGAGCGGTGCTGTTCGGCCTGCTCCTCTTGTTCGCCAGCGTGGCCTACCTCGTGTTCGGCGGCGGCACCGACGATGCCAGTCCCGCCACCACGACACCGCAAAGTCGCGCCACGGATGGGGAGTCGACCGAAACCACCGTGGCGCCTGGCGAAGAAACCGGTCCGACGACCTCGGCCGCTCCCGGTAAGGGTTCGCCCGAGGATCCTTACGTCGTCGACGACAAGATCAATCTCCGGTACGGGGATGGTTCGGGTGAAGGCGAGCGGGTCTGGGAGGTGCAGGTGACCGGCAGCCCGATCGATCGCACCAGTGAAGTCCTGGCGGAGAATCAGTTCAACGAGCCACCAGTGGGCGATGCGCGTTTCGTGGTCGTGCCGATCCGAATCACCTATGTTTCCGGTCCAGCCCCGGCCTCGCTGTTCGATCTGAATTTCAAAGCGGTCGGACCCAGCGCGGTGGTACTCACGACCTTTGATCCGTCGTGCGGTGTGGTTCCGAACGCGCTCGACACCCTTGCTGAACTGTTCCCGGGCGGAACGATCGAGGGCAACATCTGCTGGGCAGTCGGACCCGACGACATCGACTCACTCACGATGCTCATCGAGATATTCCTCGTCGAAGGTGACATCTATGTCGACCTGGCCAGCGGATGAAGCACCGAATCGGGGGAGCGCTCGAGTCCCACCAATCCGGATCGAATCAGGGCTGGCCCGGGCCGTTCGCCGAGTAAGATCGCCCGATTGCCCGGATAGCTCAGTTGGCCAGAGCGCTGCTCTTGTAAAGCAGATGTCGTGGGTTCGAATCCCACTTCGGGCTCCAATCCGTTACGTTCATCAGACCATTTCGGTGCTCGGGTTCAAAGCCCAGGAGTGAGCTGAACCGCCGCTGATCCGGCACGATGCCCCGTCCTCGGCCCACCTCGATGCTAAAACTGGGCCATTGCGGTGGTTCGGACTGGTGCCGCCAAAGACGCAAGAGAGCTCAGGAGATTTCATGACTGCAGGTGCACATGACGCTGGTGGCGGTTTCGGTCGCTCGGCGGGAGCGAACGCCGTACGTGGTGTCGCCGTCATCGTCGCCGCCGTGATGCTGGGCTTTTTCCTCATGGCACGCGGCATCGACGATTCTTCGGTCGCAGCTCCGGGCGATTCGGACACGACCAGCACGACCGCCCCGGCCGACGACGGCGCGGGCTCGACCCTCGCAGAGAGCACCACGATCACCACCGCGCCGCCAACCGATACCTCAACGCCCGGCACCCTGGCCCCTCAGCGGAATCCGGCCGAGGTGCTCACGCTGGCGATCAACGGCACTGATCCCACCCAGGGCGGAGCCGCTGGAGCAATGCGCGACATTCTGAGCGCAAACAACTATGCGGTGGCCGATCCGAAAAACGCTGACGGCCCAGCACCATCGGCGATTCTCTACGTCGAGGGTTACGAGTCCGACGCCATCGCCATCGCTGCGCTCCTCGGCGTCGATGCCGCTGTGGTCGTGAAACCGTTTGATCCCGCGGCGTCGCCGATCGCTGACACGCAGGCCTCACAGGTGATCGTCGTGGTCGGTAACGACGGCGTTATCGCTGTCTGAGTACACGAGATGACCGACGAGCGAGCGGTCGTTGCCTTCGACAAGTTCCGCGGTTCAGCCACCGCTCGTGCACTCGTCGACGCCGTGTCAGCGGCCATCCGTGCAATCGGATGGCAGGCTGACGGCCTGCCGCTGGCTGATGGTGGCGAAGGCAGTATCGACGTCGTCGGTGGGCCAAACAAGACCTCCCTGGTCACTGGACCGCTCGGCGATCCGGTCACGGCCAGCTGGCGTCTCGATGGTCGTACCGCCTACATCGAGATGGCGGCCGCGTCCGGACTCGATCTCATCGGTGGTGCCGGCGGCAATGATCCGATGGCTGCCGACACAACAGGAACCGGTGAGCTGATCAGTCATGCCATCGAGCTCGGAGCCAGAAAGATTTATGTCTTGCTCGGCGGCTCGGCCTCGACCGACGGAGGGTTCGGAGCGATTCGGGCCATGCCACCGTTTGCCCGCATGAAGGAGATCGAACTCATCGTGGCTGCCGATGTGTCCACTTCGTTCACCGACGCAGCCCTGACGTTCGGTGCCCAAAAGGGTGCAACGCCGTCTCAAGTTCGTCTCTTGACCCGGCGGCTCGACCGACTGGTTCAATTGTTCCAGGATGAGTACGGCGTCGACGTCGGATCCATCCCAGGAGCTGGGGCCGCAGGCGGTCTTGCCGGCGGCCTGGTGGCCTTGGGTGGGAGGATCGAGCGGGGTTTCGATGTGTTGGCTGAAGCCGCCGAACTCGACCTCGCGCTCGATGGAGCCACATTGGCCATCACCGGCGAGGGGTATCTCGATGTCGAATCGTTCAACGGCAAGGTGGTCGGAGGCGTCGCCGAATGGTCAAAGGCCGCGGGCGTTCCGGTGTTGGCCATCGTGGGAGCCCGAGACGATGACGTGATCGTTCCGGACCATGTCAGCGTGGTCTCGCTGTCCGAGAGATTTGGTGAGGATGCCTCGTGGAGTCGCACCTTGGACCTCGCGGCCGAGGTCGCGGTCGAGATCATCTCGGGGCGCTGACACCACCGTCTCACTTGGTGTTCGGGGTGCTCCTGGTCAGGACCAGCACGACGCCGACCACGATCAGCGCGACCACGATGAGTTTGGCCACGGTGAACACGAAGCCCACAACGGCCTTGAGAACCAGGAAACCGAGCACGATGGCAACGACCGAAACAACGATCGTTGCTACTCCAGGCGTGCTTGGTTGCTCTGACGGAGAGGTCACACGGCAACAGTAGCCGTCAGGCCGGCACTCGGAAATCGTAGACAAGGCCCTGGGATGCTTCGCTTCGGCGAAGCTTGACCAGAGCGCCGGCGACGACCCACCAAGGATCATCATCAGCCGTTGCTTGTGCGGCCGTGTCGGCCACAGCGGAGACCGCCTCGGCGAGCGGACGATCCGAAAGCAAGTGAACGAGTTCGGCCAAGCGTCCGGTTGGGGTGTCGAGCATTGGGGTGATTGGAGTCATCGGGTTGTCCTCCAGGTCCGCTTCACGCTTCTACGGATCGAGAAGTGGGTGAAGTGTTGAATGTTCGCTGGAATGAATGTTCGCTGAGTGCAACGGCACGTTTCACGTCGCAACTTGAGAGATTTTTGGGTCGATCGACCTAAACCCGACAGGCCAACCGGATCAGGCCAGGTCGTCTCCTTTCGGCTACGGACCAATGAGATGACGGCCCGGGGTGGGTGTGAGGTGCTTGGCGACCTTGGGCCATCCGCATCATTTGGGCCGATTTTGGCCCCAATTGCTTCATGACGAGGGTCATGAAGCCGACCACTTCTTTGTCAACGTCGGTTTCTCCCCTTTTCCGACGCTGACGAACTCTCGGCGGGAACCGGGAACAACGGCCGGCAGCATTGCTGCCGGCCGTTTAGTTTTTCGCCCGTCGCTCGACCCGACTGGGTCCTCGTTGACATTCTCGGGGTCCTCGTTGGCATTCTCGGGGTCCTCATTGGCACTCTCGGGGTCAGAGTGCCAACGCCAGCGTTAGAGTAGATGGTTAGCCGTGCTGAGCAGGCGTTCGCCGTCAGCGCCAGCATCCGAAAACCGCACCCAAGAACGATCAGGGAGGTTTCGCCCAATGGCGAAGCAGATTATTTTCAACGACGAAGCCCGTCGCAAGCTCGAATCCGGCATGAATCAACTCGCCGATGCTGTGCGTGTCACGATTGGTCCGAAGGGCCGCAACGTCGTGCTCGACAAGAAGTGGGGCGCTCCGACCATCACGAACGACGGTGTCTCGATCGCCAAAGAGATCGAACTCAGTGATCCGCTCGAGCGGATCGGAGCCGAACTGGTGAAAGAGGTGGCGAAGAAGACCGACGCCGTCGCCGGCGACGGAACCACCACGGCCACGGTTCTGGCCTGGGCCATGGTGCGGGCCGGGATGCGCAATGTTGCCGCCGGGGCCAATCCGATGAGCCTCAAGAAGGGCATCGAAGCAGGGGTTCAGGCTGCGGTCGAGTCCATCAGAGGTATGGCGGTCGAGGTCGAAGAGAAGTCCCAGATCGCCCAGGTCGCGTCCATCTCGGCCAACGACTCCACCATCGGTGGCATGATCGCCGATGCGATCGACAAGGTCGGCAAAGACGGTGTGGTCACGGTCGACGAATCGAACACCTTTGGTATGGAACTCGAGTTCACCGAGGGCATGCGGTTCGACAAGGGCTACATCAGCCCCTATTTCGTCACCGATACCGAGCGGATGGAAACCGTCCTCGACGATCCGTACCTCCTCTTCGTCGGATCCAAGGTGAGCCACGTGCGAGATCTGGTGCCGCTGCTCGAAAAGATCATGCAGGCCGGTAAACCGCTCGTCATCGTCGCCGAAGACGTCGACGGCGAGGCCTTGTCGACGCTCGTGGTCAACAAGATCCGGGGCACGTTCAATTCGGTTGCCGTGAAGGCCCCCGGCTTTGGTGACCGTCGAAAGGCAATGCTGCAGGACATGGCCATCCTGACGGGTGCGCAGGTCATCCTGGAAGAAGTCGGTCTCAGCCTCGAAACCGCCGGACTCGACGTGTTGGGCACCGCCCGTCAGGTCACGATCTCCAAAGATGAGACCACCATCATCGATGGTGGCGGCGAGAGCTCAGACGTGGCCGGTCGAATCAGTCAGATCCGGGCCGAGATCGAGAACACCGATTCGGAGTACGACGCGGAAAAGCTCCAAGAGCGACTGGCGAAGTTGGCTGGTGGTGTTGCGGTCTTGAAGGTCGGCGCGGCCACTGAAGTCGAACTCAAGGAGAAGAAGCACCGCATCGAGGACGCCGTCTCGACCACGAAGGCTGCGATCGAAGAGGGCATTGTCTGTGGTGGGGGAGTCACCCTGCTGCGAGCTCAGGCCGCAGTGCTGAAGCGAGCCGGAAAGCTGAAGGGCGACGAAGCAACCGGCGCCCGCATCGTGGCCACCGCTCTTCAGATGCCGATTTTCCAGATTGCGGAGAATGCCGGTATCGAGGGGGGCGTCGTTGTCGACAAGGTGCGGGGGCTGGAAGGCTGGCACGGATTCAATGCGGCCACGGGCGAATACGAAGACCTGCGGGCCGCCGGCGTGGTCGACGCAGCGAAGGTGACTCGTTCGGGCGTGGAAAACGCCGGTTCGATCGCGGCCTTGTTCCTCACGACCGAAGCTGTCGTGAGCGACATTCCAGCCGAAGCGGCCGAAGGCTGAGCCAGACGACAGGAGATTTCATCGGAAGCTCTCGAGCTTCCTGCTGGGGGTCCGGCGCCGCTTCGAGCGGTGTCGGACCCCTCACGGTTTTGCGTCGTAGGCTTTCGTGATGGTGCGATCGAAGAGCCAATCTGTCATCGCTCGGCGGTATGACGAAAACGGTTCGAAACGCACTCCTGATGAGCTGATCGTCGAGGAGCCCCTCGCCATCCATCTGGACGACACCAAGATCAGCTCCACCATGCGCACGCCCGGTCACGACTTCGAACTCGCGGCCGGGTTCTGCCATGCCGAGGGCGTACTCGGCGACGCGAAGATCACCAGTATTCGATACTGCGGTGCCGGAGCCCCGGTCGATTCTGATTTCAACGTGGTTTCGGTGGAGACCGGTGGCCTTGCTCCTGAGCCCACACCTCGATTGGGGTCGACCACGTCCTCATGCGGAATTTGTGGGGCCGACGCCATCCAAGAGCTCACCGAGCGGCTACGCGTGCTGCCGAAGTATGAAGCCTGGGATCCAGACCTGTTGCTCTCGCTCCCGGCACGAGCCGAACTCTCTCAGGGGCTCTTCGAGTCGACCGGGGCCAGCCACGCCGCCGCTGCTTTCGACCGTGAGGGAACGATGCTTCACCTCCGCGAAGACATCGGGCGACACAACGCCGTTGACAAAGTCGTCGGTCGTCTGCTGCTCGACGGCCATCTCCCGGCACTCGATCTCGCGCTGTTCGTCAGCGGCCGAGCATCGTACGAGATGGTTCAGAAAGCGTGGGCTGCAGGATTCTCGGCGCTCGTTGCGGTTTCGGGCCCGTCATCGCTGGCCGTTCAGACCGCTCGCCGGGCTGGACTCACCATGGTGGGCTTCGCCCGCAAAGGATCCGGCACTCAGTATTCGCCCGAATAGCCGATTCGCCTGTTTGACCGGTTCGCCGGATTGCCCAGAAGTCCGACGCTGGTGCCGAATCGACTAGACGGTGAGTGCAGTCTCCAGATCAGCCCAGAGGTCGTCGACGTCTTCCAGTCCGATCGAGAGTCGGACCATTCCGTCGGTGATGCCGACCAGTCGGCGTTGCTCGGGTGAGAGACGCCGATGGGTGGTGGTTGACGGGTGGGTGGCCAAGCTCTTGGAGTCGCCGACGTTGTTCGAGATGTCGAACAGGTGGAGCGCATCCATGAATCGGAATGCCTGGTCCTTGTCGGCGAGAGTGACCGTGAGAATGGTGCCGCCGCGCGACATCTGTTGTTTGGCGAGATCGAACTGCGGGTGCGACTCCAGGCTCGGATGGCGAGCCATTTTCACCGACCGATGGTTCTCGAGTCGACGGGCCAGGGTTTCTGCGGTGGTGGATTGTGCATCGACCCGCAACCTGAGTGTCTCGAGACCCTTCAGGAGCACCCACGCGTTGAACGGGCTGAGGCTGGGACCCGTGTGACGCAGGAACGGATCGAGCGTTTCCTTGATGTATTCGCTGGTGCCCAGCACGGCACCGCCGAGCGTGCGGCCCTGCCCGTCGATGTGTTTGGTGGCCGAATAGACGACCACGTCGGCGCCGAGATCCAGTGGCTTTTGCAGAACGGGGCTGGCAAAGACGTTGTCGACGACGACGATCGCTCCGGCCACATGGGCCATCTCGGACACCGCGGCGAGATCGATGATTTCCAGTCCGGGGTTGGACGGCGACTCGAGGAACACGGCCTTGGCTCCGCCGGCCAACGCCTGTTCCCAGGAGGCCAGGTCGGTGCCATCGACGAGTTCGGTGTCGACGCCGAAGCGGGGGAGGATTTCATCGAGAATCACGTGACATGATCCGAACAATGCCCGCGACCCGACCACTCGATCACCGGCGGAAACCAGGCTGGCGAGCGAGGCGTAGACCGCAGCCATACCGCTGGCGGTGCCACGGCAGGCCTCGGCTCCTTCCAGCAGCCGCAGACGTTCTTCGAACATCGTTACGGTGGGATTGCCATAGCGGCCGTAGATGTAGCGTTCTTTCTCACCGGCGAATGCAGCCTCCGCTTCGGCTGCCGACGAATAGACGAAGCCGGACGTGGCGTAGATGGCCTCGGCCGTCTCGTCGAACGGAGAACGCATGAGCCCGCCCCGTATGAGTTTTGTGGCCTCGCCCATGTTCGCGAGGTTGGGTGCCGAAGTGGTCAGCTCTGATGCCATGGCAGGGTTTCCTTCCAGCCGCCGTGTCGGTGGCCGTCGGCCCCGAGATCGCCCTCGAAGCCGGCCGTGATGTTCGCCGACCTGGTGAAACCAGCCTCGCGGAGTGCCCTGGCCGCAGCCAAGGAGCGGACCCCGGACCGGCAGAGCACCAACACCGGTTGGTCAGGATGGAGGCCGCTGGTTGCCTCGGTGAGAAACGCGGCGTTGGGTGCTCCGGTCGGATAGGTGATCCACTCGACGAGCCGGACGTCCCGGCCGATCGACGCGAGGTCGGGGGTGCCGACGTACTGCCACTCGGCCTTGGTCCGTACGTCGATCATGACGGCGTCGGGGTTCGCGTTGAGTTGCGACCAGGCCTCGACAAGCGTGAGCTCGGGTATGGGATCTGCGGTCATCGGCACAAGGCTAGAGCCTTTCCCGACCTGATTGGTCGGGTTTCACATCGACCGCTCCCATGGCGGAGATGTGGCGAAGACCGTACGGTGGGCCCAAGACCGTAGAGTGCGGTGATGGCCGACGACCGACTTCGTTATCGACTCCTGAGTGGGCCGGACAATCACGAGTTCTGCGAGCGTGTCTCGAACGCACTCGATGAGGGCTACCAGCTCTACGGCTCCCCGTCGGTCACCTACGATCCCGATTCGGGATCGGCCATCGTCGTGCAAGCCATTGTCCTCCCCGGCTGATCCGTCCTCCCAGGCTGATTGGTTTCCGCTCCGGCCGACATCCATGAACGGCGGCCGCCGAGCAAATATCGGCACGGAAAATGATCCAAAGCCGGAAGGGCTCCGAATAGCCTGTCGTGCGATTGGGGAGCAGACCGTTGACGGCTGACAGAACTGCATGGCGGCCGACGACGAAGTTCGGCGCCCCCAAAGCATGGTCATTCGGTGTGCGAGCATTCGCTGCGATCACCGCTGCGGTCCTCGCCCTGTTGTTCTTCGCCGCCCCAGTCAGCGCCCACGACTACAACTTCGGGCCCTTTTCGATCCAGCGCTACATCGGGGTCCTGGCCGGTCCCGACGGTTTCGAACTCGACTATGTGATCGATCTGGCCGAGGAACCCACCCGACAGATGGCCGACGACATCGAGGCCGACCCGATTGCTTACTGCGACAGCCTGCTCCCTCAACTCAGGTTGGAGGTCGGGGGCGTGCAAGTCGACGTGATCCAGACTTCCGCAGTCACGAAGCGCTACGGCGCTGGGATCGAATCCATGCGGGTCGAGTGTGGTTTCGCCGTCGACCAGGTGTTGGGCCAACGAACCACGGTGAGCCTCGAAGACGACAACTTCCGAGATCGGCTGGGATGGCGCGAGATCGTGGTCTTGGGCGACCGCATGGACATCACTGGTCCAGTCACCGACGAGTCGCCGACCATTCGACTCAGTGAGTTGCGCAACAACAGCGGCAACCCGAACGTGTCATCGGTCGTGTTCGAGGTCGAAGGCAACCCGAATGCGCCAGCTCGGGTGCTGGACAAGACGCAGCCGCCCAACACCCGAGCGAGCGATCCCCTCGCCTCGTTGATCGAGAAGGCTGATGCCGGAGTGGCCGGAATGGCAGGGGCGCTGGCGGTTGCCGCCCTTCTCGGCGTCCTCCACTCGTTGGCCCCTGGCCACGGCAAGACGGTGATCGGCGCCTACCTGATCGGTACCAAAGGAACTCGATTCCAAGCCTTCGTTCTGGCCATCGCGGTCGCACTTTCGCACACCCTCGGCGTGGTCATTCTCGGATCCCTCACGCTTGCTGCCGGCGCCGCGTTTTCGCCCGAAAAGGTCTACCCGTGGCTTCGTGCCGTATCGGCTGTGATCGTTCTCGGCATCGGAATCTGGCTGGTCAACGCGGCGTACGTCGAGTGGCGGTCGGGCCGTCATGCGAAGCCGACCGGCGACCATTCTGACCGTGATCACGCTGGTCATGATCACGCTGGTCATGATCACGCGGCGGTCGCTGATGGTCGTATGCAACCGGCCGTCGCGCTCGCGGGCCACGGTCACGCAGTCCATGAGCAGGCGGCACCCGCTGGGGTTCTCGTCGGTCATGGCCACGACCACTCGGGCCACGATCACGCGGGCCACGGTCACGATCACGATCACGCGGGCCACGATCACGATCACGATCACGATCACGATCACGATCACGGTGTGCACCGCCACGGCATCTTTCCCCACACTCATCGCTTCGACCTGAACCAGGTCGACCTCGAAGGCAAGGTCAGCTGGAAAACCCTCGGACTCCTGGGGCTCACCGGCGGTCTCGTCCCATCGACCTCGGCGATCATCGTGCTCTTGGGCGCGATCCAGCTGAATCGCTTGGTCTTCGGCGGTGCACTGATCCTGGCCTTCGGCGCCGGTATGGCCATCGCGCTCGTCGGCGTCGGGCTCGGGGTCGTGGCCTTCTCGGGCCGAGTTCGATCGATGGCCCCCAACGCGTTCGCCGTCCAGGCCCGTCGTTGGGTGGTACCGGTCGCGGCCACGGCCGTTCTCTGCGTCGGGGCGTATCTCTCGTTCCGGGCGTTCACCACACTCCCCTGAGCCGCCGCAACGTATTGCGTCCGACGTAAAAATCGCGAAGAATGTCATCCGATTGGCCATCGACTCCGAATGAGGGGCGATGGCGAGCAAACCCACACCTTCAACGCTCTGGCGCGACCTCGCCATTGCTGTGGCGAGTTTGGCGTTTGGAGTTGCGCTCGTCGTCGTCGTCGGCCGGTTGCGAGCCGACAAAGACGAGTTCATCACCATCGACGACATTCCGATCACAGCCGAACTGGCGGCCGTGGTCATCGAACACGAGGGTCCGGGCGAAGCGTCGCCTCAGAAGGCCGCTGTGGCCTTTGCCGCCGCCCTCGAATCAGGTGATCTCGCTCGGTCATTCGACCTGCTCAGCATCGCCGACCAACAGCGGTACCGAACCACGTCGAAATGGGGCCAGTCAGCCCGCACGATCTTCGGCATCGTGGTCGGCCAGGACGCTCCAGCCGCTGACGATGACGACGTCGTCTCCACGCTGACCCTCCAAGCCGGGCTCGACGCCATCGCCGGGTTGACCCCGCCTTCGGCCGTCGTCACCTGGGGCACCGTCGATGAAGACGGTTGGCGGATCGACCTCGGGTCCACCTCGATCGAGGCCCAGTTGGTCAGTGATGACACCACCGTCGACGGGGCACGAGAATGGCTCGCAGCCGGCTCGGCCTGTGATCCCGAGGCCGCGAGTGACCGGGCGGCGTTCGTTGGTTCCGACGCCCGCTTCCTTCAATCAATTTGTGAGTCAGCAGGAGCTGTATCGATCGCCTCGGATTCCGAGCCGATCGACCCGGTCACGGCAGCTCCGCTCATCAGTCGTTTCGGCGCGGATGCCGATTCGTGGGCTCGAACCGTCGAGGTTCGCAGCCCGATACCCGGCCGACTCGTGCTCGCCCCAATTGGCGAGCAGTGGTTGGTCATCGACGTCCTCTCGTCCTCCTAGCTCTGAGCAACGTGGCCGAGAAGATTGTTGCCCGCAATTCCCCCGACTGAAAAGGAAAGTGCTTTGTACAAGCCAAAGACCAGCAAGAGGACGGTCGCCGCCCTCGGTTCATTGTTGATGGGGGCATCGCTTCTGGCGACCGTCTCCGTCTCCAATGCATCGAGTCACCGCGACGCACCGCTCATCGCTCAAGACCCCGTCGCTGACAACACCGACGTCTACGCCTTCGTGGCACCCGACGCTCCGGGCTCTGTGACGCTCATCAGCAACTTCATCCCGTTGCAGGAGCCGGCCGGAGGGCCGAACTTCTACAACTTCGGTGATGATGTTCTTTACGAAATCCACGTTGACAACAACGGAGATGCCGTCGCCGATCTGAGCTACCAGTTCCGATTCCAGACCACCACCGTGAACGGCGACACGCCGCTCTACAACGAGGGTCCGATCACCTTCGAAGGTGGCGTCTACAAGAATCTGAACGTGCGTCAGACCTACACCATCACCGAAGTCAATGATGGCGTGTCGACTGAACTGGCGACCAACCTCGTCGTTCCGCCGGCCAACGTCGGTCCACGTTCAACCCCCAACTATGAAGCCCTTGCCGCGGCCGGCGTCCATTCGGTCGCTCTTCCCGGTGGTGGCAGCATGAAGGTGTTCGCTGGTCCCCGTGACGAAGCGTTCCCGGTTGACCTGGGTTCGATCTTCGATCTCGGTGCCCTCCGTTCCCTGAACAAGGCTCACCTGATTCCGCTTGACACCGAGCGTGGCATCAACGCCACAACCGGCTTCAACGTGCACAGCATCGCGATGCAGATTCCGAAGGGTCGAATTGTTGAATCCGATCCGGTCATCGGTATCCATTCCACGTCGTCTCGTAAGCAGACGACGACTCGCACCGCTGGCTCGTCGGCATCCGACGGTGACTGGGTGCAGATTTCCCGTCTCGGTCAGCCGCTGGTGAACGAAGTTGTCGTGCCATTGGCCGCCAAGGACCTGTTCAACGGTTCCGTGCTGAGCCCCGGCGATTCGGCGTTCCTGCCCATCGTCCAGGATCCGCGGATTGGTCAACTCCTTCCCGTGCTCTATCCCGGCGCATTCGACGGTTGCTACCCCACGGCTCCTCGTAACGACCTCGTTACGATCTTCCTCACGGGTATCGAAGGTGTGAACAAGCCACAGAACGTGGTTCCTTCCGAGCAGCTTCGTCTCAACACCAGCACCGCTCCTACCCCGTATGCCAGCCAGAATTCCCTCGGTCTTCTGGCCGGTCAGGCTGACGGGTTCCCGAACGGCCGTCGTCTCATCGACGATGTCGTCGACATCGAGCTTCAGGCAATCGCCGGCGCAACGCCAGTGGGTCCCTGTAACGGCAAGTCGCCGAACAACCAGCTCGGTGATGGCGTGTCCGGAAACGACGTTCCTTTCCTGACCACCTTCCCGTACCTCGGAACCCCGCAAGCGGGCTACGACCACGGCCACGAGCACACCAACAATGACGCTGGTGCGGATCCTTCTGGTGTCAACCGGATCGACTCGATCAAGCGTCTGTACCTTGCGTACTTCGCCCGTGGATTCGACCGTGACGGTCTGAATTACTGGAACGAGCAGAACCTCACTGTTCGTCAGATCAGCGAGTTCTTCGCTGCGTCGCCCGAACTGGTTCAGCGCTATGGCAGCCTCGACAACCGTGCATTCGTCGACCGCCTCTATCTCAACGTCCTCGGACGTAACGCTGATGAAGCCGGCTTCACCTACTGGGTCGGTCTCCTCGAAAGTGGCACGAGTCGTGGCACGATCATGGTTCAATTCAGTGATTCGCCCGAGTTCATCAAACTCGTTTCGGCTCGCTGACGGACGAAAGCAGTAATCCTGTGCACGGTTCAAACACCGAGCACCTCCATGGAACCACGGGGGGCGAGGGCGAGAAATCGTCTCGCCCCCCTTGGGGTTCGATCGTCGGCATCATCGTGACGGCGACGCTTGTTGGTGTCTTTCTCGGCCGCTCATTCCAGCTCGATGCCGGCGACGCAGACCCCTCGGGTTCTGATCCGGCCGCCGACCTCCAAGCCGCGCTCGACCAGAATCCCGACGACGCCGATGGTTGGCGGGCGCTCGGGCAATCGCAAATTCTCGACGCTCGCCGAGCGGGCCTGATCCGCGGCTATCTCGATGCCGAGCGATCGTTCGACGAGGCGGCCCGCATCGATCCGGACAATCCCGACACGCTGCTCGGTCTTGCTCTGGTCAACCTGGGGCTCCATCGCTTCCAAGACGCCGAATCTCTCGCCCAGCGCTCCCACGATGTCCGCCCCGATGACTCCACTGCTCTCGCCGCCTTGTTCGACAGCAAGATCGAACTGGGCAAGTACGAAGAAGCCACCGGGGTCATCGATCAGCTCTTGTCGATCCGTCCCGATGTTGCCTCGCTCGCCAGGTTGTCGTACCTGCGCGAGCTCGAAGGCGATTCCAACGGGGCGCTGTCGGCGATGTTGCAGGCCAAGACGTCGGCCGGTGGCCTACCGCTGGAACTCGCCCGGATCGACGCGCTCCTGGGCGATCTGCACTTTGCCCGAGGTGATGTCGATCTCGCGTCGCAGGCATACGACCTGGCGCTTTCCAACGACCCGATTCACACCCGTGCGGTCGTCGGGCAGGCCCGAATTCTGGCATTGAACGGCCAGATCGATGACGCCATCATCAAGCTCGAAGAACAAGTGCGTCGCACATCAGATCCGACCACGTACATCATGCTGGCCGAGTTGTATCCGCTGGTCGATCGCCTAGACGACGCTCGATTCTCAGCGGCGATCATCGCCAACCTCGCCGAGGACGAGATCAACACCGGGTTGGGCCTCGACGCCGCGGAAGCCATCCTCGAGAGCAGCTGGGGCAATGCCGAAAACGGGTTACGACTGGCCGAGATTCTCTATTCAGAGCGAGGGGACAACGTTGCGGTTGCGCAATCGGTTGCTTGGGCGCTTCATCGACTCGACCGATCGACCGAGGCCGTTCCGTACATTGAACAGGCCCTGCGACTGGGCAGTCTCGATCCCCAACTTCGGTTCCACGCCGCGGAGATCTTCTTCGCCGCCGGGGATCGAACCCGAGCAGCAGAACAGTTGGCCGTACTCGAGCAGACCAACCCTGCGTTCTCGGCCGGTCACGTCGATGACGTGTTGGCCCTACGCGCTGAGCTCGAATGAGTCGCTCAGTCGTTGGGCTTCAGTTGACTCCGTAGTTGTCTCAGAGCAGACCTGATCCGACTCTTGGCCGTTCCCTCGGGTATCTGCAGGGTTCTCGCCACTTCGCGGTAGGAGCGGTCACCGAAGAACGCCAATTCGAGTGCATGTCGCTGTTCGCTGTTGAGCGACTGGATTGCCGGCCCCAGCTCGGCTTGATCGAGCCGCACCTGGACCTCGTCGGCGACGTCATTGCGCAGATCGATGGTGAGAGAGGTTGCTTGCTCCCGGTGATGCAGCGCCACGGTCGAGCGAACCCGATCGACCGCTCGATGGTGGGCGATCGTGACGAGGAGACTCTCCAAGGAACCCCGGTCGCTGTCGATCCGACGTTTGCCGAGCCAGAGTTCTACGAACACTTCCTGCGCAACCTCTTCGGCGTGTGAGCGGTCGTGAAGGACGCGATGGGCGGCGGCATAGACCCGATCGAACATTGCCCAGTAGGTGACTTCGAACTCTCGAACTTCCGGGGAAGGCGCCAACCGGTGGGAGAAGGCTTGACTGCCGGGGCCTTGGCGCATGCCCGTCGCACGAGCAGGATGATGGTGGGTCGGGAACGACGACATGAAGCTAGTTCGCAGCGCCCTCTGCTCTGGATGTCGACGCGGTCTTGCCGAGCGCTTGGACCGCTTGCGCCGTGGGTCGAGTCGGGACGCTGGTCCTAGACTCGGTCCCATGATCGAACCAGCCACGCTCAGTGAAGGTCTCGGCGTCCTTCATCTGTTTTGGAAGTGCACCCCACTCGCCGATCGTGATGTGATTCTGGCCGCCGTGAAACAAGCCGAGGCCGACGGCGACCAGGTGATCATGGTTTCCATGCTCGGCCACAAAGCCGATCTGGCCACCATGGTGTTGGGTGCCGATCTGTGGCGGCTCCGGCGTCTCCAAACCGATCTCGCGCAGGCCGGACTCGAGCTCGTCGACAGTTATGTCTCGCTCACCGAAGTCAGCGAATATGCCAAGGGTGTGCCCGAAGAAGCCAAACAAGCCCGGCTCTATCCAGTGCTTCCGCCCGAGGGTAAGTCGGCGTGGTGCTTCTATCCGATGAGTAAGCGGCGGGAGCATCACGACAACTGGTTCACCACTCCATTCGAGAAGCGGAAGGAGTTGATGTTCGAACATGGGATGTCGGGACGAGCGTTTGCCGGACGTCTGGTGCAGCTCATCACCGCATCGACGGGGATCGATGATTACGAGTGGGGCGTCACGCTCTTCGCGGTTCAGCCCGATGTGTTGAAGGAAGTGGTTTACACGATGCGATACGACGAGGCGTCTGCGGTCTTCGCCGAGTTCGGACCGTTCTACACCGGTCTTGTTGCCGGGCCCGAGGACGTGCTCGACTCCATTGGCATTCGTTGATGACTGGCGTGAAAACTCGCTGGTCGCGCATCCCTTCGGTTGATTGTTTACCGTGGGGAGATGTCTGAGGTGCACGACCCCACTGCTTCCGGTCCCGAAGCCACGCCCGATCAAGAATTGGACGACGTCGCTGCGGCCTCGGCTGACCAGGTTTCAGTCGGCGCGGTGGGTGCCGAGGATGCGGCAAACGACTCCTCGGCCGACACCGTCGATGTTGCCGCAGTTGGGGACGTTCCGGTGGTCGAGGACGTTCCGGTGGTTGAGCCCGCTCCGGTGGTTGAGCCCGCTCCGGTGGTCGAGCCCGCTCCGCCTCGAGAGCCGGTTGTCGAGGACGTTCCGGTGGTCGAGCCCGCTCCGCCTCGTGAGCCGGTTGTCTCCACCGAAGCGGTCGCAGCTGTCGAGCCGCAAGCGGCAGAGTCGCAAGAGGCAGAGTCGCAAGAGGCAGAGTCGCAAGAGGCACAGTCAGCTGACTCGGTTGGTCCCGGATCGACTGATCGAGCACCGGCGGTCGCCCCGTCCGAACCCGTCATCGGCTCGAGCGCATCAGCCGACTCGGCGGTTCCCCAGCCGGTCCGCCCGCCATCCGACTCGGGCAAGATCATTGGGGGTCTGATCACCGCCATCTCCTCCGATGAAGTCTGCCTCACCACCGACGATGGCCGGGAGGCGGTGATCAACCGTCGAAACTTCGATGAGCACAACACCGATCCCACCACCGTGTACAACGTCGGCGATCGAATCGAGGGGGCCATCCTCACCCGTGAGGATCCGAAGAAGCGGCTGGTGCTTTCCCGGTCGTGGGCATTGAAGAAAACGGCATGGGAAAAGATCGTCCGTGCCGCCGAAAAGGGTGAGCTACTGACGGGCAAGGTCACTGGTGCATCGAAACGTGGCGTCGTGGTCGATGTCGGGGTTCGAGGATTCGTTCCCTCGTCGCATCTGGCGGTCGAGCCCGTGTCCGACATGTCGCAATTCGTCGGGCAATCGCTCGAATTCAAGGTCCTCGAAGTGGATCTCCTCAAGGAGCGGCTGGTGCTCTCCCGGCGCTCGATCCTCTTGAAGGAACAGCGGAAATCTGTTCACGATCTGCTCACGAACCTCACCGCAGGTCAGACGGCCAAGGGAATCGTGTCGTCTCTCACGGCGTACGGCGCCTTCGTTGATCTCGGCGGCGTCAACGGCTTGGTCCATCTCTCCGAGATGTCGTGGCAGCGTGTCGAGCGCCCGGCCGATGTCCTCTCGGTCGGGCAGGAGGTCGAGGTCAAGGTGCTCGATGTCAAGGTGAAAAAACGACGGGTTGCGTTGTCCATTCGGCAACTGGCCCCCGATCCTCTGGCCGGTGTTGCGGTCGGAACCCTGATCGAAGGTCCGGTCAGTCGTCTCGTCGACTTCGGAGCGTTCGTTGATCTCGGCGGCGTGGAGGGACTCGTTCATCTGTCTGAACTCGCCGAGTATCGGGTCTCCACCCCGGAGGAGGTCGTGTTCCCCGGCGAGGTGGTGCGGGCCAAGGTGCTCTCGGTCGACAAGAAGCGTCGCCGCATCGAGTTGTCGATTCGACAGGCTGTGAGCGGTGAATTCGGCTGACTCCGATCGGGGTTCAACCAACCACGATCAATCGATCAGCGACGAAGCGTCGCTTGCCAACTATGCCCTCCAACTCAGCGACGGAATCGACGAGTATCTGGGGCCTTGGATGAAGCGACTCGGTGAAGCGACCTTGACCGCTTCGGGAATCGTGGTGACCGGCGAGGTCGGCGAGTCGCTCGACGCATTGGTCGAGCGGGAGGTGCCACAAGTTGTCGCCCAAGTGCGATTGCTGCTGAACTCCGACATCGACGATCAGCGAAGCAATCCGCTCGCGATCATCCGTCAGCTACTCGTGCCTCTCACCCAGTTTCTCGACGACCACGGCGCATCCCGGCCTCGTCGGGACGCCGACGCTGTTCGGCTCCACCCCGCCGACCTCTTCGATCTGGTGCCTGGTGGATTCGTCGACATCGATCCGTCACTCCACACGCCCGGAATCGTTTGGGGAGCGGCAAAGGCGCATGTGCATTTGCGGCGACGGCGGGCCGAGGGGCAACGGTGAGCATCGCCGCGTCGATACCGGGGATGATGGATCGATCCCGCTTTCCCGACGGCAGCGTCCGATTCATCAGTGACGCCAGCGAGGCCGGCGACGCGTCGGTCGTGCTGGTCGACCTCGATCGAAACGCTGAGGTCGAGGCGTTCGCCCAGCTCCAAGCCCACACGATTGGTTTCGGGTCCCACGTCGACGAGGATCGTTTGGAACAGGCTCGTCTCGCCGGTTTCGATGAAGTTCTCGCTCGTTCTGTGTTCATGCGGCGTCTGCCCGATCTTTTGGCGTCCCACGGGGAGACCGAATGAAGATTCAGAAGACCCCGTTGCTCGAGGCTCCCGACCTGCGTGGTTTTGCGTATTGCCATGCCCATGCGGCAGCCGCTGATTCGTGGTTCGCCGAACTGCTCTCGGCCGCCGACGACGATCTCGAAGGCGTGGCCTTGTTGGCCATCGGTGGCTTCGGTCGGGGTGAACTGTGGCCGTTCAGCGATCTTGACGTCGTGCTGCTCCACCACAAACGACGCGAGGTGGAGACCATCGCCGAGAAGCTGTGGTACCCGGTCTGGGACCGCGGTCTGAAACTCGGCCACATGGTGGCAACCGTCGATCAAGCGGTCGTTGCGGCCGACGCCGATCTCGATCGAGCCACGTCGCTACTCGACGCTCGGCTCATCGGCGGAGACCCAGCGCTGTACGAACAATTGCAGGCCGGCATCTCGAAACTCTGGTCGAAGAAGTCAGACGAGCTCCTCACAGCGCTCTCCAAGTCCGTCGACGAGCGGCACCGCCGCTATGGCGACGTCGCCTTCACGATCGAACCCGAGCTCAAGAACGGGCGAGGGGGTCTCCGCGACCTTCACGCGATGCGCTGGGCTGAGGGGGCCCAACCCGGCTTTGCCACCGACGTACTCAGCGAGCTGCGAGCCCAAGAGGAGGTCCTCGTCGAGGCTCGGGTCGAACTCCATCGTTGGAGTGAACGAGCCAATGACGTGCTCACGCTCGACGACCAGGACGCAACCGCGTCGGCGTTGAGTGATGCTGATGGCGAGACGCTCATGCTCCGACTGGCGTTGGCTGCCCGGCGTGTGGCTTGGCACAGTGACGAGGTCTGGGAACGTTGGCAGCGCAACCGGTCTCGTCCCCGTCGGGGTCGGCCACTGGTGCTGCTCTCCGAACAATTCGAGCTTCGTGACGACCAGATCGAGTTGCGGGAAGGTGTCAGGCCCGAGACCGATCCGTTGATCACGCTCCGGGTCAGCGAACTCGCAGCCCGAACCGGCGCCACGATCGGACGGGCCACGCTCGAAGCCCTCCAGGCTGACACGACGCCGATCCCCGAGCCCTGGCCGGCTGAAGCTCGGGAATTGTTCGCTTCCCTGTTCCTGGCCGGAACGCCCGCCATCGGGGTCATCGAGGATCTCGATCAGTTCGAACTCATGGTCCGGCTTCTTCCCGAGTGGGAGAGCGTTCTCTGCAAACCGCAGCGGAATGTTCTTCACACATTCACCGTCGATCGACATCTGTGCGAGGCCGCAGCCAACGCCAGCCGCAGTGCTCAATCGGTCGTGCGACCGGATCTGCTGGTGATCGGTGCGCTTCTGCACGACATCGGCAAGGGTTATCCCGGGGATCACACCGACGTCGGGATGGAAAAGATCGGTGAAATCGCCGAACGGATGGGATATCCGGCCGACGACACCGCAGTGCTCATCGATCTCTGCCGATACCACTTGCTGCTTTCCGATGTTGCGGTCCGACGCGACATCTCGGATCCCGGCACCATCCGAGCCGTCGCCGCTGCGGCCAGATCGACCGAGTTTCTCCATCTGTTGGCGGCACTCACCGAAGCCGACTCCATCGCAACCGGACCGGCCACTTGGAACTCATGGAAGGCCGGGCTCGTACGCGACCTGGTTCAACGCTGTGCCCACGTGATCGAGGGCGGAAGCCTCGACGACGTCACTCCAGACTTTCCTCCGCCCGAGCTTGCCTTGCTGATGTCCACGGTTGATCGACAGTTGATCGGTGAGAAGAACACGCTCACGGTGGTGTCACGTGACATGCCCGGCATGTTCGGTCGGATCGCTGCGGTTCTCGCGCTGAGCGGACTCGAGGTGCTCGAAGCGGCTGCGTACTCTGATGACGGGATGGCTTGCAGCCGTTTCATGGTCAACGACAGCGGTGGACACGAAGTCGACTGGCCGAGCGTCATCGAACTTGTCGGCAAGGCGCTCGATGGGAGACTCGCGCTGTCGGCCCGGGTCGTCGAGCGGGCCGATCGGTATCGCCGATATCGGCGACGTCTGTCGGCTGACCCGGCCCGCCGCCTGGTCCACGTCGACAACTCGATCTCTGATGTCGCAACGGTTGTCGATGTGCACGCCCCCGACACGATCGGGTTGCTCTTTCGAATCACGCAGGCGCTGGGCGAGTTCCGACTGGACATTCGCAGCGCCACCGTGCAGACGCTCGGCCCGGAGGCCGTCGACAGTTTCTATCTCTGCGACAATGACGGAAACAAGCTCGAAGATCCGGATCTGCTGGCCGAACTCGAGATCGCGATGTTCGGAGCCATGGGAGACGAGGACACGTGACGAATCTCCCGGCCGCAGGTGAAACGGTGATTGTGGCCAAGGCCAGCCGATGACCACCGAGAATGACCCTGATCGGATCTCGATACCCGTTCAGGATCTGGTGCGTTGGGCCGAGTCGTTGGCAGGGATCGCTCGGACCGGATTGGGATTCACCGAGAGTGGCTATGAGCGGGAACGCTTCGAGGAGATCCTGGAGATGGCAGCCGATATCAAGTCGGCATCAGCCGGCCACGATCCGGCCCGGTCGGTTCCTGAAGCACTCGCGGCCGAGTGGTTGCGGGCCGTCGGTTCAGGTGTGCCGGGCTACGTCACCCCCAAGGTTGCTGTCGGAGCAGTCGTTGGCGACGATGATGGTCGCCTTCTCCTGATTCAACGGTCCGACTCGGGCGTCTGGCTCTATCCGACGGGCTGGGCCGACATCGGTTACTCGCCGGCGGAAGTGGCGGTGAAGGAGGTCCACGAAGAAACGGGCATTCACTGTGAGGTCGTCCAACCGCTGGCGATCCTCGACGGTCTGCAGCTCGGGTTCAGTCGAGTCCCGCTGTATTCGCTCGTTTTCCATTGTCGTGCGATCGGTGGTCAGTTGGCCCACCATCCACAGGAGTGTCTCGACGTGGGCTGGTTCACCCGGGACACGCTTCCAGAGCCGCTGGCGAGCATCGATCGATGGGTGGATCTCGCTTTCGACGCCATTGAAGGGCGCCCCTATCAAACGAGCTTTGATGCGCCACGCAATCCTGTGTGGCGTCTTCCTATTGATCCTTGAGGAATTGCTCGAGTTCTTCGATGAGCTCTGCCGTGGATTCGGGCGTCATCGACGCGTCGTACTGCTCCTCCAGCTTGCTGACATAGCTACTGGTGTCGTGATCGTCTGACACCAATTCGGTGATCTGGCGCTCGTATTCGGCGGAGCGTTCGGCGAGACCCTCGGTTTCCATGTCGAGGCCGAGGATTTCGCCCAGCCGGGCGACGAGGGCCAGTGCGGCCTTGGGTGACGGAGCATGTGGCACGTAGCTCGGTATTGCGGCCCAGAGCGACATCGACGCCAGACCCGCCTCTTGGCAGGCGTGGTGGAGGACGCCGACGATGCCGGTTGGGCCCTCATACGTGGAGGGCTCGAGCTGTAGTTGTTCGCAGAGTTTGGCGTTGTTGCTCGTGCCGTAAACCGTGATGGGGCGACTGTGGGCGACGTCGGCGATCAGCGCCCCGAGGCTGACCACGAGGTCGGCGCCGAGTTCTGATGCAACGGCTGCGATCGCGGTGGAGAACGTGCGCCATTTCAGCTGCGGCTCGATGCCCGTGAGCACAACGAGGTCTCGTTCGGACCCTTCGAGGACGGCAGCCGTGAACTCGTTACTGGGCCAATCGACCGTTCGACCCCCATCGCCGGTGAGTCGAATGATCGGTCTTGCTGTTGAAAAGTCGTAGAACGGCTCGGGGTCGATCTGGGCGAAGGGTTCGGTCGAGAAGCGGTCGATCACGTGTCCGGCGGCCGTCGTTGCGGCGTCCCCCGCGTCATTCCAGCCTTCGAAGGCGACGACGAGCACCGGTCGACGAAGGATGGGTTTTTCGACGATCCACCGCACTGATTGCACGGCGAAAGGGTAGCGCTGATCAGTCGTCGCCCAATCGGCTGGCCGAACAGCGGCCGACAGGATGGCCGCGGTCGGGCCTTGTTTGTCGCCATACTGGCACGGTGCAAATTCGTGAGGTCACTGAGGTCACCGATGACGTGGTTGCGGCGTTTGCCCGGCTGATTCCGCAGCTGTCGTCGTCCAACCCGCCGCCCAGCGCCGCCGAACTGACGGCGATTGCGGAATCCGAGGCGTCGGTGCTTCTCATCGCCGAGGAAGAGGGTCACGTCTACGGAAGTCTCACGCTTGTTCTGTTCCGAATCCCGACCGGTGTGCGGGCCTGGATCGAGGATGTGGTCGTTGATGCTGACGCCCGGGGCCGAGGTGTCGGTCAAGCGCTGAACGACGCCGCCCTCGCCCGGGCCAAGGCCGCGGGTGCAACGACCGTCGATTTGACCTCGCGACCGAGCCGGGAGGCGGCGAATCGCCTTTACCAGCGGATCGGATTCGAGCAGAGGAACACGAACGTCTACCGCTACGAGCTTGGATGATCGGGGTTGCTCCCCGGCGTTGATCGGTTGGCTTGTCCTGAGTCAGTCATGGCCGGGCATACGAACGCGGAATCAGCAGCGAGGTGCGGAGTCGGATTTGCTGGTGAACGTCACAGCCGTGCTCGGCCAGCCAGTCGCTCAGGCTCCCGCTTTCGTTCGCGACGGCGAGCGCCGCCAGCATCCAGCTCCGGTTGGTGCCAGACATCCGGTCTAGCTTGGCCGGGGGAATCGCGGCGAGTACAGGGAATCGCTCGAGCATGCCTCGCCGTGTCACCTTGCGGGAAACGGTGCCGGCTTCGTATTCGGCGAGCATCGTCTGGAGCGGTACTCCGGCGGTGAGGTGAACGATCGCCGCCAGTAGGCCAGTGCGGTCTTTACCCGTGGAGCAATGGATCACGGCCGGCAAGTTTGCGGGATTCGACAAGATCCGTATTCCCCGGGCGAATTCGTCAGCCATGGTGCGCATGAGTTCGATGTAGAGCACGGCCATCGGGTCTGGATGATCGAGGACGGCTTGTTGCCGGACATTGTCGGCCGACGTTGGAAAGGGTGGCCCCACCGGCGAAGCGAGATGTTCCCAGCGAACAGGCATCCGATCGTCGGGAAACGTTCCGTGTTGCGCGAGTTCTTCGTGTGAGCGCAGATCGATCACGGTGCGGATGCCGAGCGCTCGGAGGGTGTCGAGGCCGCGGTCGGTGAGTCCTTCCAGCGACGCCGAGCCAAAAATGCGACCGGCTGCGAGCGCATGGCCCGAGGACGTGATCACACCACCGAGATCGCGGAAGTTGAACGTGCCCTCGACATCGTGTCGCCTCGACGTTTCGATGCGCTTTTCATGGTCGCCGCTGATGACAGAAAGATTAGCTGAGCGTCGACTCGACGCGTCAGCCCGGCCAGCGATGCCAGCTGATGCGATCATTCGCCTCCACCGCGGTTGCGAAGCTGTCCGACGAGCGCGTTCAGTACCTGAAGCGACTGTTCACGACGCATGGCCCATGACCCAGGGGACAACATCGCCACCGATCGCCGTACCTGCTCCCACTCTTCAGCGGTTTCGGGCGGTGACGGGGGCTCGGTCGACATGAACGCATGGTATCGAACAAGTGTTCGATCGCGCTAGGGCTATATCGGAAGGCCGTCACACCGGGCCGCCTCGTGCGATCAGGAAGTCGGAGCTCCCTCGATCCGCAGGATCTCGCCGCCGACGAGCACGACGTACACATCGCCGCCGTTGCTCGTACCGATAGAAACCAGTTGTTGCGAAGGCAGCGAGAACGTCAACGGGCGGACCATCGGGCCTTGATCGGTGCGCTCCAATCCGAACAATTCTCCCGAGCAGTAGTCGCCGAACAGATAGACGCCGGTCAAGGCCGGGATGTCCGCACCGCGATAGACCTGGCCGCCGGTGATCGAACAGCGGCCGTCCTCGTGGGGATAGGCATAGATCGGCCGCACGTGATCAGGAGGCTCGGTCCCACCATCGAACGGTTCGAATGCTTCCATTTCTGCCCATCCCAGGTTGGCCCCACGACCCGCACCGGTAGCGGCATCCAGCACGTTGATCTCCTCGAACCGGTTCTGCCCCACATCCGCGATCCAGAGATCGCCCGTGAGGGAGTCGAATGAGAATCGCCAGGGATTCCGAACTCCATAGAGGAAGACCTCGGGTGCTCCCTCGTCTGCCGTGAAGGGGTTGCCATCAGGGATCAGATAAGCCTGATCCTCGAATGCAACAGGATCGATCCGAAGTATCGACCCCAGCAGGGTGTTGGCATTCTGGCCGTTGCCGTCGGGGTCACCGCTGCTCCCGCCGTCGCCGAGGCCGATGTAGAGAAATCCGTCCGTGCCGATCTCGAGATTGCCGCCGTTGTGGTTCCCGAATGGTTGGGGCACACGGAGGAGCTCGCGTCGGGATCCGGTGTCGGCGGTGAGCGAGCGGGCGATGTCGTATTCACTGATGACGGATTCGCCGCTGAGGTCGGTGTAGCTCACATAGAGAAAGCGACCATCGAGCGAAAAGACGATGTCGAGCAGGCCGCGCTCGGCGTCGACGGTGACCTCCTCGCTGATGTCGAGGACGATTGCAGTGTCGGTGGCGATTCGCTCGACGCCGTCGTCGTTGAAGCGGCGCTCGATGCGGCGGACCACGCCGCCTCGCTCGGCGACGTAGAGATCGTCGGTGCCGGACCGGGCGACCAATGAAACCGCTGATTCGAAGGTGGCGATCGGGACGCCGATGAGATCCAGCCCAACCCAGTCCGGATCGGCCAGATCAGCGGTGGGGTCGGGTTCCCCGAGGATTGCGGGTCCACCAGGATTCGTGGCCGCGGGTGCGGCTGCGTCGCCGCCGGACTCGGTTGTATCGGTTTCCGATTCGCGGCTGGCCTCGCGCTCGTCGAACGAGGGCAACGAACACGAAGCCAGAACCGAGCCGAGGATCGCGAGCACGAGGAGACGGAGCGCCGACGAGGTCATGTGGTCAGCTCGCGGACCAGACCCTCCTGGGCCACCGAAGCGACGAGCTGGCCGTCTTGATAGATCAAACCCCGGGCCAGGCCACGGGCCCCGAATGCAACGGGTGTGTCCTGGGCGTAGAGGAACCACTCATCAGCTCGGAATGGGCGGTGAAACCACATGGCGTGATCGAGGCTGGCCATCATCACGTTGCCGTCCATGAACGACACATTGTGCGGTCGCACAACCGTGTCGAGAAGGCTCATGTCGGAGGCGTAGGTAACGACGCACTGGTGGAGGACTTCATCGCCCGACAGGCGGCCGTCGGCGCGCATCCAGAGGTATTGACGGAGTTCGGGCTGGGGCCCGTCGACGGTGTCGATGACACGAGTGTCGATCGGGCGAGGCTGGCTGTACCAATCTCCGAGTTGGTCGCGAAGGTCGGCGTTGCGTTCTTGGAACGTGGGGAGGGATTCCGGGTCGGGTAGTCCAGCCGGCGCATCGAATTGATGAGCCAGGCCCTGCTCGTTGCTGTGGAACGACGCCGAGAGGTGAAAGATCGGCTCGCCGTGCTGGATGGCGACGACGCGTCTGGTGGTGAAGGAACGACCGTCGCGGATGCGTTCGACTTGGTAGAGAATGGGAATCGTCGGATCTCCGGGACGGAGAAAGTAGGCGTGGAGCGAATGAACCATGCCTCCCGGGACGGTGCGGGTAGCGGCGACGAGTGCCTGACCTGCGACTTGACCGCCGAAAACTCGCTGCCGTTTCTCGTCGGGACTTTGACCCCGGAACACGTTTTTCTCGATCGATTCGAGGTCCAATAGACGTAGAAGGTCATCGACCGCCGCTTGACTCATGGCAGCCATTGTGTACAGCCGCGACGAGAATCGTCGATCCCGGCTCGATCTTCGCGATGTTTGGCTGCGCCGAGCCGGACGGCATCCGACGAAGGACCCCGATAACCTCCCAGGGTGCTGAACAGAGCGGCCCTGGTGAACACCCTCAGCGAAGAACGCGCTCGCACGATTGGGCGATACGTCGGCGTGTCGACCATCAACTTCGTCGGCCACCAGGTGTTGCTGTACCTGTCCAACAGTGTTTGGGGCTGGCAGGGTGGATGGGCCAACGTCTTCTCGGCCTGTGTCTTGTCGCTGCCGGCCTACTTGTTGAGTCGAGCCTGGGTGTGGGAGATCGACGGCAAACACGACCTCCGTTCCGAAGTGTTGCCCTTCTGGACCATCGCCGTTGTGGGGCTCTTCGTCTCCACGCTGTTCGCCGCAATAGCCGACCGCACGTTCGGTGCCGGACTCGCCGTGAATCTCGCAAGCCTGCTCGGTTACTTCATCGTCTGGATTGCGAAGTTCTTCCTACTCGACCGGATTTTCGTCGCCCAGGCGGCAGCCCGTGCGATGATCATCGACAGCCCGACTTGATACAGAAGCCCCACTTGCGCTCGCCGGGAACAAACGAATCGAACCCGGCTCACCGTGAATGAAGACGATCGGAAGTTCGCCGAGGCGGCCCGTGGTTTCATGCCGCCCGGCGAGGGGCTGGCTCTCTGGCAGGCGGCGATCGATGCGCCGGCGGGCCCGCTGCTCGAAGTCGGCAGTTACTGCGGCAAGTCAGCCTGTTACCTCGGATTTGCGGCTCGCGACCGGGGCTCCACGGTTTTCTGTGTAGACCATCACCGGGGGTCTGAGGAGAATCAGGCTGGATGGGACTGGCACGAGCCAGACTTGGTCGACTCGGCTGTTGGCAAGATGGACACGCTGCCGGTCTTCCGTCGCACGCTGCACGACGCCGGTTTGGAGCACCTGATCGTCGCCGTGGTCGGCGACGGTCCCCGGGTTGCCCGTCTCTGGGCCACGCCGCTCGCACTGTTGTTCATCGACGGTGGGCACGGCGAAGAGCCGGCCCGCCTTGACTACGATCTCTGGACACCGCATGTCGCGCCCGGAGGTTTGCTCGTGATTCACGATGTCTTTCCTGATCCGGCTGACGGCGGCCGGCCCCCGTACGAACAGATCTATGGGCCCGCGTTGGCGTCTGGGCTCTTCGAGGAGACGTCGGCCACGGGCTCACTTCGGGTGCTCCGGCGCCGTTAGCACTCGGTGCCACCCAGGTTGCCCGTGGTGGGCGACGCAGTGTGGACTCAGACGCCCGATCAGAAGTTGTGGTCGGTGAACAGGGTGGCCGTGGGGTTGATGCCTTCGAGCGCGTCGGCCGCCAGGATGATCGCCGCCGCGGTGTACGAGCTGCGTTCCATGTCGGGATAGTGCACGAGCTCGGGAAACACCATCCCGGTGAAGTAGTCACCTTCGCGATGACGGAGGGCTTGGACCCACGTGAACATGGTGAGCGCCGCGCTTCGCTCATCAGTCGCGAGGAGGGCGATCACGCACTCGCAGGTTTCGGCCGCCGTGACCCACGGCCGATCGCTCACGCAGCGCACACCCTTCCCGTCCATGACGAAGGTGTCCCATCCTTTGGTGAGCAGTTTCCGAGCTTCGTCTCCGACGACGGCGCCGGTGAGCACGGGGTAATACCAATCCATCGCCCACCGGGCTTTGGGCTCGAATGCGTTCGGGTGGTTGGCAATCACGTTGACCAGGCGATTGCGCCCGTCGACCCAATGCGGACGTTCCCGGCCCAACTCGGCGGCAATGAGGGACGCGCAACGAAGACTGTGGTTGATCGAGGACGACCCAGTGAGAAGGGCATAACTCCAGGGTTTGCCATCGGCGTGTCTTGCCCAGATGATCTCGCCCCGCTTCGTTTGGAGGTCGAGCACGAATTCGATCGCCGGTTCGACGACATCCCAGAACTCTTCGAGGAAGTTGCGATCCGCAGTAGCCAACCAGTGGTGCCAAACACCGGTGGCGATGTAGGCAATGCAGTTCGCGTCGAGTTTGGAATCTTCGATGCCATTGGCCGTGTAGTAGTTGTGCCAGCTGCCATCAGGGCGCTGTATGTCGGCCAGCCAGCGGTAGGCCAGCTCGGCCTGGTCGACCAGGCCGCAGGTGGCGAGCCCCATCGCCGCTTCGATGTGATTCCAGGGGTCAGCATGGCCGTCGGGATACCACTGGATCATTCCGTTCGGTAACTGCAGTGCGGCGATGCTCTCTGCTGTCAATCGAACGTCGTCGATCGCCAGGATCCCCGCAACCGAAGGGGTTTGCATTGTCCCGATCGGTTGGATCATGCCGTCTGGAGTTCTCGTTGCTCGGCAAGGGCGACAACGCTGGGACGGTCGGCGTAAACGACGACGGACTTGCCGAGCACCGGGTTGAGTAGGCGTTCGGCGGTACGGGTGAGGGTGGGCGCTTCGACGATGTCCCAGGTGAGGAGCCGGAGGTACTGCTTGACGAGGAAGTTGTCTTCGTTGTCGAGGCCGACGGCGCACTTGAGCCACCAGTAGGGACTGTGGAGGGCATGCGCCCGGTGGCTGTCGTGGGCGGTGAACCCGACAGACTCGAGCTTCGTCCTGATCTCGGGCTGGCCGTAGATGCGAACGTGTCCGCCGACGGCTTTCGGCGCGTGGTATGCGTCGTTGATCCACCAGCAGATCTGCTCGGGCAACTGTGCGGGGACCGTGGCGGCGAGTCGACCGCCGGGTTTCATGACGCGGAAAAGCTCGGCCATCACACCCAGGTCGTCTGGTACATGCTCGAGCACTTCGCTGGCGATGATTCGGTCGAAGCTGCCATCGGCGAACGGCAGCGTGAGTCCGTTGGCTTGGACCGAGACGGTGGTGATCCCGGGCGGGAGCTCGCCGTCCACGTACATCGCTGCGAACGTGTCCTTGGTTGATTTCATCTCATCGAAAGCGAGATCAGCAGCCACGACGGATCCCCCCCGGCGGGCCGTTTCGAAGGCGTGGCGTCCAAAGCCTGCGCCGAGATCGAGAACCGTCATACCCGGCTCGAGTTGGAGGCGCTCGTAGTCGACGGTGAGCATCAGTTGCCCGCCTTGCGTGTGGCATCGGCCTGGCGCATGGCGATGACCTCTCGGTATTGCTCGACCGTGTCGAGTGCAGTGCGACGCCAGGTGTAGAGCTCGCTCACCCGCTCCCGCCCGGCGGCTCCGATCTTCGCTCGGAGGTCGGGGTCACCGAGGGCTCGCTCGAGTGCTGCCCGGAGAGAGTCGACGTCGCCCGCCTTGGATCGCAGCACGGTTTCTCCGTCGATGCCGGTGACCTCGGGGAGGGCCCCTCCGTCGCTGGCGACGAGCGGAGTGGCGCTGGCCATCGCTTCGATGGCGGGCAGGGAGAACCCCTCGTAGAGCGATGGCACAACCGCAACTTCGCTTTCGGCGTAGAGCTCGACGATTCGCTCGTCGGGAACGCCGGTGACGAAATGGATGTGGTCGGCCAACCCGAGTCGTTCGATCAGCGCGGCCGAGGGCCCCCCGGGCTTGGCCCGACCGATCACCGTGAGCGAAATGTCTTGCTCGGTGCGGAGCTTGGCCATGGCTTCGAGAAGGAACTTCAGACCCTTGAGTTCGACATCGGCCGAGGCGGTGGTGATGAGCCGACCCGGGATGCGCTGCACAGACGGATCTGGTTTGAAGAGATCGGTATCGACGCCGACATGCACGAGGCGCATGCGATCGAGATCCACCTTCATGTCGTTGTGGATGTCTTGGATGGAATTCTCGCTGACGACGACGATGCGGGGCATGCGTTTGGCGACCCGCCCTTGCATTTTCACGAACCCGTACCAACGACCGATGCTGGTGCGCTTCCGCCAATTCGGTGCGGCCTCCATCTCGAGACGGCGGTCGACCGTGATCGGATGATGGAGCGTGACGAGGGTGGGGAGAATCTTGTCGATTCCGAGAATCCCATAGCCGAGGCACTGGTTGTCGTGGACGAGATCGAACTCGTCGACCCGCGGCTTCAGGGCCTGGAGGGCGCGATAGCTGAAGGCCAACGGTTCAGGGAACTGTCCGGTGCTGAAGGTAGCGATCTCGAGAACGTCGGCCCTGCTCTTGATCTCCCAATAGGCCGGGAAACGGCCTGGGTACTGATCGTTGAAGATGTCGAGGCTCGGAAGCTTGGTCAGCGTGACGCGGTCGTCGAACTCGGTGTAGGGCTGGCCGGAAAACACCTCGACCGAATGGCCGAGATCGGCAAGCGCCTTGGTGAGGTGGCGGGAGTAGATGCCTTGCCCACCGACCGTCGGTTTCGATCGGTACGACAGGTACGCCAGGCGGAGAGGGCCATCGGCGGAATCAGAGCTGGAGGGACGCATGCGTTCTTCTTTCGTGCGGCGCGGACGGGGCCTACGCCGCCGAACACAACGGTGTAAGGCTAGGGCGAAGTTCCCGACTCCGCCGCCGAGCCCGCCGGCTCGGTTTCCGCAAGCGCTGCTCGTCAGCATGTGCGATGTGACGCTTGCAGATTCCGGGGGTTCGCGGTGTGCGGATGTGCCTGTCAGGGCGCTGCGATGGTGATGCTCGTTCCGTCGCTGCTTCCGTCGGCGTCGTGATTGTCGGTTGCGATGTACTCGAAACCTGGAGCGACCACGCTGATGACGGTGAGTGTCACCGATTTCGCGCCTTTGCCGAGTTCGCTCACGACGACAGTGCAGCGCCCGTCGAGAACGTCATCCGGATCGTCCTCAGTGATGCATTGCACCGTTCCACCGGTGCTCACCGAGAAGGTGACCGTCGAGGGATCGATCCCGACGATGAAATCGAACGGTTCGGGCATGAGTTCGAGTTGAGTGCCGACGACGAAGACGTCGACTTCGGCTGTCCATTTGTTGCGGCCGGCAGGCGCCGCCGAACCGGCGAGGTCATGCACATGAATCGCGTACTCGGACGGCGGCTCCGGTGGGGGCGGCGGGGGCAATTCATCAACGATCGCCAGGATCATCGAATCCGTGCTGCTGACACCGTTGGTGTCGGTCACGGTGAGATCGATGGTGTGAGTTCCTGCACTCAGCGTTGCGCTCGGGGTGGCGCCGGTGGCCAGGAGATTGCCGTTCTCCCGCCAGGAGTACGTCGCGATCGCGTTGCTGCCACCGCGGGACGACGATCCGTCGAGCGTGACCTTCTCCGTGCCCTTCTTCTTGGTGTCGAGCACGGTTTGATCGGGTCCGGCGTTGGCCGTCGGAGGTGAATACGGAGAGATCGTGATCCGGACCGTGTCGGAGGCGGACGCCCCTTGGTCGTCAGTGACGACCAGCGTGATGTCGTGCACCCCTTCGGCCAGGTCGACGGTGGGTCCGACTCCGGTGGCGATCGTGGTGCCTTGCAAGACCCAACGGTAGGAGCTGATGGCGCTGTCGTCGGAGGAGCCCGAACCGTCCAAGGTGACACTCTCGGTGCCGATCCCGTCGGAAACGACCGTCTGGTCCGGTCCGGCGTCGGCGGTCGGCGCTGGATTGTTCGGAGCCGGTGATCCGGGAGCACCGGCGGAGATGTCATACGTGAAGGTTCCGCCACCAGCGACGGGCCACACCTCCATCCGGTAGGTGCCGGCGACCGTGGGCATCACGGCCAGCGTCTCCTGCTGGCCCTGACTCACGAACAAGGTGCCGCAGTGTCCTTGGAGATCGAACGGACAGGTGCTGATCGCCAACTCGGCTCCGAGTGGATCGAACAGTCGCGCCTCGAGATCCGGATTCCACTCGGGCATGAAGCAGAACAGTGGGCATTCTGCTTGCCCATTGATCAGCATCGTGATGCCGATCGGTGTTGACAAGTCGTCGGCTCCAACGGCGAAATCGTGAGACCAGACGCCTCCTGTGGCCACTGAACCGACGCCGTTCTCGTTCCGGGGAAACGCCGTTGGTGCATAGGCGTCACCGTCGGCCGCCGAGACCACTCCCATGCCATCGAGGAGTCCGGCACCCCAGTTCTGATCGGATCCGGGTATCCCTCGGTCTTGGGCCGTGCTCGTGAGCAGACCCTTGAGTTGGGCAGGAGAGAGAGCCGACTGACGTTCGAGAGCGAGGGCCAGCGTCCCGGCAACGAACGGCGTGGCCATCGATGTACCGCTGAACGTCACGTATCCGGATGTCGAGTTGGCCGAGGCAGCCGTAATGGAATCACCGGGTGCGACGATGTCCGGTTTCATGACACCGGCCGAGGTGGGTCCTCGGCTCGAGAAGCCGGCCAGATGGATGCCGTTCGAATGATTTGGTTCGCTCGGGGGAGCCGAGGCTTCGGCTACCGCACCGACGGTGATCGCCGATGACGCCGCACCGGGGGCCAGAATGGTGCCGGCACCGTCTCCGCTGTTGCCGGCAGCCACGACAACTGGGATGCCGTCGAGATCGGAGATGTTGTTGACGGCCTGACTCATCGCGTCGGCTCCGTCGGCGCCTTCGGCTGCGCCCAGACTCATGGAGATGATGTCGGCCCCTTCGTCGACGCACCATCCCAGAGCGAGAACGATGTTGCTCTCGGAGCCGTTGCCAGTGGAATCGAGGACCTTGGCACTCATGATCGATGCACCAGGAGCCACCCCGGCGAAGGTGGCGGCGTCGGCCGAGCCCCCGACGCCATCACCGGCGGCAATGGACGCAACGTGTGTGCCGTGACCTTGGTCGTCGTAGGCGACGACTTGTTGGCCGACGTAGTCCTTGAACTTCGTGATCTTGCCGTTGTCGAGCTGCTCGTGGGTGGGATCGGCGCCCGTGTCGACGACGCAGATGTTCACACCTGCACCATCGACGCCATGGGTCGCCCGTGCCGCACTGGTGCCGAAGTCGGCGTTGGCCGAGTCGGACGTGGTGGCAACGATCGAATCCGGCTCGATCCGGAAGACGCCGGGGGTTCTCGACAGGCCGCGAATCTGGGCCACGGTCATCGTGGCCGCAAAGCCGGACACGACCGAGAAACGGGCATAGGTGTCGAACGAGCCGACGGCCCGACGCGCTCCTGCTTCGTCGGATGGGCCGTTGAAGGTGACGATGACGTTCAGTCGATCTTGCGGTTGAGCGCCTTCGAGCAGGTCGAACAATCCGTCGTCGAGACCGTCACCGTCGACGTCTCGGAACGCCGCCGAGCCTGACGGTGGTGGCGCGTCAGCGGCGGACTCGGCCGATCCAGCCGCTCCAGCGGCCCCCGCGCCCACGATCAGAGCCAACGCCGCCGTGATGGCAAGCGTGACAACTCCTGGCTTCTTCATGGAACCCCCCTGATTCGCCTCGGCTGCAACCGTAGGGGCTCCCTCCGTGCTGCGCCAGCGAAACGGGTAGCGTCGATTGCGATGGAGACTTCACGGTGAGGGCAATCGTGCAGCGTGTGGGGCGAGCGAGTGTGCGGGTGGATGGCGAAGTCGTGGGCTCGATCGGCCAGGGTCTCTGCGTTCTCGTGGGTGTCACCCACCACGACAGCGACGTCAGCGCTCGCAAGCTGGCCGACAAGTTGTGGAAGCTTCGGATCTTTGCCGATACCGACGACAAGATGAATCTGTCGGTGGGTGAGGTCGGTGGCGAAATCCTCGTCATCAGCCAGTTCACGCTGTACGGCGATGCGAGGAAGGGCAACCGGCCCAGCTACATCGACGCCGCTCGGCCCGAAGTGGCGGCACCCCTGATCGACATCGTCTGCGTCGAGCTTCGTCGATTCGGGGCCAAGGTGCAGACCGGTGTCTTCGGCGCCGACATGGAAGTCGATCTGCTGAACGACGGACCCGTCACGATCTCGCTCGAGGTCTGATGCTGATGCTGATGGCTGAGCTCAGAGTCCAGCCGGGTGGCAGGCGCGGGCCCACAGGGAACTTGCCGTGGCCACCAAAGTTTCTGCGGTGTACGGCTTCTGCAGCAGCTCGTAACTGCCATCCTCGATACCTCGACGCACCAAGTCCTCGCCGACGTAACCCGAACACAGCAACACCGCACTCTGCGGGTTTTGTGCTTCGAAGGTGGCGATGAGTTTTGATGTCGGAGCCCCCGGCATCACGACGTCAGTGCACAGAAGGTCAAAGGACGACTCGAGTGCCCGAATCAGTGCCTCGTCTCCGTCGGCCGCCGAGGTCACAATCGCCCCTGCGTCTTCGAAGGCCTGACGGGCCACACTGAGAACTCCGACCGAGTCTTCGGCAACGAGAACCCGGATTCCGTCGAGCCGAGGTTCGAACGACGCAGGGGCCACTGACGCCGGCGTTTCGGATGGCGCACTCGGGAGCCACAACTCGATGAGCGTCCCGCGATCTGGCCCGGTATCGAGAACGACGTGACCGTCGGCCTGGTCGACGATGACGGCAATGGTTGCCAGCCCGAGGCCATTTCCCTCGCCAACGAGTTTCGTGGTGAAGAAGGGCTCGAAGGCCCGACGCCGAGTCTGCTCGTCCATTCCGCTTCCGGTGTCGCTCACCGAGAGCACGGACCAATCACCCCGGGGGATCGGACCATGGATTCCCGCACCGCTGGTTTGTGGCCGATGACTTGCGGCGACTGACAGTTGACCTCCGTGAGGCATCGCGTCGCGAGCGTTGACGACGAGATTGAGGAGAACCTGACCCAATTGCGACGGATCGATTCGACACCAAGCTTCATCGTCGGCGATGACGATCAGCTCGACATCGCTGCGGACCACCGTTTGGAGCATGCCGTCCTTGGCCTGGATGAAGTCGGCCAGGCGAACCGGCACAGGTGTCGGTGAATCGCGGCGGCCGAGCATGAGCATCTGCTGGGTGAGCGAGGCGGCCTGATTGATCGAGTCCGAAATTGCAGCGTGCGCGGCCTGCCGATCGACGTCGGGACCACCCGACGCGACTCGCCCGCTCCACCAGCCAATGACCGTCAAGAGATTGTTGACATCATGGGCAAGGCTGGCCGCCAGCTCGCCGATCAGGTGAGTGCTGTGGGCCTGCAGCACTTGGAGTTCAGCCAAACGCCGCCGCTCGCTTTCCTTCATCTCGCGCTTGACCGAGGCCTCGGTGTTCTCGACGACCTGTGTGACGGCAGCCCCGAGGATCATGATCATGATCAGTGTGATCGAACCCGACCGGATCCAGGACCGGGCCAACGTCGGCGCGATCTCGGACGCCAGTGGACTTGGGATCCAGTCGTTCACCATGAGAACACCGACCAGCGCAGCCGATGCGGAGCAGATGAGGATGGTGGCGTGCATCGCACGTCGGCCCAGCAACAGGCCCGAGAATGCCACCGCTGCGGCGTAGGCGACGCCTGGTCCGCTCAGGAACCCGAAGGTGGCGTATCCGATCGTGCCGACTGCGACGAAGACGCTGACGATCCCCAACGATCGTTTCCGGACGGACGCCTGAACTCGACCGAGATAGAGAAGGCCGAGCGCCGCCGCAACACCCGTTGCGATGAGGACCACTCGGGCCCGATTGTCGGTGGTGGCCAGAGCGATCGGTACGAACGCAACGATCGTCAGCGCAACGGTCAATCGCGCCAGTCGCCGCCCGAGTTCGGAACGCCAGGGCTCCGCTGTTTCGGCTGTCGGGGTCGAAGACACGGCGAGGATCATAGGCCCGTCCGATCTGGCACCGGGACGCAGTCGGAAACCGGCGCGATTTCGGTGCCAGATCAGTGGGGGCGTCGAAGGCCGAACGCGATGGCGAGCAGGCCGTAGGTCAGAACGGGCCAGAAGCCGACGAGGCCGGCCAAGGTCCGGCCCGTCCGCATCTCGACGGTGCCGGTGAGTACCGCCCGTTCGCCGATACCGGTCCGTTGCCGCACAGTGCCGTCGGGATCGATCACGGCGGACATCCCCGTCGGCCCGGCCATCAACAGCCAGCGGTCGTTTTCGATGGCCCGCAACTGGTTTGATGCCACCTGTTGGGTATGCACTTGGGTGAGCCAATACGACGATCCGTTGGTGGGATTGGTGAGCAGCTGGGCCCCGTGAGCCACCGCATCCCGAG
This sequence comes from Acidimicrobiales bacterium, assembly GCA_037969565.1. GTDB lineage: Bacteria > Actinomycetota > Acidimicrobiia > Acidimicrobiales > SZUA-35 > SZUA-35. Next base: position 4,420 of record JBBKXQ010000170.1, on the reverse strand, counting down.
AGCGGCGCTCGAAGTACGCCTCCCATGAAATGGCCACACCGACCGGACCCACCGGTGTGTCGAGGACGGGTGGCGCGGTGCCGGGGATCACGTCTCGGGTCGGAATCTCGCTGCTGAACCTTTCGATCAGACCTCGCAGGGGTACGTATTCGCCGAACGGGACGATTCGAACCTTGTCGTAACGTGAAATTTCTTCACCATCGGGTGAGGTGGCCGTTTGGTAGTTGACCGTCGCGGTGTCGTCGTTGACCGGATAGAACCAGCCGGCCAAGAGCGTGGACCGGTGCTCGATTGCCACTTGCGACACCCGACTCATCGCTTCGTCGAAACTGAGAAATCGGCCTGGATTGACCACATTCTCTGGCCAGAGAATCAGGTCGACCGGCTGATCGAGCCTCTTGGTCGCTTCGATGTGGCGGGCGAGCACGACCGGTTGTTGATCCGAGGACGCTCTCGTTCTGGTTGGCCCTCCCCCCTGCACGACCGCAACGTCGATTCGGTCGACCACCGTCGACCGGGGATGGAGCCAGGCGCCCAGCAGGCTCAGCGCAACGATGCCCACCCCGGTGGCAACGACTCGCCGATCTCGGTCTACGACGGCGGCCGACAGCGCTTGGCCGATCACGATCACCAGAATGATGACGAAGAGTGGACCGAGCAGTCGGGCCGTCTGGCCGAGGGGCGAGTCGACTTGACCCAGCGCGACGTTGGCCAGTGGCACGCCGCCGAACGGCCAATACCAGCGGGCGAGTTCGGCCACGACGAAGGCCCCGGGAAGAACCAACCGCCTGCCGACGGGATCCGCGGGAGTCAGCACTCCGGCCAGCCCGTAGTAGGCGGAGTAGAGCGCGCCGGCCACGAAGTAGCCCGGAGGGGTCAGGTCGACCATCCACAACATGGCGGGGAAGAGCCACCATGCCGCAACCATCCATGTTCTCCGAAAGCGCTGCTTGCGTGTGCTGTCCGCCAGCAAGCGGTCGAGCAATGCGAAACCGATGAACGCGAGCGGCCACCAGCCCCAGGGTGGCATCGAGCCGGCGATGCAGATTCCGGCGAGCAAGCAGCGAAGCCAAACCGGCAGCCTCAGTACTCTCACGCTGCCGTTTTTCACGATCCCGTCCGTCACCCCCGTCCCGCTCATGTTTGCATGAGCCGAGCGGCGGTGGCCCGACCGTCGGCGATGCAAGCCGGAATGCCGATGCCGCGGTACGCGGCCCCGATCAGATGCACCTTGGGGAGGTCAGTGGCCATCGCCGCTTCGACCCGATCGACCCGGTCGGCATGACCCGGCGTGTATTGGGGAAATGCGTCCAGCCAACGGTGGACACGAACCGCCGTCGGTTCAGTCGTGATCGAAATCACGGATCGGAGATCCTCGAGGAGGCGAACGGTGAGCGGCCCGTCCTCGAGCTCGAGTGCTCTCGTGTCACCGAATCGGCCAGACGTGAGCCGGATCAACACATGCCCCGGTCGGGCGTAGTGAGCCCACTTCGTGCTGAACCACGTGGAGGCGGTGATCACCTTGCCGTCGACTCTCGGGACCAGGATGCCCGATGCATCGAGGACGGGATCGACGCCCGCCATCGGCAGTTCGACGGTGATCTGGGCCACAGAGGCGTACTCCCATTGCGCCAGGAGCTGGGCGGCTGCAGGACTCGCAGCCTGCACCAGTGATGCGGCCACCGGAGCGGGTGTGGCGACGATGATGTGGTCGGCATCGAGATCGGCGAGGTCACTGATCGGCGATCGCAGTCGAAGGTCGGCACCGGCCAACGACTCGACCAGGGCGTCGACGATCCGGGCCACGCCTTCAGGATGGCTCAGGAACACAGGCTCGTCGGCGGCGGCCGAACCCAGCGTGGCGCCGACGCTCGCCCGCATCTCTCGCAGTCCCTCGATGATGGAAGGCCGCCGGCTGGCAGCAGCCCACAATTGTGGGGCTCCGGACCGAAGACTGAGACGATCGATGTCCGAAGCGTTGATTCCGCCGACCAGCGGGTCGATCAGACGCTCGGTGACCTCGTCGCCGAGGCGAGCCCGACAATAGGCACCGACACTGAGCTCCACCCCCCGCTCATCGACCAAATCAGTGGCAGGCAGCGTCAGGTCCAAGGCCGCTCGGGCAACGGCCTTCTCGGAAACGGCCCCTGATGTTGCCAATGCGTCGAGGTCGGTCGGGACACCGAGCACCGTGCCGGCCGGCAGTGGGCACAGTTCACCGTCGCGATGGAAATAGGCGGGCACTGGCGAGACGGGTGCCACGAGCTCGGAACCCAGACCGAGGTCGTCGCACAGTTGTCTGCCGTGGGGCACCCGAGCCAAGAAGGTGTCGGGGCCGGCGTCCACCATCCGATCGCCGACTGGCGAGGACCAGATCTTTCCGCCCCAACGGCCGCCGGCTTCGTGGACCGAAACCGCCCACCCGGCGCGATGAAGATCGAACGCAGCGCTGAGCCCGGAGATGCCTCCGCCGACAACGGCAACCGATGGCATCAAGCGGTAGGACCGTCGGCACGGCCCTCGGCATGGACCAATTCGACGACCCGCAGGAGTTGGTCGGGATCGACTTGGGGCAGAACGCCGTGACCGAGATTAAAGATGTGGCCGGGGTGGCCCGCGTTGTCGTCGAGCACGCGGCGCACTTCGCGTTCGAGCACGTCGGGTGGCGCCATGAGGATGGCCGGGTCGAGGTTGCCCTGGAGTGCAACCTTGCCCCCTGTGCGCTCCCGGGCATCGCAGAGACGGGTGCGCCAGTCGACGCCGACGACTTCCGCGCCGGCCTCGGCGATTTGGGGGAGCAGCTCACCGGTGTTGATCCCGAAATGGATTCGGGGCACACCGAGTTCGGCCATGGCCGACAGAACCTTGGTGCTGTGGGGCAGGACGTACTCCCGATAGTGCTCGGGACGGAGTGCGCCGGCCCATGAATCGAAGAGTTGCACAGCGGATGCGCCGTTTTCGACCTGGTTCTGCAGGGTGCCGATGGCGAGGTCAGCCAGACGGTCACACAACTGGTGCCAGAGTTCGGGGTTGCCCAGCATCAAGGCCTTGACCTTGGCGTAGTCGCGAGACGGTTTGCCCTCCACCAGATAGGAGGCGAGTGTGAACGGGGCACCGGCGAAGCCAATGAGGGGAATGGTGAGTTCGGAGACCAAGTTCTTCACCGTTTCGGTTTGAAAGGTGAGATCGGTGCTCGGATCCAATGGCCGCAGCCGCTTCAGGTCTTCGGCCGAGGCGAAGGGTCGTTCGCATGTCGGTCCGACACCGGGGGTGATGTCGATCCCGAAGTCAACGGCAAACACCGGCGTGACGATGTCGGAGAAGAGGATTGCGGCGTCTACTCCGTAGCGACGGACCGGTTGCAGCGTGATCTCCGTGGCCCGGTCGGAATCTTGGATCGCATGAAGGATCGTGCCCTCGCCCCGTACTTCCTTGTATTCAGGCAGGGATCTCCCCGCTTGGCGCATGAACCACACCGGGACTCGTTCGCCTGGTTCCTGTCGACATGCCCGCAGAAGGGGCGAGTTGCTGAAGTCGGTGGTCGTCGATCCCGTGTTGGTCACAGGCCGCACGCTATCGACACCAGGTGGAGGGTGACCCATCAGAACCGGGCCGACGACGACCTTGCCCGTGACCCGCCACGCCGTTTCGGGGTCTGTCGGCGGCCCACCGGCTGTTGCCTTCGTCACGTGGCTGGTCGGCGATTTTCGCCACTAGCTTGGAAGTCCCGATTTTCCCGAGGAGACGAGTGGCAGACGCCGACGCGGCGGCTTCGAGCCCCGAGGTAGTACATCCGGAGTTGACCGAGGAACAAGCGCATCTCGATCGCGCCCATGCTCGGCTGGAGATCGCGCGATCAGAGGCCATCCAACTCAAGAACATGGTCGAGGTCGGCCAGGGCGGAACCAACCAAGCCCGCTGGGAGCGGGAGGTGATCAACGAGCAGATCGCCGCTCGGCTCATCGACCTCGACATCGGCGACCGGTCGCTCTGCTTCGGCCGAATTGATCAGACCGAGGAGGCCGGCGCCGGGAGTTATCACATCGGACGGATCGCAATCGCCGACGAGGATCGCGAACCGCTCATCGTCGACTGGCGGGCTCCCGTGGCCGAGTCGTTCTACCGGGCCACCGGACGTGACCCTCAGGGCCTCGTTCGTCGCCGACACTTCATTTCGCGGGGCCGCGAACTCCTCGGCCTCGAGGACGAGTTCTTCGGTGACGCCGCCGGGTCCCAGTCCGCAGTGGTGAACGGTCGAGAACTACGTGGCCGAGGGGCCTTGATTGCGGCGTTGGAAGCCAATCGAACTGGCCGCCTCGGCGACATCGTGGGCACCATCCAGGCTGAGCAGGATGAGATCATCCGGGCTCCGCTGCCGGGAGTACTGGTCGTCCAGGGTGGGCCGGGCACGGGCAAAACA
>JBBKXQ010000169.1:0-13682 GCA_037969565.1 Acidimicrobiales bacterium | reverse complement strand
CCGGGCCACTCGTCGGGCCGAGGCATCCCCCGATCTGAAGGGCCCCCTGCGGCCCGGTGAGTTGGCTGAGGCGGCGGTTCTCGCCGATCTTGCCGTCCTCATCGTGATCCTGGCCCGGCTCACCCCGTTCTCGGGTCTCACCACTGTCATCGGCGCCATTCCGTTTGCGGTCCTGGGCCTTCGACACCGACGACGCGTGCTCGTGGTGGCGTTCCTGGTCGGAGCCGTCCTGACCTTCCTCATGGCCGGATTCTCTTCAGCCGCCCAGATGCTGATCATGGCCACGTTCGGCGGAGTTGTCGGCAAGGGGGTCAAGTTCGGGTGGTCGACCAGCACCACGATCGCAATGACCCTCACGATCGGCTGGACGGTCGTGGCGTCGCTCACTGTGGGATACCTCTGGGTGTTCTCCGAACTGCGGAAGCTCTCGATCGAGGCAGCTTCGGTGCAGTGGGGCGGGCTCAAACGGTTCCTGGACGGGGCGCAGCTCGGAGTCGTCGCCGACGGTCTCGATCGACCGATCCAATGGGGCTTCGAGCACTGGTTCGTCGCCATACCCGTCTTCCAGTTCATCGTCTCGATTGCCGTCACCGGCTTGATCATCCAGATCGGTGGTCCCGCCGTCCGTCGGGTCGATGCCGCCTTTGGGCCACCCCTCACGCGGGCCCCGGAAAACGCCGATCTGCCGGTCGAACCGCTGCCGATCACGATCAACAATGCGGTTGTCATGCGGGGCTCGACTGCGGTTCGGCTCCCGGACATCGAGCTCCGCAACCCGGAATTGGTCATGCTCACCGGCCCGAACGGCGCAGGAAAGTCGTCGCTGCTCGGCGCCCTGGTCGGTCGATTTCCATTGTCATCCGGTGATCGAGTGTGTTCGAACTCCCTGGGCCTCGGCCGGATCGACGGCACCGCCGTCATCGGCCAGCGACCCGAGAGTCAGGTGGTGGGTGCTCGCGTCAACGACGATCTCTCTTGGGGATTGCCCACGACTCCCGGCCCTGAACAGATGGCCGCCGTTCTCGACGAGGTCGGGCTGGCCGGATTCGAAAACCGCGAAACTGCAGGTCTTTCGGGAGGCGAACTCCAGCGCCTGGCAATCGCCGCTGCCCTCCTTCGCTCGCCTCGGTTGCTCCTCAGCGACGAGTCGACGGCCATGCTCGATCCCGAGGCCCGGGTGCATGTTCTCGAGGTCCTTCGTCGTGTGGCGAATCGCACTTCCGTGGTTCACGTGACGCACATCGATTCGGAGTTGGCGTTCGCCGACCGAATCGTGCGGGTCGAGCCGAACCGATCATGACCGGTCCCGTCGTTCTGCGAGACGTTTCCCATACGCACGGGGCCAACACCCCGTGGGCTCGCCCGGCACTCCAGCAGATCGACCTGACCATCCGAACCGGGGAGCGATTGCTCATCGCCGGCGGTAACGGGTCAGGAAAGTCGACGTTGGCGTGGATTCTGGCCGGTCTCACGAAACCCACATCGGGCACAGCCACGTGGGCCGGCGTGCCGCTCTCGGATGAAATGGATCGCATCGGCCTCTTGGTGCAGCACACCCGACTCCAGCTGTTGCGACCGACTGTGGCCGGGGAGATGGGCTCATTCGGAATGTCACCGGAGCGAATCCTCTGGGCCGTGTCGGTGATGGGTTTCGAATCCAATGTCTTGAATCGAGCAATCGACGAGCTCTCGGTCGGCCAACAGCGGCGGGTCGGACTAGCCGTGTTGATCGGCCGTGGGAGCGAGTTTCTCGTGCTCGACGAACCGATGGCCGGTCTTGATCGGGCTGCTCGCCAGCGTCTCACTGAGGCGATCGACCGGCTTCCGATCACGACCACCGTGGTCACGGTCACCCACGATCTGGAAGACAGTCGAGAACTCGGTCGGCGAATCGTTCGGCTCGCCGATGGCAGGATCGTCGAGGACCGGGCCGCATGATCAGCCAATTCAACCTGTTTCGGTACGTGGATGGAACCACGGTCGTACACCGGGCCGACGCCCGAGCCAAGGTCCTCGGACTCACTGTTCTGATCTTCGGGTTCTCCTTCACGCCCGGTTGGACGGCCGTTGCGATCGTTTGGGCTCTGGGCCTACTGCTGTTCGCCCTCGCCCGTCTGCCGTTGGGAGTGTTGCCTCGGCCACCGAAGTTGCTTCTCTACATCATGCTGTTCGCCCTCGGTTTGGGAGTGCTTTCGGGTGGCGACCCCGTCGTCGACCTGTTGGGAACCAATGTTGGCCTCGGGGGACTGATACTTCAGCTCCGTTTCTTCGCCGTCACGATGGGTTTGCTGCTGCTGACTCTTCTCATCGGTTGGACCACACCGTCCGCTGATCTCCCTCGAGCGGCCGCCTGGATACTCGAGCCGTTTCGGTTGCTGCGTCTGCCCGTCGACGAGTTGGTTGCGGCCCTGACGGTGGCGGTCCGGGCCCTACCGCTCATCTCGGACGAGTTCACCACGGTCACCACCCTGTGGCGGTCGAGACCCAAGGTTTCCGCCGTGGGCGGCTACAAGGGCAAGATGATCGAAGGGGTCGACATCGCCTCCACGATCACGACGGCCGCCGTTCGACGGGCGACCGAACTCGGTGAGGCGATGGAGAACCGGGGCCCGCTGATCGTGCGCTATCGGCAGCCGCGGTGGACCTTCGCCGACTTCCTGATCGGCGCCCTGTTGCTCGGAGCCACGACGGCCATCGTGATGAGCCCGGTGTGACCGTGTGCTGTGAGCGAGTGCTCCAGACCGAGTGAACGTGATCGCGTGCCCGGGGCGGGATTTGAACCCGCACGTCCCGAAGGACAGCTGATTTTAAGTCAGCGGCGTCTGCCAATTCCGCCACCCGGGCTTGGGGTCAAGGCCGCAGCGTAGCGGCGCGACGACGCCCCAGTTTGCTCAGGCCGGACCGTCTCGATCGGCGACCGGAAGCGGCGTCATGTCGCCGCGATCGGCGGTGACCTCCTCCTGACGGCTCGCAACCCGATCCCGAGCGTTTTCGACCCGATCGCGGAACGAGGTGCGGGTCGCGGCGACACCAGCTCGCTCGGTGACGATGCCGTTCACCTCGGCTCCGACGAGCATCACCACGGCCAGGATGTAGAGCAGCGAGATGCCCAGTAGGAGCGCCCCCACGCTGGATTGGACCTGATTTCCCCCGGGTGCGACCCGTACGTACAGCGCGAAGAGTTGCGAGGCGGCGGTCCATCCGAGGGCGGTGACGATGCCTCCCGGCAGGTCGAATCGCCAGGGCGAGTGGTGGTTCGGACCCAGATGAAACAGCATCGTCGCCCAGCCCGAGAGGATCACGAGCGTGACCGGAACGATGAGGAGGGCGACCAGGGATCCGGCCCGAGATGCGGTGATGGCGACCAGCGATGCCGATCCGGCGATGACGGTGATCGTGCCGAGCCCGAGGCCCATTGCAACGAGGCGGACATGCCACCATGAACGACGTTCCTCGATGCGATAGATCGAATCGAGTGACCGAACAATGGCAGCGAACCCTCGACTCAGCGTGAAGAGGGCGAAGAAGGTGGTGAGGGTGAGGACGCTGCTCTGGTCGGCGTCGAAGAGTTCGTCGATCGTGTTCTGCAGAGGCTGAGACTCGCGGAACGTGGTCTCGACGAACTCGCTCACCTGACCCTGGAGATCGTCGACGAGGGAAGCGCCGAGGATCACTTCGAGCGGCCCGAGTGCACTGACCAAGGCCAAGACGGCAGCCGGAATCGAGAGAACGGTCCAGAAGGTGATGATTGCGGCGAGATCTCCGACCTGGTCGAGTCGGTAGTTCTGGATGAGCTCCTTGACGAACTGCCAACACCATTGCCGCCGACTCGAGGGTTCGGCATCGATCATGTCGACACCGTAGATGAACCGCTGGGTTCGAGTGACGAGGCCGATCAGGCGTAGCCTCGAGTCTCAAGGTCGTGGTCGAATCGGTCGAGGGAGAGAAATGAATCAAGCGATCGAGCGGGCATTGGAACCGCCAATGCCGGGCCGCGTCGTACGCGCCTTCGCTCCGATCTTCAGCGGTATTCGGACCACGCAACAGCACATCGTCGAATACGGCGGATACTGGCGGGATCGAGCGCACGACGCGCTGACCGACCAGGACCTACCCACCATGGTGGTGCTCGGAGACTCATTGAGTCAGGGCATCGGTGCCTCGTCGCCAGCGCGATCCTGGCCCCACCGGTTGGCCCTTCGCGAAGCCGAACTCGATGGAAACACAGCGATGAGCATCGTGAATCTCTCCCGATCGGGAGCGCGCATGTCCGATGTGGTCGACATCCAGCTGGCGGCGCTGCGTTCCCTCGACGGGCCGCCCCGAATCGTCACCTGCACGGTTGGCAGCAATGATCTCGTGCGTGGCTCCACGCCCGGTCGGTCTGCCGCCTCGCTGCGGTCGTTGATGGCTGAGCTTCCGTCGCAGGCGATCCTCGCAACCCTCCCGGCCAACGGCAGCCTGATGGCCAAGCGGTTGAACCGAATCATCCGGGCCGAGGCCGCCGACAACGGCTTGATCGTCGCCGACGTCGATCGGAAACTGACGACTTGGCGTGGCCGTTCGGCCGGTGATCGGTTTCACCCCAACGACCTCGGCTACGAAGCTTGGTATGACGCCTTCTCCGAGGCCGCAAGCAATCTGAGCCCAGACCCAGCGACCGCTGCCCACCAGAACGGTGAGCAGCGGCCGGGTCTTTCTTCTCGTTGAGCAACCGACCGGGTCTTACTGCTCGTTGAGCAACCGGCCGGTCATCGACAATCAGTGGGGAATCAGGCGATGTCGAACCGGTCGAGGTTCATGACCTTGACCCACGCCGCAACAAAGTCGGTGACGAACTTCTGTTGTGCGTCGCTGGCCCCGTAGACCTCCGAAATGGCTCGGAGTTGCGAGTTCGATCCGAAGATCAGATCGCATCGGGACCCGGTCCACTTCACGTTGCCGCTCGATCGGTCGCGACCCTCGAACTCATCCTCTGAGGCAGAGGTTGCGGCCCAGTCGATGTTGCGATCGAGCACGTTCACGAAGAAGTCGTTGGTGAGGTTTTCGGCCCGGTCGGTGAAGACGCCGTGGCTCGATCCCTTGCTGTTCGCATTGAGAACCCGCATGCCACCGACGAGCGCAGTCATCTCGGGGGTTGTCAGCGTCAGCAACTGCGCCTGATCAACCATGAGGTGCTCTGCGGGCAGGGTGTGACCCTTGCCGAGGTAGTTGCGGAATCCATCAGCAGTTGGCTCGAGTGGTGCGAACGAATCGACGTCGGTTTGCTCCTGGGAGGCGTCGGTGCGGCCGGGCGTGAACGGAACGGTGATGTTGTTTCCAGCATTCTTGGCCGCCGCTTCCACCGCGGCGCAGCCACCGAGAACGATGAGGTCAGCCAGCGACACTGTCTTGCCCGAGCTGTTGAAATCCGACTGGACGCTTTCCAGCGTCTGCAGGACCTGGCGCAATTCGGGCGGGTTGTTGGCCTCCCAATCGTTCTGGGGAGCCAGGCGGATGCGGGCACCGTTGGCGCCACCCCGCTTGTCGCTGTTGCGGAACGTCGAGGCCGAGGCCCATGCCGTCGACACCAGCTGAGCGATGCTCAGACCGGAATCGAGCACCTTCGCCTTGAGGTCGGCGATGTCGCTTTCACCGATCAGGTCGTGGTTGACGGCGGGGACCGGATCCTGCCAGATCAGCTCCTCGTCGGGAACTTCTGGTCCGAGGTAGCGGGCGATGGGGCCCATGTCGCGGTGGGTCAGCTTGAACCAGGCCCGGGCGAATGCGTCGGCGAACTCCGCAGGGTTTTCGTGGAACCGACGCGAGATGGGTTCGTAAATCGGATCCATCTTCAGCGCCATGTCGGCGGTGGACATCATGGGGGCGTGCGTCCGCGAGGAATCGTGGGCATCGGGCACGGTGCCCTGGGCCTCCGGATTCGTCGGCGTCCATTGCTTCACGCCGGCCGGGCTCTCGGTGAGTTCCCAGTCGTATCCGAAAAGCACGTCGAAGTAGGTGTTGTCCCACGTGATCGGGGTGGGCGTCCATGCGCCTTCGAGGCCGCTGCTGATGGTGTCGACACCCTTGCCGGATCCGAAGCTGCTCTTCCAGCCGAGCCCCAGCAATTCGATGGGGGCACCCTCGGGCTCGGCGCCGACGAGATCGGGATCGCCGGCACCATGGGTCTTGCCGAAGGTGTGTCCGCCGGCGACCAGCGCAACGGTTTCCTCGTCGTTCCTCGCCATCCGGGCGAACGTCTCACGAATGTCGCGAGCCGAGCCGAGTGGATCGGGGTTGCCGTTCGGCCCTTCCGGATTCACATAGATCAAACCCATCTGCACATTGCCGAGGGGATTCATGAGTTCCCGGTCTCCGCTGTACCGCTCGTCGCCGAGCCATTCGGTTTCGGGGCCCCAGTAGATGTCTTCTTCGGGTTCCCAGACGTCGGCCCGGCCGCCGGCGAAACCGAAGGTCTGGAAGCCCATCGACTCCAGGGCGACGTTGCCGGTGAGAACCATCAGGTCGGCCCAAGAGAGCTTGCGGCCGTACTTCTGCTTGATCGGGAGGAGCAGGGCGCGGGCCTTGTCGAGGTTGACGTTGTCGGGCCAGCTGTTGAGTGGAGCGAAACGCTGGGTGCCGGTGGATGCACCACCCCGACCGTCTTCGATTCGATAGGTGCCGGCGCTGTGCCAGGCCATCCGGATGAAGAACGGGCCGTAGTGGCCGTAGTCGGCGGGCCACCACTCCTGCGAGTCGGTCATCACGGCGGTGAGATCCTGCTTCACCGCAGCGAGGTCGAGGGACTTGAACTCCTCGGCGTAGTCGAAATCGTCGCCCATCGGATCGATCAGAGGCGAGTTCTGGTTGAGCATCCTCAGGTTCAACTGATTGGGCCACCAGTGTTGGTTGGCCGAAGACCCAACGGCGGTGTGGGCAGCGAAGGGGCCGCCCATCACCGGGCACGTTTTCTGGCTCTCATTGACGTCGAAGACTTCTTTTTCCTGTTCGGTCATAGCTGCTCCTTGAACTGCATGTTGCGGGTTGGGTTGGTAGTGCGGTTGCGGGCTCGGAATCGGTAGTGAGCTGACGCCCTCGATCTCCGCTCTCTTTTTCTTGCTCTCTTTTTCTTGCTCTCTATTTCTTGCTCTCTGTCTGGCATGGCGAGCACATGCCCCAATAGATGACCTCGGCTTCGTCGATCTCGAAACCGTGATCATCATGAGCGGTGAGGCAGGGCACCTCTCCGACGGCGCAGTCGACGTCGACCGTGGTGCCGCAGTCTCGACAGATCAGGTGGTGATGATTGTCTCCCACCCGATCCTCGTAGCGGGCCGCAGATCCCGAGGGCTGGATCCGCCGGATCAGGTTCTTGTCGACCAACACACCGAGTGTGTCGTAGACCGCCTGGCGGGAGATCGATCCGATGACCGCCCTGACATCGTCGGTGAGATCATCGGCGGTGGCATGCGGGCGGGATGACACCGCGCGCATGATGGCCAGCCGTTGAGCCGTCACTTGCACCTTGTGTTGGCGTAGGAGCTGATCCACTCCGTCGGTCGTGTCTGTCACTTTTTCCATCACATCATGGATTCTGGAATTAGTCAAGTATTGGATCGATCCTAATAGAGCCCGTTGATCATGTCGGGATCGACGCCGTCGTGTCGTTCGAGGACCGGAAACGGTGATCAGAAGTCGGTGGGCCAGATCAGCGTGCCGGGCTGGAACTGGCTCCACGCAAACCAGAACGCCTGATGGGCCGCCGCATCGTCGCCCCGCTCATTCAGGGCACGGATGCCGTCACCGTCGAGTTCGATCGTGATGCTGTCGAAATCCGGGCTGCTGATGATGATCGATTCGCCGGCTTCGAGCGTGGCCCGGGCGATCTGAACGTGAACCGCGACCGGCGTTCCGTCGCTGGCCGTCACGCCGAGCACCGGTTCCTGAACGGGTAGGCGGTCATCCTGCTCGCCGATCGGAAAGATCGGGCCGTCGTCGTCTCGGCCCCGGAGCGGATCAAGTGGATAGCTCCGACCGATTCCGCCGTCCTCGGCAACGATCGTTGTTGCGGGATGGTCTTGCTTCCACTGACCCCAGGTGGAGACGACGACGGATACCTGGTCGAAGGTGACGTTGGCCGCGAGCAATGGGCCGGATGTTGCCACGCCGAGGAACGTGTCGACGAACGACTTGGTGTTGAACTCGTACATCATCTTGTTCGACCTGATGAGGAGACCAGAGGTGCGCATGATCGGCAGAGCGTCACCGGTGACGGGGCTCGCGGGAATCGTGCCCGGTGGTAGTTCATCGGTGAGATAGGCCTGGGCCGACCCGCACAGCGTGCAGTAGGGGAGTGCAACTCGCCTCCCACCGATGGTGTCGTTCACCATCTCGTGGACTTCCATGATGTTCTTGGGATAGGCCATCGCTTCACCACCGATTTCCACACCGAAGATCAGCCCGTCGTCGGGATACCAGTCGCCTCCTGCGGCGTCGGTGTGGGCGGGATCGTCGAGGGCCGGAATGCAACCCCGGCTGCAACCACTGCCGTCGCCAACGGCTCGGTCGTCGATGAGCACGCCGCCCCAACTGACCAGGCGCCAGTCGATGATGGCGTCGTCGTTGAACAGCGGCTCCCACTGCGGTTCGATGAGGGTGAAGAGGGTCCGTTTGAACTCGAGATAGCCGTCCGGTGCCGGAAGATCCCACGCGATCAGTCGGTTGGTCGCCTCCGTCCACACATTGGTGGGTGGCAGCTCGACACCGGCCAACGCTTCGAATGCGGCGACGATTTGTGGAGATTCCACATTTCCCTCGGTGGGAAATCGGAGCAGGTCGGCGAGGGGCCAGAGGGCTCGTGGATCTCCGGCCGAGACAACGCGGTCCAGCTGTGCCTCGCTGAACCCGATGGTGACGGCGCTGAGTCCGAGGCTGAGCGAAGTTCGGAGTTCAGCGAGCAGTTGCGTGAGCTCGGCGTTCGGCCGATCAGGAGCAAGCGGACCGTCGCCGTAGTCAACAGCTTCGCCGGAAACGAGGTCGGGAATGGCAAGCTCGGAAGCAGCGCCATCGAGGTCGGCGCCATCCGACGTGCACGCCGTCGCCAGCAAGGCCAACGACAGCAGGCAGCTCGATACCGAGGGTGTCATGACCCGGGCAAACCGAGATCGGGCCGACATCCTTCCCCGCTGTGTTCCGCTGGAGTTCTCACTGGGTTGCAACCCGTCGAGGCAGCGGCCCAATTTCCCGCCTGTTGTGGCACACGCGGGCCGAATGGGGCACCATGCCGCCCTATGACTTCGCACGTTTTCAAGAGCCCACTACCAGATGTCGTGATTCCCGAGATCCCGCTCACCGAATACGTTCTGCAGAAGGCCGACACACTGGCCGACCGGGCCGCCATGATCGACGGAGGCACAGGTCGCACCCTGACGTTCGCCGAACTGAAGGATCACATCGCCCGTCTGGCCGGAGGACTCCAGGCGAAGGGATTCGGACCAGGAGTCACCCTCGGCCTGATGGCGCCCAACATGCCCGAGTACGCCGTCGTCTTCCACGCCGCAGCCACGGCGGGAGCCACGGTCACCACGATCAACCCAACCTACGGTGCCGATGAGGTCCGCTTCCAGCTCAACGATGCCGGCGCAACGTTGCTGATCACCATCCCGATGTTCGCCGAGACGGCAGCTGCGGCGATGGAAGGAAGCCCGGTGACCGAACTCGCGATCATCGGCGAAGCGTCGTTCGAGAATCTGTACGGCGACGCAATCGAGCAGGTCCCGGTAAACGTCCATGAGCAAGTTGTGGTGCTCCCGTATTCGAGTGGCACGACCGGGCTGCCGAAGGGTGTGATGCTCACCCACCACAACCTCGTTGCCAACCTGGCCCAGAGTCAGGCCATGCTCCAATACGACGAGACCGATGTTGCCCTTGCCGTGCTTCCGTTCTTCCACATCTACGGAATGCAAGTGCTGATGAACGGCCTGCTCGCCTCGGGGGTCACCGTCGTCACGATGCCGAGATTCGACATGGTCGCCGGGCTCGGTCTGATCCAGAAGTACGGCGTCACGCAGTTCTTCGCCGTGCCGCCGATTGTGCTCGGGATGGCCAAACATCCGGCCGTCGGTGAGGTCGATCTCAGTTCACTGAAGAAGATCTTCTGTGGCGCCGCGCCGTTGGGCGGCGACCTCGCCCGGGAAGCTGCGGAGCGGATCGGCTGCGCCGTCGTGCAGGGATATGGCATGACCGAGCTCAGTCCCATCAGCCACGCCACGGTTGGCGCCGACTTCAAGAGTGGCTCGAATGGCGTCGCTGCTCCGAACACCGATTCCCGCATCATCGACGACGAGGGCAACGACCTCGGCGTCGACGAGGAGGGTGAGTTGCTCATCAAGGGTCCACAGGTGATGCTGGGCTATCTGAACAACGAGGGCGCAACCAAGGCCACCATCGACGCCGACGGCTGGCTCCACACCGGCGACGTGGCCCGTATCGATGCCGATGGACACATGTTCATCGTCGATCGGGTGAAGGAACTCATCAAGTACAACGGATTTCAGGTTCCGCCGGCCGAACTCGAAGCGCTTCTGGTCACCCATCCGGCCGTCGCCGACGTGGCCGTCATCGGTATCGCTGACGTGGCAGTTGGCGAACTCCCGAAGGCGTTCGTCGTGCTCCAGCCCGGGGCCGAAGCGACGGCCGAGGACCTCCAAGCATTCGTGAAAGGCCACGTGGCCAGCTACAAGCAGATTCGAATCGTGGAGTTCACCGACGAGATACCCAAGTCGGCGTCGGGCAAGATTCTCCGTCGTTTGCTTCGAGACCAGTCCGTCACGTGACCGTGGACCTCGATCGGTCGACGCTGACGGAGGCGGTTGCTGCCCTTGCGGCCGGGGAGGTGTCGAGCACGGAATTGCTGGCAGCCCAACTCGATCGGATCGATGTCTTCAATCCATCCGTGAATGCAGTTGTGGCCTTCGACATCGATCGCGCCCTGGCCGCCGCTGCGGCCGCTGATCAGCGTCGGGCCAGTGGCGACTCTGTCGGACCGTTGGAAGGGATCCCGCTCACCATCAAGGACACCTTCGAGACCGAAGGACTGGTCACCACTTCGGGTGCTCCGCAACGGGCCGAGTATGTGCCCACCCGGGATGCAGACGTCGTTCGAGCGATCAGGTCGAACGGTGGAGTGCTGTTCGGCAAGACCAATGTGCCCCTCTACGCCGGCGACCATCAGACGTACAACGAGGTCTACGGCCTCACTCGCAATGGCTGGCATCCCGATCGCACCGCCGGGGGTTCATCGGGCGGCGCCGCTGTTGCCGTCGCCTGCGGCTTCTCGCTCGGTGAAGTCGGATCCGACATCGGAGGCTCGATCCGAGTGCCGGCCCATTTCAACGGAGTGTTCGGGTTGAAGCCGTCGTGGGGAGTGATTTCGTCCCAGGGCCACGTTCCCGAGGGCCCCGATCTCGCCGTTGTAGGTCCGCTTGGTCGGTCCGTCGACGACCTTTCGCTCCTCCTCGATGTCTGCTCGAGCGTCAATCCGATGAGCGGGTTCCCCGGGGCGGCCCTGCCCAGCGCCGGTTCCGTCGACCTCGGACGTCTGCGGGTTGGGTTGTGGGCTGATGATCCGATCGCCCCGGTCGATCGGGCCACGGCGGGTGCGGTCGCGGGGGTCGCCCAGTCGCTGGAAGCGCTCGGTGCCCAGGTGTCACCATCGTTGCGACCTTCGATGGCCGCCAACGAACTCCACGACATCTATTCGCGCCTGCTCTTCTCGGTCACCGGCTCGGGGATTCCGGAACACGTTCGAACTCGGATGATCGCGGCCACTGCTGACACCCCCGACGACCTGGATGCGGGAGATTCGTCGACGTTCGACATGCGCAACATGCGAGACAGCGTGTCGAGCCACCGATCCTGGTTTGCCGCGAATGCCCGTCGGCAGAAGGCGGTCGCATCGTGGGCTGAGCTGTTCGAATCGGTCGATGTGATGGTCATGCCCGTCAGCCAGACCCAGGCCTTCCCTCACAACGTCGATGTCCGCTACGCCGATCGTGTGGTCAGGGTCGACGACGAGGACCGGGGCTACCACGAGCTGCTCTTCTGGTCCGGACTCGCCACCATGCCGTTGCTCCCGTCGATCGTGTTGCCACTCGGCCAGATCGATGGTCTGCCGATGGGTGTTCAGATCGTCGGCCCTCGCTGGTCCGACCTTCGGCTCTTGGCCATTGCCGCCTCGATGAGCGAAGCGCTGGCGCTGCGGTTCGAACCTCCTGTACTCGTCACCGGCTGATCGTGGGTCGACACGAAGATCGCCCGGTCGTCGTGGTCGGGGCGGGGCCGGCCGGTTGCGTCGCGGCTCGCACGCTGGCCGATCGGGGCATCGACGTGATCCTTCTCGAGGTCGGCCCCGGCTCTCCTCGACCTGATGCGCTCGATGACCTGAACCATTTGCGCACGGCCGCGGCCAACACCGACACGTCCGAATGGTGGTGGGATGAGGGGCCGAGGAGGGGCCGTGGGCTCGGTGGCGGTTCGGCCGTGAACGGCATGGTGCTGCACGCCATCGATCCTCTCGACGCCCGCCGATGGGGATGGGATTGGGACGACGCGAGGGAGCATCAGACCCAGATTCTCCGGTCGTTTCAGACAACTGAGCCCGAGCCGGGACCCATGACCAGGGCCTTCGGAGAGTTGGTCACGCGAGGTGTTCCCATTGGCCGGTCGACGATGAGCAGCGGAGCCGAGGGATGGTGCCCGCTCTCGCTGGCGGCCGTCGACGGTCGGAGGATTTCGGCGGCTGACGCTTTCTTGGCCGACGCTCCATCATCGCTGGTCGTGCGCTGTGGCGCCGAGGTCGATCGCGTGGAAGGCTTCGACGTGGTCCTCTCGTCGGGTGAGCGGATCGGGGCGTCGCACGTGGTGCTGGCCGGCGGTGCCATCGGATCTCCCGCACTGCTCGTGCGGTCGGGGCTGCTTCGTCCGACTCAGGTAGGAAAGCCGCTCAACCATGCATCGACGGCCGTGATCGCCGAGTTGGCCCCTGACCTCCAGGTTTCAGCACCGGTGGGCCCACCGAGTTCTCGCTTGCTTCGTCTGCAGACCGGCCTGACCGAGCACCGTGTCATCGACCTCCAGATTTTGGTGCTCGACCACACCGGGGCTCACGAGAACGGCCGACGGCATGCGGCCGTCATCGTCTCCGCGCTCGAATACAACCGAAAGAACGTGCTCATCGCAGGAATCACACAGGTGCTGCGATGGCTGGCGGAGATGCCATCGGTCGTGAACGTTTCGCTGAGTGATGACCCGAGCCCGGTCCAACATCACTGCGCCACACTCGCTGACGTTCTCGGGGGAGGGAATGCCGTGCCGGGTGCCGGGCAGGTTTCGGTCATCGACGGCTCGACGCTTCCCGCCTTGCCCCATACGAATCCCATGGTCCCGATCATGGTCGGTGCCCGTCGCTGGGCGAGTCGACATCAGCTCGGCTCGGTCTCGTGAGAATCACTGGGCCAGCCAACAGAGGAATGGTAAACCGATACCAGCTGGTCCAATGACTAACATGCATGCGGTGGACAATGAGCGACGACTTTTCTGGGGCGTGGTTTCGTTGCTGATCCTGCTCGCCGGTTCATCAATTCTGATCTCCGTCGTTCTCGCTCCGAGGGTCAGCGACGCCGCTGCCGGCATCGCTCATACGC